>CAKZQF010000239.1 GCA_937139475.1 uncultured Gammaproteobacteria bacterium | reverse complement strand
ATAAACAAATTATGGCTCTGGCTTTCTGAGCAGGGTTCGTAACGCGCTTCTTGACGTGGGGAGTCATATCAACGCCCTTTTAACAGGCTAAATATAGTTGGCTAGAATAAGCGACGAAGGAGTAAAAGCCATCTGTATTTTGTCCTCGTTTAACAGCTTGTTATATATCGATTACTCTGAATTTAACACAAAACCAATATTTTCAGATTCTAATACTGGAACCAATTGGTTAATAAAATCGGTTAGCAGCTCCGTTGGACTATGACCAATGGTTAATTCAATTCGTTTTGGTAAAGAATGCTTGTGAGGTTCTTCCTCTTCTAATTGCCCATCAAGTATATAGACCAAATAATGGTTCAGTTTACTTTGAAGCAATTCAATATTCGACTCATCAATAGTTTCATATTGCACTAATGTAAGGACGCAAACGCCATGATTTATGGAGCAAATATCAATCTGATTTTGGAAATTTATGCCGTATTTCATTTAGGTACATTACACGTTATTAATGTGACTTTGCAGGCTATCCTACCTTACAAGGTAGCGATAAACCAGTGACTAAGCTCGCTCTCAATAGACTTTTACTTGTGATAGTTACCAGCGTCCGAAAGTGGCCGTGAGCAGCCCTTTACGTTGATTTTCACTAGAATCCGTTGTGCGAACAAAGTTACTATTTGGTTTTCGGATTCGGTTAATACTAAATCTTAAGTTGTAATATCCAGCTTGAGCTAATAGAGATTCTTTGTAAATACCAAAAGCCTGTCACACATTGTGTCACACAAACTTTGCTGTTATCTTTAGGATTCAACAGTTTATTTTTAATACTAGTGGCACATACCCGGCTTATCGACCAACTCCCACCTAATTTTAATCTTTTGAATATTCGAAAGGTGTCCACTCCGCCAAGCAGAAATGGCGGCTTATCGACGAGCTTCCACCTATTATAATACCGCTTGTAATACAAGTGGTTATCTTTTTTACCTCAGAGTTTGCCTCAACAGTTACACGGTTATCGACACTTCTCTACATCTCGCTTGTTTTCAGAGGGGCGCATCATGAAGTTAGTCCAATGCTTTAACTACTTCTATCGCCGCAACCACACCTATTACTTTCGCGTGTCCTGCTCTGGGAATAACATAGGGTCGTTTGGCTATTGGCTTAGAATATACCTATTAGACAAACAAGTTTGGTGCTGATGGTCAGGATGAGAAAAGTCCGAATTTATTGGTTAAATGGCGCTTTTAAGTAGTTAAGCATCGTCAGCGAGGCGGCGATAATGCTGACAGGGGCTTTAAACCTGTTGCAAGTGGATACTGTTAAAATAGATTTGTTGCTCAATGGAGCGCTGATATTTGTTTGTATTAATTAAAAAAACAGTGATTATAGCCAAATCACTGTTTTTATTTTCCAGATGTGGATAAAAACTTAACCTGTCGATGGTTTGTAGCCTTACCACATCAAAGCCTAAACTAAAGTCTTGGCAAACGATAAAATGTTGCCGTGCTAAATGGCTATGATCAATCAGCCAATCCTGTTATTTGAATATCATCGATGTGAGCACGCTCACTGGCATTGCTGGCGTTTAACGAGAAACGTAGCGTAAAGCCTGATTGGTTGTTAGCACTTTCGGGTAAATCGAATGACACAGTTTGCCAGTTTGACGCATTAGACTGCTCCAGAGTATGCCAAGTGGTGCCATCAACACTCCAAGTTACGCTTAGCAATTCACTTTCATCGAATATTACTTCTTCATCCAGTTTTTCGGTATTACGGGCATAGGTCACCTGAATATCGTGATAGCCTTGGGTACTAAATTGCTTTTCGATAGTGGTACTTTTCATAATTCGTGCCCCTAAGTTGCCAGTGAACGCAGATGAAGTTACCGCATGAGCCTTACCGGTGGTTTGCCAAGCTGTTAGCTGATCGCCATCAACATATTCTTCAAAGCGTTGCTCGGCAATTTTTACTGGCGCCTGCGGAGTACTGAAGTGCCAAACATCACCAATGATTGTATCGCCTGCTGCCGTAAGGGCATCGACTCGCCAGTAATATGTGGTGCCAAGGTTTAACTTGTCGGGCTGAAAGATATTATTTGTTTGTTGTTTCATCAATGACAGCGAGTCGCTTGAGGTACCCATGTAGACCTTGTAGGAAGTGGTCTTGTAAGCTGGTCGCCAAATTAAATCGGTATTTGTTGCGATATCTGCACTACGTGATGCTGGGATTGGATGAGAGGTCTGTTGTTCCTGACGCCCCGGAATCCAATAGTTATTTTGTCCCTGTTGATAAGCACCGCCATAGGCAAATTCGCCACCCTGTTGATTGATTAGATAGCTATCCGTTATCGCATCCCCATTGTTTAGGGCCGATGGTTGGGCGGGCCTGAAATCACGATTGTTGATGTCTCTGAGTTGGCTGGCCAAGCTTTGGCTTTCATTGGCACCATTAAAATTATGGCCGTAGTCGACCCAACTTAACATCGGTTCTATTGACGCGCGCTGGCTGGAAATGACATCGGCGGCGTTGTTAATCACAATGCTGCCTTTGTTAGCGCCACCTAATACACCGCCCACATCGGCATCATCAAGGATAATGAGATCAGATCGCTTGGGATCGTTCGTATTGAAAATAGTATTGTGGTAAACGCGTTGATCTTCCCCTTTGATCATCATGCCATTGGCATTCCAAATCACGTTATGGTGGGCAATGGCTTCACTGCCATATAAAGTCGCTGGAATTGGAGCATCGAAACGAACACCGTACTTAGGCGAGTCATGTAACCAGTTATATCTGACGATCGAGCCTTTTTGCGCTGCAATGCGCAGCTGGATCATCGCGCCATCGCTTTGCGCGAAGCCTGAATCAGATATATCGTTATATTCGGCAGTAATCACACCGCCTAGTGGGCCTGTGTATTTTCCGCTGCCAATTGGTGGCGCCCCAGCAGTGGCCAGGGTCTCAGAAGAACCCGCTGTTTTTACTGTGTTATACCTAAAGGTTGAGAAGTTGCCATCAAGAACCAGTGCAGAACTAGGTGCGTAGGTTTCGGTGGCGGCCCAGTCTATGTTCTTGAAAGAGGAGTTTTCAACCAAAATTCGGTTTCCTCGCATTAAGAACCCCTGACCGTCAACGTTTTTAACCGTGACATTTCTAAGGGTATTGTTACTGCTATGTGACAGGTCTCTGTTGTTAGATGATACAAATAATATTTCAGATTTTTGACCGCTAATACCCAGGGCGCGGCGAGAAGAGCCGCCATATTCAAAATTGCTGTCTTCTAAAGTGAAATTTTCGCAATTTCCACACCTTAGGGTGCCGCCAAAAAAGTTAACATCTTTTACCGTGACATGGTGCCAGCCGCCTACTGTAATCGCATAAGGTCTATTTTTAGCTCTGATGATGCCTGTTGGTACTCCAGTTGATGAATAAATATAGGCCGTTTTGCTCGCACGGTCGAAATACCACTCATCGTCGTTGTCTAATAATTCAGCTTTCCCTTCGACAAAATAATAGAAATGCTTTTGCTTTTTCCAGATCCGCGGCGTGGCACCATACTCGAAAATACTATTGCCCGGGCTGTGAGAAGTGATTTTCCGGGTCCAGCTATCGAAACTACCGACATTGGCCACAACCAGGGCACCGGTTAAATCGATATTATTGATATTGGGATCACTCGCTAATGAATCGTCTGCCATTACCCCAATGGCATTGCCTGTTTCATTAGCATGGGCCCAGCTTTCCCGCGTATATACGGACTCGACATCGCCACGTTTATCGCCAAAGCGGGCATTGGGCCAACGGGCGTTCATTTTCTCCTGCCACTGCCCATTTTCCTGGGTAAACAACTGCCAGATATCTTCACCGATATGCTTGCTGTAAATATTACCGCCTTGAGAAACCCAGCCACCGGAGACATCAATAGTGCTATCAAATGTGACGTCTTCACCGTTATAAGCCTGGATAGTAATAGGGCGCTCGGCGGTACCTTTTACCCCACTTTTTGTCAGTACTTCATCATAGGTACCCCCGCGTAATTGAACTGTGTAAGGTTTTCTTAGATCGACGGTAACACCACTGTTAAACTCTTTTTCGCCGTAGTTAATGGCAAATTTAATGGTTTTAAATGGCAACGTTATTGAGCCATCCCGTCCAGAAGCTCTGGTATCCAGGCCATTTATCGGATCTACAAACAGGTTTTCGCTTACTAAAGCCGAGGCTAATACTGGGGTATTAGCCAGGCCAGCTGCGATACAGCATCCAGCAATCCATTTTGGTTTGAAGTTTTTCATTATTTTAACCCTCTTCTGTTTTACAACGGGAACACAGTAAACTTTAAATTTATTTGCATGTTGGTGTGTTCTTTATAGGTAAAGGTCAATATATAGTGGTTGTGTCGCAGATTCAATCATATTTGTGTGTTTTTTGTTCGGTTTTTTATTGTGTTTTGTTATGTTGTTGTTAATTAGCGTTAATGTAATGATGTCTTGTTGTTTTTATAAAATGTAAAGTAATCTTGCTGGGTGGTTTGTTTTGATGTTTTTAATAAATAAGTATCACCATTGAGTGTTTATTATAGTTTTTATTGGGCCTTATTGAGTTTGGTGAAATATGCTATTTGAGTTAACATTTTGTACATCGACTTTTAATATAGCTAACGAGTCTTTAAAAACTAAATGGCTTTCTTTATAGGACCCTACTAATAATTTGTTATAGGGCAAAACATGGATACAATTAGAAATATTTTGAGGTGGGTAATTGCCTTTGGGCTAGTAGCTGTGGGGTTGTTGTATCTCAATAGCGCTATCTATAGCCTTTGGGCGGCTGGCGGTCCGCCAACTGAGATACCAAACGCTTGGCTTCATAGGGCTTTAGTTCATTTTGGATTTTTCGTCGCTTTAATATCAACTGCTGTCGTAGCCTTCAAAGTATTGAAAAAAGGATTCTCTTTGCAGGGCAATAAGGTCGGATTTATCTGGTTGGCTATCATTGCTGTATCAATTGTCTACCCGTCAGCAAAAGAGTTCCTTCTAGTAGATAGCTGTCTAGATTCAGGCGGTAGATGGAGCGAAAGACATTTCGAATGTCAAAGGTAATCAGCACAACAAGAAACACCAGCGTCTGATTTGTGTCGTGAGGGGCTGCTGCAACTCCGCCACCTTTGATTACATCGAACATTAAATACCTCCCTTAGCTCTCTGGCTCAACCTTCTCCTAAGTGTGCCCATTAAGATGGTGCAGGCCGTGCCCTGTTAGCTTTAGGCCTCATATTCACTCAAGGGCGCCAATTGCTAATGACAGCGAAGATTCCAATCAACAGGCGTATTATCTCCTATACTTGAAAACGAGCTTTGCTTGATTCCTAGTCGAAAAAGCAC
>CAKZQF010000238.1 GCA_937139475.1 uncultured Gammaproteobacteria bacterium | reverse complement strand
TGTTCAATCAACACTTTCAGCTCAACACTTGCTTGAGTGATATCGCTGTTGATTGATTTTGAGGCGAGGGTGTTGGCTTCGCGATTGAATTCTTGCATCATGAAATCGAGTCTGCGGCCGCAGGCGCCACCTTTTTTCAGTACTTTGTTGGCTTCGCTGACGTGACTGTCGAGGCGGTCTAGCTCTTCTGCTACATCAACTTTTTGCGCCAGCATCACCAGCTCTTGTTCAAGGCGGTTGTTGTCTGCTTCGATTTCTAAATCGGCGAGTTTCGCGTTAAGGCGTTCTCTTTGCCACGTTAATACTGCGGGCATTTGTTCCCGTACTTGAGTGACAAGTTTGCTGATTTCATCCAGGCGGGTGGTGATCATGGTTTTTAAGTTTTCACCTTCGCTGGCACGGGCTTTTAAAAACTCGTCCATGGCGATATCAAATTGTTTGAGCAAGGTTTGGTTTATCTCATCCATGTCTTGCTCTGGGGTGGCGATAACGCCTGGCCATTTGAGCACATCAAGTGGATTTAAAGTACCGGTATTAGCCTCTTTCATCACCCAATTAGCTTGTTCGATGACTTGCTTGGCCAGTTCTTGGTTGATGGTTAGTGAGGCATTATGTTCGTTTGATTCAACGCGTAAGTGACATTCAATTTTACCGCGCTGTAGGCGTTTTCGAAAGCGTTCACGCAGGACGGGTTCGAGGCTTCTGAGGTGTTCTGGCATACGGATAAACGTTTCAAGGTAGCGCTGGTTTACTGACCTAATTTCCCAGCTGGCACTGCCCCAGTCTGCTTTAATATCTTGGCGTGAGAATGCCGTCATGCTGTGAATCATCTCGAACTCCTTTTTCTTTTTGGCTGGAAGTATATGCCTAGTTGTGATCGAATTACAATAATCAGCATAGCTATCTTTCGGTGGGATCTTTATAATATGCGGCAATTAATTTAGACAATAGAGAAAAGCGATGACAACAGCGATTGAGCGTCCAAGTGGGCGTAGTAATGGGCAAGTAAGACCCGTTACATTTACCCGTGATTATACTGAGCATGCAGAAGGGTCTGTATTAGTTGAGTTTGGTGGCACTAAAGTGTTGTGTAACGCAACGGTTGAAACTGGTGTTCCGCGTTTCTTAAAAGGTAAAGGTCAAGGCTGGATCACGGCGGAATATGGCATGTTGCCACGTTCTACGCATTCTCGTATGCGCCGCGAAGCAAATGCTGGCAAGCAGGGTGGCCGTACACTTGAAATTCAACGTTTAATTGCTCGCTCGCTGCGCGCGGCGGTTGATTTAGAAAAGCTAGGTGAATTCACTATCACACTTGATTGTGATGTGATTCAGGCCGATGGCGGTACGCGTACGGCATCTATCACCGGTGCTTGTGTGGCATTGGTCGATGCACTGCGTTACATGCAAGAGCAGAAGATGATTAAAACTGATCCGCTAAAATACATGATTGCGGCAATCTCAGTGGGCATTTACAAAGGCGAAGCGGTTTGTGATTTGGACTATCCAGAAGATAGCGAAGCCGAAACAGATATGAATGTTGTAATGGCTGACAACGGCAAGATGATTGAAGTGCAAGGCACTGCTGAAGGCGAACCATTTAGCCATCAAGAATTATTGTCGATGCTTGAACTAGCTGATGCAGGTATTAAAGATTTATTTGCTCAACAAATTGAAATTTTGAAATAAGGGTTAAACATGAAACAGTATCAAATTGATTTTATTGAATTTGCGCTTGAGCGTGGTGTATTAAAGTTTGGTGAGTTCACCTTGAAGTCTGGCCGTATTAGTCCATATTTCTTTAACGCTGGTTTGTTTAACACGGGCCGTGATCTGGCACGTTTAGGCCGTTTTTACGCGGCGGCGTTAATGGATAGTGGCGTTGATTATGACCTGCTGTTTGGCCCAGCGTACAAAGGTATTCCAATTGCTTCTGCAACGGCACTTCAGTTATGTGAGCAACACGATATCGATATGCCTTATTGTTTTAACCGTAAAGAAGCGAAAAAGCACGGTGAAGGCGGCAGCTTAGTTGGTAGCGAGCTTAAAGGCAAAGTGATGCTGGTGGATGATGTGATCACCGCTGGTACAGCGATTCGTGAGTCTATGGATATCATTAACGAGCACGGCGCTGATTTAGCTGGTGTGTTAATCGCACTTGACCGTCAAGAAAAAGGTAAAGGCGAGTTGTCGGCGATTCAAGAGATTGAACGTGACTACGGTGCAACCATGATTTCTATTGTGACGTTAGGCGACTTAATTGGTTACTTAAAAGAAAAAGGCGATTTAGGCGATACGCTAGCAAGTGTTACTGCTTATCGTGAGAAATACGGGATTTAATACCCGGTATTAAAAACGCCCCGTTATAGCGATATAACGGGGCGTTTTTATGTTCAGGATGAACGGTATGCTGCGATGTTCAGGGGGCAGCTATTTTCTTGAGAAGTGCCACTAACCTAATAACTTCTCAAACTGTGACCATTGCTGCTCAAAGCCTTCAGTTGGCTTTACTTTAAACCCACTGCGCACGTATTGGTTAACACGGCCTTCGGCGAAGGCTAATAGCATGTTGGCTAATGCGCCTTCATCGATATCAAAACTCTTGCCTTCACGTAGTTTTCTTTCCCGTAAAATTTGCTTTAAGTTAGTTTCCAGTTTTTCAAACAGTGCGCTAATGCGTTCGCGCAATCGGTCATGCTCACCAAGGAGTGCATCGCCAGTTAAAATACGGGTGATGCCTGGGTTCTTTTCAGCGAATAGCAAGACTAACTGCAAAATATGATGACAGCGCATTAAGGTGTTTTTCTCTTCGCTGGTAATGATATTCACGCGGGATAAAATAGATTGTTCAATAAACTCGATAAGTCCTTCAAACATACGCGCTTTTGATGGGAAATGACGATATAAAGCCGCTTCTGACACACCAACTTCTGCTGCCAGTTTTGCCGTGGTGATACGGTTTCCTGGAGTTTCGAGCATATGCGCTAATGATTGTAAGATTTGTTCACGACGGTTTGATTTTTTCGGTGCGGCCATGTGGCAAATAATCCTGCTGACTAATATCGGGGTTGTTTATGCGTGCTTATTGTAATGCTTAAGTATTTCAACTACTAGCTGTTTTGCTAACATCTCTTTGCTCGCCAGTGGCAGATCTAGTTTGCCATTGTTCCAGTACAAAGTGAGTGCGTTGTCATCGCTGTTAAAGCCTTGTCCAGCGACGCTAACGTTATTAGCGGCAATTAAATCGAGCTTTTTACGTTGTAGTTTACCGCGGGCGTATGTTTCAACGTCTTGAGTCTCTGCCGCAAAGCCGACACAAAATGGTCGTGCTTTGGTTAGGGCTGCTACGTCGGCTAAAATATCTGGGTTTTTCACCATGGTGACGGTCATGTCATCATCGTTTTTCTTAATTTTTTGGTTGGCTACATCACTTGGGCGGTAGTCTGCCACAGCGGCGCAGGCGATAAAAATATCGTGCGTTGGTGCCTGTGCTAATGTCTGCTGATGCATTTGCTTGGCGCTAACCACATCAATGCGATTGACGTTGCTTGGCGTTGCCAATGATACCGGACCGCTAACGAGGGTTACTTGTGCGCCCATCGCTTGCGCCGCTTTGGCAATGGCATAACCCATTTTACCTGAGCTATGGTTACTGATATAGCGCACTGGGTCGATGGCTTCACGCGTCGGCCCTGCGGTGATAAGTAACTTAAACTTTGGCGCCTTAGGGCTAAAGAAATCAACCGTGCGATCCACAATATCTAATGCTTCAATCATGCGGCCTTTGCCAACATCGCCACAGGCTTGCTCACCACTACCCGGCCCCCAAATATGTAAACCACGCTGCTCCAGGCTGGCAATGTTTTGCTGAGTAACCGGGGCATGATACATCTGTTGGTTCATTGCTGGGGCAATGGCAATCGGTGCGGCAGTCGCCAGGCAAATAGTGGTTAATAAATCATTGGCCATGCCTGCATTAATGGCGGCAATGGTATTGGCCGTTGCTGGGGCAATAATGATTAAATCAGCCCATTTAGCTAGCTCAATGTGTCCCATTGATGCTTCTGCCGCTGGGTCTAATAAGCTATCGCTAACTGGATTACCACTAACTGCTTGTAGGGTCAGTGGTGTAATAAATTCTTTGCTACCATTGGTCATCACGACACGTACATCGGCGCCGTGATCTTTGAGGCGTCTGACTATTTCAGGACATTTATAAGCGGCGATGCCACCTGTGATGCCTAAGACAATTTTTTTGTTTTGTAGCGTCATGATTGGTAAAAGCTTTATGAATAATTGCGCCATACGATATCACAAAATGCGGCGAACTCTCGATTTTGTTCCATAATAATTGCTCAAGTTTTTCGAAAGTGTCTTATTTGTTTTGCTCTGCTGGCTTTGTCTTCGATGGCTTGAATCTCTTATTATCATTGGAGGTGTTGATGTCGATAAAAGATTGGCCGGATTCGATGAGGCCGCGAGAGAAACTGTTAGGGCAGGGCGCCAAAGCGCTGTCGGACGCTGAGCTATTGGCCATTTTTCTACGCACTGGTATTAAAGGGTGTTCTGCCGTTGAGCTAGCCCAGCGTCTGCTGGTGAGCTTTAATGGCCTTAGCAGCTTGCTTAAAGCGTCTGAGCAAGAGTTTTGTCAGGAGTTAGGGCTTGGACCTGCAAAGTATGTGCAGCTACAAGCTGTGCTTGAAATGAGCCGGCGACATTATCAACACCAATTGGCGCGACCTGTCACATTAACTAATTCCAGTGCCACCGCAGATTACCTGACGGCTCAGCTGCGTGATTTAGCTTATGAAGTCTTTATGGTGTTGTACCTAGATAACCAACATCGGTTAATTTGCGCGCAAGAATTATTTCGTGGCACAATCAATGCGGCTAACGTTTACCCAAGAGAGATCGTCAGGGAGGTTATAAAATATAATGCGGCTGCAATTATTTTAAGCCATAATCACCCTTCAGGTATTGCGGAACCTAGCGATGCAGATCGCCGGATAACCAGTCGTATCAGGGAAGCGTTATCGTTGATCGACGTCACGGTTTTAGATCATTTTATCATTGGCAGTAATACTCCCTATTCTTTTGCCGATCATGGTCTACTTTAATTGATTTTTTTCTGATAGAATAGCCGCGTTTTTGAGAGCGTAGCTCCTTTCTTCCCTAATATGGGGATTCAGATAGCCTCTTTTTTGAACATTATTTGTATCAGGCGTATGTTGTCATTGATAGCATGCGGCCCTCATTTGTGCAGCGAGCATAGGCCAAATGAGGCAAACGTACAGCTCGAGCTCGTAGAAATATTTTTTGGAGGACATTCATGTCTAAAGTATGCCAAGTAACTGGAAAACGTCCAGTAACAGGTAACAACGTATCGCACGCTAAAAACCACACGCGTCGTCGTTTCTTACCAAACCTTCACACTCACCGTTTTTGGGTTGAAAGTGAAAACCGTTTCGTTAAATTACGCCTTACTACTAAAGGTATGCGTATTATCGATAAGAAAGGTATTGACGCTGTATTAGCTGAAATGCGTGCTCGTGGTGAAAAGGTTTAAGGAGTTAGAAAATGCGCGATAAAATTAAATTAGTATCAAGTGCTAGCAGTCACTTCTACACGACTGACAAAAACAAACGTACTATGCCTGAAAAGCTAGAACTTAAAAAGTACGACCCAATCGTACGTAAGCACGTTATGTACAAAGAAGCTAAAATCAAGTAATTGATAGCGACTTTAAACGTGATAAAAACCCAGCCTCGGCTGGGTTTTTTTATGTTCATAACTAAATGGACATAGGCGTTAGGGCGAGGGGTGGAGGGCAAGGAACGGCGTTTTACTGAGTGTAGTTCCACACATCCATTTTATTTAGTAAACTCAAGCCAACAAGAGTTGATAAGGACAAGCAGTGGGTTTAACTAAGCGTGGTTGGAACAATGTATTAATCTTTGCCTGCATGGGCATGATTATTATCTTCAATTTAATGGGAGATAAGCTGATTGAAAATGCCGAAGGTGACATTACGCCAATTTTGCCAGAGCAAAGCACTATTCTCACATTAGAACAGCCAAAGTTCTCGATAGGGCGTACGTGGCGAGTTACACCGTCAGAGTCGTTATCTAGTGAGAAAGTGACGTCTGTTATTGACAATTGGTTAGCGCTTCAGGGGGAAATAACCCTTGAAACACCACCAGATGAAGCAGGTTATCGGGTGATGGTATGGCTGGCTGGTAATGAGCAACCAAACCGCTACTGGGTACAGCCTCAAGCTGGATTAGTAACAGATATTATTAAGCAGCAAAGCTGGCGAGTATCGCCTGCCATCTTAGCAACGTTGGAATAAGGCATGCCTGAGTTACCTGAAGTTGAAGTGAGCCGCATGGGTGTTAGCGCACACCTTGATGGCAAAGTGATTAGTGATGTTGTTATTCGTACGCCGAAACTGCGATGGGATATTCCTAAACGTGAGCTAGAAGCCTTAGTTGGTCAGCGTATTAATGCAATCTCTCGCCGAGCTAAATACCTTGTTATCGAAACAGGTGCTGGCGATATTATTATTCATTTGGGAATGTCCGGCAGTTTACGGGTTATCGATAAAACGGTTGAGTTGAAGAAGCATGATCATGTGGACATCGCCGTTGGCAATAAAGTGCTGCGTTTAAATGACCCTAGACGATTCGGTGCGGTGTTATTTAGTGAAATAGGTGTCGAGCATAGTGTTTTTAGTAAGCTTGGCCCTGAGCCGCTCACAGACGACTTTAATAGTGAGCATCTGATTGCCATGTGCGCCAAACGCAAAGCACCAATTAAACAGGTTATTATGGATAACCCAGTCGTGGTTGGAGTGGGGAATATCTATGCCAATGAGTCGCTCTTTTTAACCGGGATACACCCGCAAACCCCCGCTAATAAAATCACTAAGAAAAAGCTAAAGCTGCTCACTGATGTCATTAAAGAGGTATTAGCTGCGGCAATAAAGCAAGGGGGCACAACCCTTAAAGACTTTAGCCAAACTGATGGTAAGCCGGGATACTTTGCACAATCGTTGTATGTTTATGGTCGCGGCGGTGAAAAGTGCCTTAAGTGTGAATCTATTTTAGAAGAAGTGAAACTAGGGCAGCGAGCAAGTGTATTTTGCCCGCAATGCCAGAAGCGATAAGTGCGGTTTATTTTTTATTACTAACTAATTGTTTTGCAATAGCTTGGGATACGAGCTTGGGAACGAATTGGCTAACATCGCCACCGTGTAGAGAAACTTCCTTAACTAGCGTTGAAGAGATAAAAGAGTTTTCTTCTGCTGGGGTTAAAAAGACACTTTCCAGGTTCGGATCTAGGCGTCGGTTCATATTGGCTAATTGAAATTCATACTCAAAGTCAGAAACCGCACGTAAGCCACGAATTAAAATAGTGGCATCTTGTTCTTTAGCAAAATCCACCAGTAATCCTGAAAATCCAACCACAGAGACATTGCTTAAATGTGCAGTGACATCTTCGGCTAGCGTGACACGTTCCTCAAGATTAAATAATGGCTTTTTACTTGGGCTATTTGCTACACCAACCACCACGTGTTTAAACATTTTTGCGGCCCGTTCAATAAGATCAAGGTGGCCGTTAGTTACCGGATCAAAAGTACCCGGGTAAATTGCTCTGCTGTGCATGATGTGCCTTAGTTCTGTTTATTTATCGGCACATACTATCAAGTTTTAATTAATAAATGTAGCCGTTATGTTTTGTATAACATAGAGAAACCCTATCAGCTTTGATATGATGCTTTCCCTTAGGAATCATCTCCCTGACTATGGAATTGTTAATGAAGTTTAGTTTTCTTTTAAGTGCTATTTTTGCTGCGGTTGTAGCCGCACCGATGACGGTTAATGCAGCCGTTTCTCCGTATTTACCACTCAAACAAAATAGTGCCTTTGAACTTGAAGTTGATCGGTTGGTAACAATTACTGGCTACCCGGTTTTAAAAAAGCCTTATCATATCGCCTCACTGGTGAGCTATTTAGATAAGGTTAAGTCGTCTCACCCAGCACTATACCAACGTATTAACCGCTATATTGAACGTTATAAAACCACGGCAGGGGTTACTCACTTTCAATCACAACTACGTCTTAGTAATTCCAATGAAAAGAGTTTGCACAATGCGCGCGGTGTAACAACCGAAAGCCTTTTTGATGTGCAAGCAACGGCTTTTTGGCAACCCAATGAGTATGTGATTTTTAATGCTGGTGGCGGCTATAGCGATGAAGAAAAGTTTTCTGGCCATGGCTCATTCGTGTCTGTTGGTGGCAGTTATTTACAGCTCGATTTAGGCTATCGCGAGCACTGGTTATCGCCACTTCAGGGCAGTTCTCAATTAGTATCTACCCAAGCTAAACCTATGCTTGGCCTAACACTCTCTAATGTTGAGCCTATTACTGACTGGAACATCATGTATGAATTGGGCTTTGGTGAATTAGAGTCTGTTGATGGTATCGTATTTGATGGCGAAACCTCACGCGGCAAACCGGGGCATTTAACGATGCACTTGAGTGCGCAATTAACCGATTGGTGGACAGTGTCTGGCAACCGAACCATGCAATTTGGTGGCGGTGCTCGCGGTAGAGTCAGCTTAAGTGATGTGTGGCAGGCGATAATAGACCCTGTAAGCTCAGACAACTGTGGCGGTGCATCTGATTTAATAGATTGCAATAAAGAGTTTGGTAACCAGCAAGCCTCAATCGCCAGTCGAATGGACTTAGATTGGGGTGAAAATCCTTATAGTTTGATAGTTGAAATCGCTGGCGAAGATACCAATGATTTCAAGGCGTATAAACTGGGCAACAAAGCATATACCGTTGGCGTATTTATCCCGTATTTATCACCTACCGAGTCACTAAATGTGACAGCGCAATATATTGAAGATGCTTGGTATAGCCACCATTTATATCAAAAGGGATACAGTAATGATGGGCATGTTATTGGTCATTGGTGGGGCGATGAAAAGCGCGTTAACGATGGTATCGGTGCCAAAGTTTTTAGCGTTGGCTATAGCAAAGATTTCGAAAGTAACAGTCAGCTTCGCCTTGAGTATCACACCATTAAAAACGAATATAGCGAGTCAACTGCAATTCCCAATTATGAACGTGGCCACTACCTAAAAGCTGACTATCAGTGGGTTTATCGTGGTCAGTTCCTTGGGCTGCATTGGTATGCCGGTAAAGATCTCTATGGCGATAGTTTCAATAGCATTTCTTTTTCTAAGCAATGGTAGGAGCTGAATAAAATGAACAACTCACATTTACTTTATATTGCTCAAGATTATTCTTTTGAGATATTACGTCCGCTGCAGCAGCAAATTCTTGCACGAGGCGGTAAGGTATTATGGTTCGTTTATGGCAAAGAGGTCTCTACAGGTAAATTTAATGATGATGAACAATTCACAACCGATGTAGCAACTGCAATAGCGTTTAACCCGGTGGCGACCTATGTGCCTGGAAATATGGTGCCAAGCTTTATTCCTGGCTTAAAAGTGCAGGTGTTTCACGGTCTGGAATGGAAGAAAAAAGGTCACTTTGTGATCCGTGGCTGTTTTGATTTGTATTGTACTCATGGGGCTGCGACGACAGGCCGTTTCCAAGCGTTAGCTAAGCAGCATGGTTATTTTAATGTGGTGGAAACTGGCTGGCCAAAGTTAGACCCGCTATTTAACTGTCCTCCGTATCAATGGGAGGGCCAAAACGATAAGCCAGTGGTCTTGTTTGCACCAACGTTTTCACCAGCCCTTACTGCGGCACCAGAATTGTTTGAACATATTAAGCAATTGGTTGCGGAAAAAGACTGGCAGTGGCTAGTTAAGTTTCATCCGAAAATGGATCCGCAGTGGGTTGCCAAGTACAAAGAAATTGTCGGTGATAATTATCAAATTATCGAAAATCTACCTGTCGCCTCGTTACTACAAGCTGCAGATATTTTAGTATCAGACACCTCATCGATCATTGGTGAATTTGCACTGCTTGATAAGCCTGTAGTGACGCTTAATAATTCACAGCCAGGCGACTATTTAATTGATATGTCAAAAGGTAATGAGCTGGAGGCATCGATTGTTGAAGCGTTATCTCCGCCTGATGCTCTCAAGGGCCATCTAGCTGAATATGTTCAAGAGTTGCATCCATACCATGACGGAGCTTCGTCGAAGCGAATATTGGATGCGGTAACGGCAATCATCAAAGAAGATACTCAAGCATTGAAACCCAAACCTTTAAATTTATTACGTAATTTTAAAATGCGTAAAAAGCTAAAATATTGGAAATTTTAATTATTCTCTATCACCACTTTAATGAGTATAATGTTCGCCTCTAATCTTCGTGTAAGAACGATTATCTGTTTAATTTCGTAAAGGGCTAGATTGTGCGTATTATTACTTTCGGAACATTTGATGTATTCCATGTAGGCCATGTAAATATTCTAGAACGAGCTCGGGCTTTGGGCGGTCATCTTATCGTGGGTGTTTCATCTGATGCATTAAACTTCAGTAAAAAGGCACGTAACCCAATATATTCTCAAGAAGATCGCATTCATATACTAAAATCCTTACGTTGTGTCGATGAAGTATTTGTTGAAGAGTCCTTAGAGCTAAAAGCGCAATACATTACAGAGCACAATGCAGACATGTTGGTAATGGGTGATGACTGGGAAGGTAAGTTTGACCATTTAAAACATCTTTGTGAGGTCGTTTACCTTCCGCGCACACCATCTGTTTCAACAACTGAAACGATTGAAGTGGTTAAAAACTTAAAGTAGTTCTTTTTCTAAAATAATTGTCTCAAATTTGTCTTTAACCGCCTTAAAGGTAATGTCATTCATGAGCTTTTCACCTTTAGCGCGTTTGCCCCATTTCACCATATTAATTGGGCGCTGTTGTTGACTGACAATGTGTTGATCATAAACACTAACAACGTATTTTTGAGATAGGTAAGGACCGGTACGCCCCGGATTACTATGAGCATAGAGCCCAATAACTGGCGTATCAACAGTGGTGGCCATATGGGCAGGACCGGTGTCTGGAGCAATGACCATGTCTGCATGCTTTATGATCGCCAGCATTTGCTTTAATGATGTTTTACCAATTAAATTCTTTGGTGTCTTTTCACATAACTGCGCTATTTCATGGCCTAAGTTGGTTTCAAACTCACTTGGTCCGCCACACAATATAACTTCCCAGCCTCTGTTAATGGCATAATCGACCATTTTCGCATAGCCCTCGGTGTTCCAATTGCGTTCAGCTTTACTCGCAGCAGGGCTGAGAATGAGCGTACGCTTTTTAGGATCTAATTGCTCCCTGGCCCACACTTCATCTTGCGCTGGGATTGGCATTTCCCATCTCGGCTCTAAATCAGTCACACCGACAACTTCAGCAAACGCCATAAACCCCTCAAGCACGTGGGGATTTTCTTGTGAGCGGATGCAGCGGTTACGAAATAGCCATTGGCCTTCTTTAGCACGGACTTTATCAAACCCGACTTTGTATTTTGCTTTGATACACAAAGTGGCCAGGCTTGCTCGAAGGGCGACTTGCATTTGTAGCAGCACATCGAACTGTTGTCCTTTTAAAGCGGCTTTAAGGTCCTTGTAGCCTTGCAGGCCTGCTTGTTTATCGAAAATGACAAACTCGACTCCTGGTAAATCCTTGAGTAGCATGGCTTCAACTTTGCCGATAACCCAAGTGATTTTTGCTTCGGGCCAGCGCCTTTGAATCGCTTGAACAGCAGCAACACTGTTACATACATCGCCAATCGCCGATAAGCGCAAAATACAGATTGATTGTGGGTTGTAGCCAGGGTAGCTCATGTTGTGAGTTCTTAGTCTTAAATAGTTGCCGCTGAGTTTATCATGAAAGCTGCATTTACATCGATAGCAATGCTAGAATTAGCTGCTATAAACACCAATAAGCTGCAAAGGGCTATTTGATTGAAATCTCACATAAGAAAACAAAATAATCAATGGCTTATCGCGCCGCCTGAATTAGATATAACAGCCCAGTGGTTTAGTCCGCAATATTGGCAAGCACAGGATAAAGTCTTAGGCCAGTCTCATGGCCGTAATGTCACTTGGTTTGTAGGTGAGCAACAACGTCCGATGGTATTGCGTCATTATTATCGCGGTGGTTTGATTGGCAAATTGATCAATGATTGCTATCTCTTCACTGGCCTAGAGTCGACTCGTGCGTATCGAGAATACGTGTTGCTAAAAGAGTTGGAGCAACGCAATCTACCAGCCTGTCGGGTGGTGGCAGCACAAGTGATTGTTAGTGGGTTGAGCTACCGAGCTGATTTATTAATGGAAATGGTGCAGGGGGGTAAAGATTTGGTCGCTCTGTTAACGCAAGCGCCGTTGGCCAAGGAGCAATGGCACTCGATTGGCCAAATGATTGCAACCTTTCATCAGCAGTGTGTCTATCATGCTGACCTTAATGCCCATAATATTTTACTTGATGGCAACGCCCTTCCCGTATTAATCGACTTTGACCGCGGTGAGATCAAAGACCAGCGAGGTCAATGGTGTCAAGATAACCTCGATCGTTTGCTGCGTTCATTTAACAAAGAAAAGGCTAAGTTAGATACCTTCCACTTTTCCCTAAATGATTGGGAGTCCCTATTGGTTGGCTATCGAGAAGTAGCCTAAGGGAAAGTATCTTGAAATATTATTATTACGCGACCAGCGTCATCTGGTGCCTTGTGTTGCTGGCGTGGCCAATGACTTGGTCTGTTCATCATTTTAGCGATTCATATACCGGTGATAGTACTGGCTTATTTCTGCTATTTGAATACATGACTTGGTCCGCCTACTTGTATCCGGCATATGCTGGGCTAGCTATTTATGGTGGATATAAACTATTAAAGCATCAAGCGCCTGTGGCAACCATTATGCTGTCGATGTTGCCTTTCCTAAGTGCTGCGCCTTATATTAGCGTCTCTTTGCTATTGTCGTTTATGGCTTAATTTATTTGCTGCTCAACCCATGCCATCAAGCGCTGCAAAGTGCCTTGATTGGCATTGACCAGCTGCTTGGCGTTGTTGCCCATCTCGGCGCGTGAGGTGCTATCACGTAATAATGAGCTAATAACATTAGCGAGTTCGTCTGCGCTACTCACCTGTCTCATCGCGTTGGCTTGTACTAAACGCTCGCTAATATCGCTAAAGTTATACACTGATTGCCCCGTTAATACAGGCTTGCCAAGGGCCGCAGGTTCTAGCGGATTATGTCCTCCGCGCGCTATGAGACTGCCACCGACATAGCTGATATCGGCTATTCCAAACATTAATAGCAACTCCCCCATGGTATCGCCTAGCACGATTTGCGTGTTGGCTTGAGGGGCAATACCCTCGCTGCGACGGACAAAAGTGAAGTCTTGTTGCTGGCATAATTTAGCGACATCATTAAATCGTTCGGGGTGTCTGGGGGCAATAACAAGTAACAGATCTGGAAACTCTGCTAGTAGTGTTTTGTGACACTGTAAAATTTGCTCATTCTCTACTGGGTGAGTACTGCCAGCAACCCATACCGGGCGGTTTTCGGCCCACTGTTGTTTTAGGTGTTGCTGCTTGGCCAGTAAGTCTTCACTTATGTTTAATTCAAATTTGATACTGCCACTAATTTCCAGTTTATCTTCAGCCAATCCGAGCCGACAGAATCGCTCTCCGTCACTGGTAAACTGGGCCGAAACCTGGGTTAGCTTGCTGAGCATTTCACGCATTAGCGGCGCCGCTTTCTTTTGATAGCCCGTTGCAGACTTTTCAGACATGCGAGCATTAGCGAGTAATGTCGGAATGTTACGTTTATGCAGTTGATCAACGAGGTTTGGCCAAAGCTCTGTTTCCATGATGATACAAACCTCAGGATTCACCTCATCGATAAAACGTTTGACCGCTCCGGGCAAATCAATTGGTAGGTAACAATGCAACACTCGATCGCCAAAATTTTTGTTTACCGTCGCGCTACCTGTTGGTGTGCTGGTGGTGACAAGTATATGATGGTTCGGGTAATTACTAATTAATTGATTAATTAGCGGGGTCGCAGCTATGGTTTCGCCAACAGATACTGAATGCACCAAAATTACCGGTTTAGTTGGCCGTATTTTCTTGAAACCAAAGCGCTCGCCGATTCTGCCACGGTAATCGCTACTTTTAAGTGCACGGTAGGCCAAGTAAAGTAAAATTAATGGGGTAGCAAGATATAAGATGATGGTATATAAAAATCTATTCATTATTTTGCTATGTCTCGGCTTACAGGTTACATTGATCAGATAATACGTTGTTTTTATGAAATATAAAGATTTCAGCGATATTCTAATAATTATAACAAGATAGTGAACAAGATTGATGAAAACAAAAGACAAAATAATACAGGGCAGTATTGAACTATTTAACCTGCAGGGCGAGCGAAATGTAACCACCAACCATATTGCTGCGCATATTGGTATTAGCCCGGGCAATCTTTATTACCACTACAGCAACAAAGACGACATTATTCGTTCTATTTACAAGCTTTATGAAAAAAACTTAGATCAGATGTTTCAGCCTCAGGAAGATGACTCCAAAGGCATGGATGAAATGATGTTCTATCTCGATCGCATATTCTACTCAATGTGGCAATTCAGATTCTTTTACGCCAATTTGCCGGATATTCTGGCGCGAGATGATGAGTTACATCAACGTTACTTGGTTGCTCAAAAGCGCTTATATAGCCGTATTATTGCTATATTGCATGAGATAAGGGCGCAAGGGTTTATTACGCTAGACGACGATATGGTTGAGGATTTGGCCCACACATTAAAGCTAGTCGTTACTTTTTGGATCAGCTACCAGCATACCCAAACTCAGCAGGAAATTACGCGCGCTACGATCTCACAAGGCGTACTAAAAGTTATCGGTATCTTTAAAGGTTATTTAACCCCAAGCGGCTTGGAATACGTAAATGAACTTGAAAAGGACTATATTAAAATGCTTGATGAAGGCGTTCTTAACGAATCTGGCATTAGCTAAACTAATCATAACTTAGGCACTTTGTTGCAAAGTGTCTAAATTACAGTGGTTTATTGCTGTAATAAAATCTTTACCATGAAATAATCTAATATTGGTCATTATTGGCGCTTCAACTACTGATTTGATGGCCGATTAAGTCTAAACTAGCACTATTACTCTGCAGTATTTGTACGTTAATTGTTCAACTATTGCCACGCCAATAATTGCTAGGAGGCTTCATGTCAGAAGCATTTACAGATTTCATCCAACAACAAATTGATCAAGTGAAAAACGATGGCTTGTATAAACATGAGCGTCAATTGCTTTCTCCTCAGCAAGCTGGGATCAGTGTATCTGAAGGCGAAGTTATTAACTTTTGCGCTAATAACTATTTAGGCTTAGCGAATCACCCAAGATTAATTGAAGCTGCAAAGGCAGGGCTTGATGATAATGGCTTTGGCATGGCCTCGGTACGCTTTATTTGTGGCACACAAGATATTCACAAGCAATTGGAAAGTAGCTTAAGCGAATTTTTGGGGATGGAAGATACTATTCTGTACTCTTCTTGTTTTGACGCTAACGCTGGTTTATTTGAAACCTTATTAGGTCCGGAAGATGCGATTATCTCTGATGCACTAAACCATGCGTCAATTATTGATGGTGTGCGTTTATGTAAAGCAAAACGTTACCGCTACGCAAACAACGACATGGCAGCTTTAGAAGAGCAGCTTATAGCTGCCAATGAAGCAGGCGCGCGCTTTAAACTAATTGCTACCGATGGTGTATTTTCAATGGACGGTGTTATCGCAAACCTTGAAGGGGTTTGTGATTTAGCGGACAAATACGATGCGATGGTAATGGTTGATGATTCTCATGCCGTGGGCTTTGTTGGCGAAGAAGGCCGTGGCACACATGAGCATTGCAATGTGATGGATCGTGTCGACATTATTACAGGTACGTTAGGTAAAGCATTGGGCGGCGCATCAGGTGGTTTCACTTCGGCAAGTAAGGAAGTGGTTGAATGGTTACGTCAGCGCTCTCGCCCTTACTTATTTTCAAATTCACTTGCGCCAGCGATCGTTTCGGCCTCTATTGAAGTATTAGAGATGCTTAAAGATGGTCAAGACTTACGTGTCAAAGTGAAAGAGAACGCTCAATATTTCCGAGAGCAAATGAGTGCGGCAGGATTTACCATGGCAGGTGCTGACCACGCGATTGTGCCAGTGATGCTTGGCGATGCCAAATTAGCCTCAACCATGGCTGATAAGCTACTGGCTAAAGGCATCTATGTCATTGGTTTCTCGTTCCCGGTTGTGCCAAAAGGGCAGGCGCGCATCCGTACCCAAATGTCTGCGGCACATACCAAAGAGCAGCTAGATCGTGCAATTGCTGCGTTTATCGAAATTGGTAAAGAGCTAGAGGTTATTTAGCATGAAGGCGTTAAGTAAAGCAAAGGCTGAAAAGGGTATCTGGATGGTTAACGCCCCAGAGCCGCAAATGGGTCACAATGATTTGCTAATTAAGATTCGCAAAACCGCAATTTGTGGTACTGATATGCATATCTATAACTGGGATGAGTGGTCACAGCGCACTATTCCTGTGCCGATGATTGTCGGTCATGAGTATGTTGGTGAAGTTGTTGGCATAGGCCAGGAAGTGAAAGGCTTTGAACTTGGCGATCGCGTATCTGGTGAAGGACACATTACTTGTGGTCATTGTCGTAACTGTCGAGGCGGCCGCACTCACTTATGCCGTAATACCACAGGTGTTGGCGTGAACCGTCAAGGCTCTTTTGCAGAGTACTTAGTGATCCCAGCATTTAACGCTTTTAAATTACCAGATGATATCTCTGATGATTTAGCGGCAGTATTTGACCCATTTGGAAATGCTGTTCATACCGCATTGTCATTTGATTTGGTTGGTGAAGATGTATTGATAACAGGCGCCGGTCCTATTGGCATAATGGCAGCAGCCATTTGTCGCCACGTTGGTGCGCGTCACGTGGTGATCACCGATGTTAACCCATACCGTCTTGCTTTGGCTGAAAAAATGGGCGCAACCCGCGCAGTTAATGTAGCGGAAACAAAAGTTGAAGATGTGATGCAAGAGTTAGGCATGACGGAAGGCTTTGACGTTGGTATGGAAATGTCTGGTGTGCCATCGGCATTTGAAAGTATGCTAGATAATATGAATCACGGCGGTCGCATTGCGCTGCTGGGTATTCCACCATCAGATATGTCTATTGATTGGGATAAAGTTATCTTTAAGGGTCTGGTCATTAAAGGCATTTATGGCCGTGAAATGTTCGAGACTTGGTACAAGATGGCAAGTCTGATTCAGTCAGGATTAGATATTTCTCCAATCATTACCCATCACTTTGATATCGATGACTTTCAACAAGGATTCGACACCATGGGCTCTGGCGAGTCAGGGAAAGTTATCCTTAACTGGGATTAACCCATCTTGTGGAATCAAAAGGCGATTGTTGTGTAATCGCCTTTTTCAATCTCTTAAATTTAACTCAGCTAAATTTTTGTCCTGAAATAGCTGGATGATAAATTGGCTGAATCACATTGCCTGCAGGATCGGTGCAGTGAAAGCTACGTGCACCGTCACGATGATCATGTGGTTTATCTAAGACATTTACGCCTTGCTCAACCATAAATTCGAACCATTGCTGTAACTGTTCTTTTGTATCAACGACAAAGCCAAAATGGTCGTAGTAAGTATGTCCGGTTGGTTCGTCAGTCAACTGTCTACCTAATGACAGGTTATCGTTGCCTAGCGTTAAATAAACCAAGTTGTCACTGGCGCGATTGAGAATTTCCATACCAATAATTTCCCGATAGAATTTTTCACACGCTTCTAAGTTAGGCACTTTTAGAGCTAGGTGGCGTAAGCCATTAAATGCTGGTGGTCTTGTCATCATTATCTCCAGATACAAACTTGTCATTAGTGTCAGGTTTTTGTTATGGTAACTGTCTATATCGGGTTTGCCAAGTAAAAGGTGAGGATAAAATGTACTGTATTATTGTTAAAAACGTAGTTAAGCCAGGCACAAGAGAGGCGTATTTAGAAGCGATGCTGCCTAATGCAAAAGCCTCGGTAGCCAACGAAGAAGACTGTCATGTGTTTGATATTATAGAAGCGCAAGAAGAGCAGGATACATTTTATCTTTATGAAATTTATACAGACAAAGCGGCACTGGCAACGCACAAGCTAACAGATCACTATTTGTCTAGCCGTAAATTATTAAGTGAATTGGTGGTTGAAACATCGGTTATTCGTGCCGATGTGCTGGCACGAAATTAAGTATCGTTAATGAAACTGATAGCTGCGAATAACATCTAAAAACGCTTCGCCAAATTTTTCTAATTTCCGTTCTCCAACACCGTTAATTCTCAGTAATTCAAACGGTGTTTGTGGCTGTTGCTCGGCCATTTCCGCAAGACTTGCATCATTAAATACCACATAGGGTGGCACGGACTGTTCATCTGCAATCTTTTTACGCAGCTTGCGCAATTTGGCAAAGAGCACTTCGTCATAATCGTAGTCATCTTTACGCGAGCGACCGCTAGCTGAACTCTTTGTTATTGCCTGAAGTCTTGGTACCGCAAGCTCAATAACGTTTTCACCTTTTAGCGCGGCGCGAGCATCAGGGTTTAGCACTAAAATTGAGCTACGGGTGATATCTTGTCTGAGATAGCCTAAGTGAATGAGTTGGCGAAAGATACTGAGCCAGTATTCACTGCTATGCTCAACGCCAATGCCATAAGTACTCAGCTTATCGTGGCCATATTCCAATACCCGTTGATTTTTAGAGCCGCGCAATACATCAATAACATAGCCGACACCAAAACTTTGCTTTAGGCGATAGACACAAGAAAGTGCTTTTTGGGCTGCAACTGTACCGTCAAAATGCTTGGGGGGATCGAGACAAATATCGCAGTTACCACATTTTGGCGCGCCATATTCGCCAAAGTAATGAAGTAATACGCGGCGGCGGCAGGTTTGAGCCTCAGCAAACGCTGACATGGCATTGAGCTTTTGGTGCTCAACTTGCTGTTGCGCCTGATTATTACCTTGCTCGATAAGAAAGCGTACCCTACCGATATCAGCTGGATCATATAACATCACCGCCTCGGCATTCATGCCATCACGACCTGCACGGCCAGTTTCCTGATAGTAAGATTCAATATTCTTGGGGATATTGTAATGGATAACAAAGCGTACATCCGGTTTGTCGATTCCCATGCCAAAGGCCACCGTTGCTACCACTATATCGGTATCGCCACGAATAAAGCTCTCTTGCACACTCATGCGCTCGCTGTGCTCCATGCCACCATGATAAGCCAGCACGCTGAAATTTTGCTGCTGTAGTTTTACAGCAATCTCTTCCACTTGTTTACGTGTGGTGCAATAAATAATGCCTGAATTATCATCCTGTGTTTTTAGATACTGTAACAACTGGGTAAAGGGCTTAAACTTCTCATACAAGGTATAGCGGATGTTGGGCCGATCAAAGCTTGCCTGGTGATAAAACGGGTTATTTAGATTGAGACGACTCGCAATTTCCTGGCGTGTGGCATCATCTGCCGTTGCGGTTAGCGCCATGATGGGCGGATGCGGTAAGACTGATTTTATTTGCCCAAGGGTAGCGTACTCAGGGCGAAAATCGTGCCCCCACTGAGAGATACAATGTGCTTCATCGATAGCAATGAGCGAGATATGTAACTGCTGTATCCGCTCTAAAAAGCTTGGCTGCATGATACGTTCTGGCGCGACATAAATAAGCTTTATCTCACCATATTGCATCGCATTGAGTACCGCCATCGACTCTTGCCTACTTTGGCTGGAGTTAAGATAAGCGGCATTGATTCCATTGGCCTGTAGCGTATCGACCTGATCTTTCATTAACGAAATTAATGGCGAGACAACAATCGTTAGCCCTGGCATCAACAAGGCGGGGATCTGAAAACATAACGACTTACCCCCACCAGTTGGCATGATAACCAAGCAGTCATTGCCACTCATTGCGCTGTTAATTATATCGAGTTGTCCCGCTCTGAACTCGCTATAGCCGAAAACTTGGCTCAGGGCTTGTTGCGGGGAGGTCATCGGTTGCTCTAATGGGGCCACGGGATCGCTTCTTGTTATGGGATAGAGTAAATTGCTAAGCGCATAGTTTAATCTAGACGCGGATAATTGTCTCATTAAAATGCTTGTTTAAATCAACTGTATTACCTAGACTGGGTGCTTAAATAAAACACAGGATTGATTATGAGCGCAGAAATAAGTAAGGATCAAGTGCGTGAAATGTTGGCAAATTTATTTGAAAATCAAATGCCATTTCATCAACTTATTGGTTTGACAATAGCCCAATTTGGGCAAGACGCGATTGAGCTTAAGATAACAATGAAGCCGGAGCTCGTTGGTAATGTACTTCATGGCATTTTGCATGGTGGTGTTACGGCAACGATGCTTGATGTCGCGGGTGGCATGATTGTGTTTAATCAGGTCTTGGAGGATATGGACGTCGTTACACTTGAAGCGGTAAAACAAAAAATTCAAAATCTTGGCACTATCGATTTAAGAGTCGATTATTTACGTCCGGGACGTGGTACAGAGTTCACCGCAACGGCGACTGTGATTAGAGCGGGCAATAAAGTGGCGGTGGCGAGAATGGAGCTACACAATGAAAAAGGTGATCATATAGCGTTTGGTACCGGAACTTATATGGTAGGATAACTTGGTCAATTTTATAGCGGTCTAGAGTCCCTTGTTTATATGAGAAGTATCTTTCATTATTTATTATTTAGCACTGCGCTGGCGATTGTTGCTGCAAGCTTTAGTGCCTCAAGTACTGCGAAAGATATCAAGGTTGTCACAGAATATTTAGCCCCGTTTCAAATTAAAAATCATGACGGTTCGCTGGGTGGCTTTGCTACCGAAATAGTTAACCGGCTGTTTGATATAACAAATGAGACCTCAGACATTAGGGTACTTCCTTGGGCAAGAGCCTATCGTATTGGCTTAAGTCGCCCGAACACCCTAATATATTCAATGGCAAAAACGAGCGCTCGGTATGATAAATTCCATTGGATTGGCAAGGTAAAATCAGAGCGTTTTTTTGTCTGGGGATTACGCTCAAAGTTTTCACAGCCAGTGAACTCAATCGAGCAATTAAAAAAATATCGGGTTGCAGTCTCTAAATCATATAACTCTGCTGATTACGTCAAAAATAATGGCTATCGTAATATCCATTATACGACACGTGATCAACAGTCACTTGGTATGTTGTTTAAAGGACGGACCGATATTCTCGTCAGTTCAGAATTGGTCTTAAAACAACTAACCATGAGCGCTGAATTTGACTTTTCACAATTGATTAAGCTGGCAGATGTTCCAGAATTGAATAACGATCTGGCTATTGCCTATAGCCAAAGTAGTGATATAGAGTTAGTGCAGCGATTTAGGCTTGCCTATAAGCATCTAGAAGATAGCGGTGAACTGCAACGCTTACGTGATCGCTGGCAGGTCTATGATGACCTACCAATCATGTCAGACCCAATCAAAAAGTAGCTCGTTGCTTTGTTTGAATGAAGCTACACACTAGATTAGCTAGCCCTTGTCCTATATCACTCATTCCGGCCTCTAGCCCTGCTGGGTGCTGACAGGGCGCTCCTTCTGCTAAGTGTAAATAGCAGCTTCGTTTCAATTGAGCGATGCGATGAATATAGTATTGGGCGTCACTAAGACTAAACCCTGCATTGGTATAAGCGCTTGCAGGCATGTAAGAAATACAATCCAAATCTAGTTCAATACCAATTGGCTGCTCGCTGGCATCCAAATAGTCTGTCGCCTGGGTAATTGCCTGCTCGAAGCTGAACTCACGATAGTTGACAATTTGCTGAAAACTCACAAAAGGAAAATCATATTGCTTGAGGCTTGCCAGGTTTTTGCTTGAGTTTTTTAGCTCATGCATCCCCAGCGAGAAATAATGGCTCATCACCTGTTGCTTGGCGGCATAACTAAATCCATTGCCACTATGCCTTCCTTCAAGCAGTCTAAAGTCAGTGTGTGGGTCGAGATTAACGACAGCTAGTGGCTGGTTCTGAGCTTTGGACATACCTTGTAGGATAGGTAAGGCGTTATTATGACCGCCTCCAATCACAATAGGAATAAGCTGGCTTTGACCAATAAGCTCAATCACATCACTAACACGCTTATCGAGTTGCTCTACGAGCATACGCAGTGCAGCAAGCCCTTGTTGATCGCTCAAATCCAACGTCTGACTGTGACGTTGCAAATCATCACACTCAATATGGCCAAGTAAGATTAACTCATCGCTCTTAATAAATTCGTTGTGTTGTAGGTTTACAAAATTATTGAGAAAGGCATGCCAGCCTAAATCTGCTCCGCCTTTACCTAAATTAGCGCGCGGGCCAATATCTTCAGGTATGCCTAGCAAAACAAATTTGGCACCGCTTTGCTGGAGGTCTTTTAAAGAGTCGGAGAGATTATCGTTATCGACTAGTTTGACTTGCTGGCCAACTTTTCTTTCGTTGGGGCGAGGCTTTAGATAGCTAGCCAAATAATCACGATCAGCAGTTATTAAATGAGTCATTACTTTTCCATTAAGGAATGCAGGGGAGGCTATTTTAACGGAATTGCGAGCGCAAGGACAATGTCCTCACGCCATTGGGCTACTCGATATCAAGAGGCTCTGGGGATAGGATAATACCAGTAGAGTCGGCATAAATGTGATCTTCTGGCAGAAACGTGACGCCGCCAAAGTTAACTGGCGTATCAATCTCACCATCGCTATTGTCGCTGGCTAACACTGGAATCGAAGCTAATGCTTGAATCCCTATTTCTAATTCATCGATAAAGTCTACGTCACGAATACAACCGTAAACGATAATGCCTTCCCAACCATTGTCCAAGGCAATTTCTGCTATTTCTAAATCAACTAAGGCGCGACGTAATGAGCCACCGCCGTCGACAATTAATACTTTTCCTTCGCCGTTGCGCGCGACTATATCACGTATCAAACCGTTGGCTTCATGGCATTTTACCGTCGTCACTTCGCCGCCAAATGAATTGCGACCGCCAAAATTGGCAAACATCGGTTCTACTACATCGACACTATCGAGGTACATATCACACAGTTCTGACGTATTGTATTGCATGCTGAGCTCCAAAAGAAAAGTTAACAGTTAAATTCTAGCTTAAGTATTGAATATGTGAAGTGTTATTTTCGTTATCGCACGCAGTGGAATAGCTTAAATTAGCCTAACTGCAAGCAGATAATTGAATCGTTTCGTGCCTGTTTGGCAATCTTTGAGCGATTCAAATAACTCAGCCACAGTTCGTCTTGTTCTTTACATAGATGATAAAGATAATCTGGCGCATAAAGTCTGCTTCGGTGACCATCATCAAAATAGAATGACGCACCATCTTGTGTTAGCTGTACATCGATTAAACGCACAAATGCTTTGTCACATACTAGTGGCGCGCTCTGGCTAAAGTGATGTTCTGGTGATGAACAAGGAGAGTAAACCCGCAGTAACTCATAGGAGATAAACGCGTTAAAGCCGTCAGAAAAATGTATTTCTAATAAGGAAGAAGTGTGATGTTGATGAATCTTAACTATACGGTTCATACGTTCAATCACCAAGCGGAGTGATACACGAGCGTATTATAATGAGAGCTATCTTTTTTGAGGTTGATAATTGTCAAGTGGGTAACATCCTAGTCTGCCTTAACTAGAATGCTACCACCAATGTATTAATATTTACAGAATAAAGCGACTTAAGTCTTCGTTTTCTACTAGATCGCCAAGGTATTTATTAACGAAAGCGGCATCTATAGTAATGGAATCTCCAGAGCGATCAGAAGCATGATAAGAAATGTCTTCCATTAAACGCTCTAATACCGTGTGTAGGCGGCGAGCACCAATATTCTCGGTACGTTCATTGACTTGCCAGGCGGCTTCAGCGATACGCTTGATGCCATCTTCACTAAATTCAATATCCACACCTTCAGTTGCTAATAGTGCTTTATGTTGTTCTGTTAGCGATGCATTCGGTTCAGTCAGAATTCGAATGAAATCTTCGCTGCTTAATGCACTTAACTCAACACGAATTGGTAGACGACCTTGTAACTCGGGAATTAAGTCAGACGGTTTAGCCACCTGGAATGCGCCAGAGGTAATAAACAAGATATGGTCAGTCTTTATCATGCCGTGCTTAGTCGATACGGTACAGCCTTCAATTAATGGCAGTAAGTCACGCTGAACACCTTCACGGGAAACATCTGGGCCTGAGGCTTCGCCACGCTTACAGATTTTGTCTATTTCATCAATAAACACAATACCGTGTTGCTCGGCCATCTCAATTGCTTGATCTTTTAAATCTTCTTGATTGACCAGCTTCGCAGCTTCTTCTTCTTGAGCTAATTTTAGGGCGTCTTTGATTTTTAACTTACGCTTTTTGGTCGGCGTGTTATTTAGGTTTTGGAACATCCCTTGCAGTTGGTTGGTCATCTCTTCCATGCCTGGAGGAGCCATTATTTCAACACCCACTTGAGGTGCTGCAATATCCATTTCAACTTCTTTATCATCTAATTTGCCTTCGCGTAGTTTTTTACGGAAAACCTGACGGGTATTTGAATCAGCTGTGGTGCTGTCTTCTTCAAAACCAGTACGTGCTGGAGGCAACAAGGCATCTAAAATACGCTCTTCAGCAGCTTCTTCAGCGGCAAAACGTACTTTACTCATTTGCTGTTCACGGGTGATCTTTAGAGACACATCCGCCAAATCACGAATGATTTGATCCACTTCTTTACCAACGTAACCGACCTCGGTAAATTTAGTCGCTTCTACCTTAATAAATGGCGCGTTGGCTAATTTAGCGAGGCGACGAGCAATTTCGGTTTTACCAACACCGGTTGGTCCAATCATTAAAATATTTTTTGGGGTAACTTCTTGACGTAATTCGTCATTAAGTTGCATACGGCGCCAGCGATTACGTAGTGCAATAGAAACAGCGCGCTTGGCATCGCTTTGGCCAATGATGTGGGCATCTAACTCAGATACGATTTCTCTTGGAGTCATTTGTGACATAATTTTCTCTCTATTTTTCCGACTCGTTAGCATCAAGGGTTTCTACCGTATGATGACCGTTGGTGAATACACAGATGTTACCGGCAATGGTTAAAGCGCGTGTCGCAATATCGTTGGCGTTTAACTCGGTATTTTCAAGTAGTGCCGTTGCTGCTGCTTGCGCAAATGGGCCACCAGAGCCAATGGCTATTAAATCATTCTCCGGCTGAATAACGTCGCCATTACCCGTGATAATGAGTGATGCTTCGCTGTCTGCAACTGCTAACAGTGCTTCTAGCTTGCGTAAGCCTCTGTCGGTTCGCCAGTCTTTAGCCAGCTCTACTGCCGCTTTTGTTAGATGGCCCTGGTGCATTTCCAGCTTGGCTTCAAAGCGCTCAAAAAGAGTAAAAGCATCGGCAGTGCCGCCTGCAAATCCGGCAAGTACTTTATTGTTGTAAAGGCGGCGAACTTTACGCGCATTACCTTTCATTACGGTGTTTCCTAATGAAACTTGACCGTCACCTGCGATTACTACTTTGCCTTCGCGGCGTACAGATACAATCGTAGTCATTATCTGTCCTCTTAGTTAGTTGGCACTTAGTTAATTGGAATAAGGCCTAGAAAATTAAGTGTTTCGATTGTGGGTTAGCACAAGAAACTATCGATAGATAAGTTATGGGGATTAAATTGCTTTTTTCAAGGGAGAGTTAAAAGTGGGAGTAAAAGTCACCGCATATTGTGACATATGCGGTGGTTGTCTGATTAGCCTTGCCAGAGGAATATCTGGCAATAATTTAAGCCGGCACGTTGTAGTTTGTGGCGCGCTGCTTCTGCACTGCGCTTGCGCTCAAATGGGCCAAGGTAAACTTGATACCAGGGTGATGTTTTCCCCTGAACCTTTTTAATAAATGACTCAAACCCCTGAAAAGCGATTTTAGCTTTCATACTGTCGGCTTGTGTCATGGTTTTAAAGCTGCCACATTGCAAACGGTAAGGGCGGGTATTTTGTTGTTGCTCAGGCAACTCAACTTCAATTTCTTTCTGGTCAAGCTTTTCATAATCCCAAGATTCAGATGGCGCCTTGGGCAGTGGCTTGCTTTGTTTGATACTCGGCTTATTTTGTACTGGTGTGTTAGTGACTTTCTCAGCACTGCCGTCAATATAAAACAGAAAGTAGCCAAAGCCAGCGCATATAACGAGCACCACAATAAGCATTAACCACAAACGCGGTTTAGGGCTATGAGTGGCTTGTTTGGCTTTGCCACCCTTAGCCCTTGTCGGCTTTTTAGGGCGGCCTTTTTTTGCATGGTCAGCCATTAACTACATGCGCTCCAGTGTATCAATACCGAGTAACGATAAGCCCTGCTTTAAAGTTTTTGCTGTTAAAGCGGCAAGTTTTAAGCGACTTTGCTTAACGGCTTCATCTTCACCTACTAAAATTGGGCATGCTTCATAGAAGCTAGAGAAAGTACCTGCCAGTTCAAACAAATAGGTACACATAACATGTGGAAGTCCCTTGCTCGCTACGTTATTAACTGCGTCACTAAACTGCATTAATTTAGTACCAAGGGCCTTTTCCTGTTCCGTGTCGAGGCTGAATTGGCCTTGCAGGTTGTTGGCATCAACACCAGCTTTGGCAAATACACTTGAAACACGTGTGTAGGCATAAAGAATATACGGCGCCGTATTCCCTTCAAAGCTCAACATGCTGTCAAAACTGAAAGTATAATCACTGGTACGGGCTTTAGATAAATCAGCGTATTTAACCGCAGAAATACCGACTACATCGCCAATCTCTTTGAGTAGCGCTGAGTCCATATCTGGATTCTTTGATTTTACCAAGTCAAAAGCACGTTGCTGAGCTTCAGTGAGTAGATCAGCTAGTTTAGCCACTTCACCAGAGCGGGTTTTAAATGGTTTGCCGTCTTCACCCATCACGGTGCCAAATGCCATGTGTTCTAGCGACATTTCTTCACGCGCAAAGTTAGCTTTCTTGGCTAAGGCAAAGATTTGTTGGAAATGAAGGCTTTGACGAGCATCGACGAAGTAAAGTACGCGGTCAGCATTTAACACATCGTTACGGTAGCGAGTCGCGGCCATATCAGTGGTTGCATATAAGAAACCGCCACCAGTCTTTTGAATGATAATAGGTAAAGGCTCGTCATTTTTACCTTTGAATTGATCAAGGAAGACACACTTTGCGCCATCATTTTCAACGAGTAAGCCTTGCTCGGTTAATGAATCAACTACGCCAGCTAACATGTCGTTGTATGCACTCTCAGCCATCACATCTTCACGTGTTAAGCTAACACCGAGACGGTCATAGGTATCTTGACAATGGCTTAGTGAAATATCGATAAACTGCTGCCATAGTGCTTTACATTGCGCATCACCCGATTGTAATTTTACAACCAGCTCACGAGCGCGCGTAGAAAATGATTCATCTTCGTCAAAACATTTTTTCGCGGCACGGTAGAATTGCTCTAGGTTATGCAATTCCATTGAAATTTCGCCATCTTGCTGTTGTAGGCGTTCCATATAGGTTAGTAGCATACCAAACTGTGTGCCCCAATCACCTACATGGTTTTGGCGAATGACTTTATGGCCTAAAAACTCTAACGTGCGAACGACACTGTCACCGATAATCGCTGAACGTAGGTGACCAACATGCATTTCTTTAGCAAGGTTTGGCGCGCTGTAGTCAACGACGATAGTTTGTGACTTTTCGACTTTGCTGATGCTCAAGTTAGCATCTTGGTAAGCGGCTTCTAACTGATCGGTTAGTGCGTTATCAGCGACGAAAAAGTTAATAAAGCCGGGGCCCGCAATTTCAGTCTTTGCAATAACCGACGAGTCAGGTAAATGCTGGCAAATAAGTTGCGCTAATTCACGTGGATTTTTACCCGCTGGTTTTGCCGTCATAAGCGCTAAATTAGTGGCAAAATCACCGTGAGATTTATCCTTGGTTCGGTCTACCTGAATACGCGGCGTAGCGTCCTGTGGCAAGATTGCTTCCTGCTTTAGAATGTCGACGGTTTGTTCAAGTAATTGTTGGATATTCTCTTTCATTAGGTTTATGCACCACTAGCTAGTATTTGTTAAAGGACTTTGCGATAAAATAGCGTTTAAGTCTATCGTAAAAAGAGGACGCTCACTAGCCGTCAGCCCTGCATATTTGGTAATTTTTATGAATTAATATTGCTTAGCTTAACTATTTTGAGAATTAATCAGATAAACGTAGTTGCGTTGGTGATTATTTTGAACTTAGCGGGGAATACCGGCTAAGTTCAAAATGGGGAATGGCTTAATCAAAGTGGTATTATAATCCATAATCTCGTTCTACCTTTGCAATGCGTACTTTAAACGCATCGTACCAATCACTTCGCCCTTTTTTCTGAGCTTGAAGGTGTTCTGTATTGCTTTTCCAGGCACGAATGGATGGCAGGTCTTGCCAATAGGACACGGTGATGCCAACGTCTTCTCGCGCTGATTCAATCCCCAAAAAGCCCGGTTGTTGCTGGGCTAGTTCAACCATGCGCTGGGCCGTTATGCCGTAGCCATTATCATCATCTGTGCGCGTGGAGGTGAATATGACTGCGTAATAAGGGGCTTGGGGCGTTTGGGCTATTTTTGACATTGGATTACACCATATCGATAGGATCAACATCAATGGACCAGCGGACTTGGCGACTGGCTTTATTTTTGTCGAGCTCCTGGGTTAATACTGCAATAAACTTGTGAAGTTGACTACGTTTGGGGGATTCAAAAATGACTTGCCAGCGAAACTTTCCTGCGCGGCGTTCCATTGGCGCAGGCATTGGTCCTATTTGCCTTACTGGACTCTGTTTGGTGCTTAATTGCTTCAATAGAGGGTCGCTAATTTGGCGCACTAGCGTATTAAAATTGGCGATGAGCTGATTGTCATGACACTCAATGCGCATTAATGCCATATTCCAAAACGGTGGAAGTTGTGCCGCTTGTCGCTCTTTTAGCGCGGCTTCACTAAACTTTAAGTAGCCGTCATGATTCAAGCGTTGTAGTAATTGATGCTCAGGATGGTGAGTTTGCAATACGACTTGGCCGGGCTTGCTAGCACGTCCGGCTCGACCCGATACTTGTAAATAAAGCTGTGCAAGTTTTTCGTTGGCGCGAAAATCACCGCTAAATAATGCACCGTCTACATCAAGGAGTGCCACCAGGGTTACATCAGGGAAGTGATGCCCTTTGGCCAACATTTGCGTGCCAATTAGAATTTGGTAATCATTATTGGTTATCCCTTCAAGAGAAGAATCCAAGGCGCCTTTTTTACGTGTACTATCACGGTCAATGCGTACACTGTTATATTCAGGAAATAGCTCGTTAACTGTTTGTTCTAGCTGTTCGGTGCCAACACCTGCGGTGACAAGCTGCGTGCTACCACACCCAGGGCACTGGTGTGGAATACTATGTTGGTCACCACAATGGTGACATTGGATGTAACGATAACGCTGATGTACGGTGTAATGAGCGTCACATCGTTTACAGTCGCCAAGCCAGCCACACTCATGACACAGCAAAGCCGGCGCATAGCCTCTGCGATTAAGAAATAACATCACCTGATCGCCACGCTTTAAATGATGTGCCATTAGTTGTAGCAACTGTGGTGACATACCACTTTGTAGCTTAAGTCCCTTTATATCTATCAATTGGTGCGATGCTTCGCTGGCGTTAGCGGCACGTTTGGTTAAATTAAGGAGTTGGTACTTTCCGGTGTTAGCATTGTGCAGGGTTTCAAAACATGGTGTGGCACTACCAAGCACTAAGGGAATATTTTCTAATTTTGCCCGCACCACTGCCATGTCGCGGGCATTATAGCGAAAGGTATCTTGCTGTTTAAATGAACTATCGTGCTCTTCATCGATAATAATCATGCCCGGGTTTTTAAGTGGCGTGAATATCGCTGAGCGCGTGCCAATGATAAGTGCGGCTCGCCCTTGCTGTGCTTTTAGCCAGCCATCCATGCGCTGCTTGTCGTTAAGCGCTGAATGCAAAAATACAATGGGTACATTAAAACGACTTTGGAAGCGATGAAGCGTTTGTGGGGTAAGGCCAATTTCTGGCACCAAGATAAGGGCTTGTTTGCCCGCACTAATCACTTGCTCAATGGCCTGTAAATAGACTTCGGTTTTGCCGCTTCCTGTGATCCCAAGTAATAAGCTGGTGTTGAAACCTCGCTCAATATTAATCGCCGCAACGGCAATCGCTTGTTCCTTATTTAAGGTATGCTTGTTACTTTCCACTATGTGCTCTTGATGCCAAGAACACGCTGGATATAGCGGCTGTGCAATCTTTTCTATTAGCTGTTTTTCACTTAATGCTTTAATTGCTGCATTTGATATATCCGCTTGTTTTAATGCGGCGCTACTCTTTGCCCCCTCATTTAATAGTAGCTCGAGTAACTGTTGCTGTTTTTTGGCTCGTTTGAGGCTGCTAAGTTCCGTTTCTTTACCTAATTGGCTTAACTGCCATAGCGTGGCTTGCTCAATGATCGCAGGCTCGCCTTTGCGGATTAATGTCGGTTGTGATTGCTGATAAATTTCACCGAGTGAATAGTGGTAGTAACTGCTTGCCCAGCTAAGCCAGCGATGGAGTAACGGGCTTTGTAGCGGCTCATTATCCAACACACTAATTAACGGTTTGAGCTTTGCAGTATCCACTTCACTATCATTGAGGTGATTGGTCACAATACCAATCAGTTGGCGACTGCCAAAGGGGACACAGACGCGCACGCCAATTTTTGGTAACTCAATTGCTTTTGGGCATACATAAGTAAAGGGTTTACGTAGTGGGGTGGCAACAGCCACTTCAATGAGCGTTGAATGAGACATTTAAACACTAAGTTAACTTCGATAGTTGTTAGTCTATAGATAATTTTTTCGGAAAACTATGCTTAAATGGGGCTAACTAATTGGAGAGCTAAGTGGCTAAATTATTTATTTATGCGATCTGAGTAGATTATTTACACGATCCTCTAGTATCGGTCATCAGGTTCCTATATAATTCGCGCCCTATTATTTTACAATCTTCGTATGGTGTCTGACTTCGGGTTTGATAGCGATGCGAACTATTTAGAGGTTTTTCTAAAATGAAACAAGATATTCATCCTACTTATGAAGCAATCACTGCAACATGTTCATGTGGTAACGTAATCAACGTTGGTTCAACTGTTGGTAAAGATTTAGCACTAGACGTATGTTCAAGCTGTCACCCATTCTTCACTGGTAAGCAAAAAGTTGCTGACGCTGGTGGCCGTGTTGATAAGTTCAAATCTCGTTTTGGTTCACTTAAGTCTAAGAAATAATTTTTCTTATAACTTAGTGAAAAAGCACCTACGGGTGCTTTTTTTATGCCTGTTATTTGACGAATTCCCGCATTATGGAAATACTTTTCATTAAATTGGTTTTGGCCATTGCGCATGGTCTACTTTTAACATATGGTTAACCAATAGATTGAATACCAATCATAGAGTCAATTCTAATTGACCATTTCCTACCTAATAGCAGGTAGATTCCCAACAGTTAATTCTCGAGCTTTAGCGATTGTTGAAGCTGTTGAAGCTGTTGGTGGCGGTGGAAGCCAATAATCATTGAAATGCCAACGACTAATCTCATCATTTTTCGATGACTTTTAATGAAGTTAAACAAAGCCTGAAATAAAGTTACATGATCTGTCGTTTTTTGCATCCTTAAATGTAATTATGCAACATCAAAACCCTTTATTTTAGGTATCTATATGCCTTTTAGTTATAAAAAAAGGCTACTCTGGTTGGATCACTAATTTAATTACTATTTTTAGTTGTAATTGGTGGCTGACGGAGTATTTTATATGCACTTAACTTATTTTTATACACGTCGACTTTTCACTAATTTGAGAGGGAAGGCTGCGGGTATTATGATAATGATTTTTGTGACTGTTTATTTAATTGTTATACCAGGGATACCGCAAGAGAATGACCGATTTCCGTCAACAAGCGCTTGACTACCACGCGCAACCTAAACCAGGTAAAATTAGCGTAGAACTATCGACACCAGCTGAAACCGCAAAAGACTTAGCACTGGCTTATAGCCCCGGTGTGGCAGAGCCTGTTCGTGAGATTGCACAAGATCCCGAGAATGCATACAAGTATACCGCTAAGGGCAATCTAGTTGCTGTAATTACTAACGGTACAGCAATTCTTGGATTGGGTAATCTTGGTCCATTAGCTTCTAAGCCTGTGATGGAAGGTAAATCGCTACTATTCAAACGTTTTGCGAATATTGATTCTATCGATATCGAAGTAAAACACCGCACTGTTGATGAATTTGTTGATACGGTTGCAAATATCGCAGATACGTTTGGTGGCATTAACTTAGAAGATATTAAAGCACCTGAGTGTTTTATGATTGAAAAGGCGCTAAAAGAGCGCTGTTCAATTCCAGTATTCCATGATGATCAACACGGTACCGCAATTGTTACCGCTGCGGGCATGATCAATGCCTTGGATATTCAAGGTAAGAAGATAGAAGAAGCAGTTATCGTATGTATGGGAGCTGGCGCGGCTGCAATCTCATGTATGGAGCTATTGATTAGTTGTGGCGCAATGCGTGAAAAGATTTACATGTTAGACCGCAAAGGTGTTATTCATACTAACCGTGATGACTTGAACGAATATAAACGTCGTTTTGCCAACAATACTGACCGTCGTACCCTAGAAGATGTTATCGATGGCGCTGATATTTTTGTTGGTGTGTCGGGCCCTGACGTCATCGACGCAGAGCACGTGAAGCTAATGGCTAAAAATCCAATTATCTTCGCTTGTTCAAACCCTGATCCTGAAATTAAGCCTGAACTTGCTCATGCTGCACGTAAAGATTTGATTATGGCTACTGGCCGTTCTGATTATCCAAATCAAGTGAACAACGTACTTTGTTTCCCATTCATCTTCCGTGGCGCACTAGATGTTCGTGCTTCAACAATTAATGAAGAGATGAAAGTGGCAGCGGTACATGCGATTCGTCAAATTGCCAAAGAAGAAGTACCAAAAGATGTACTTAAAGCAAGTGGCCACAAGTCATTGAGCTTTGGTAAAGACTACATCATTCCAAAACCAATGGATGCACGCCTATTAACACGTGTTTCAAGAGCGGTTGCACAAGCCGCAATCGACTCAGGTGTCGCAGCAATCGATATGCCTGTAGGTTACATGGAATAGTTACTGCTTATGAAACAAACAAAAATGCCGCACTTGATGCGGCATTTTTATTGGCAGGCCAAATAGTTTTATTGCTCTTCTTCAAGGCTAGCGAGGTAATCCGCCAGCGTCCCCAACTCTTCCATCATTTCTTTTGCTGCTTTTGGAATCGCATTTGGTTTGTCTTTGGCTAAATCACTGTCTTCTGGTAGTGGTTGGCCAGTGTAGGCGTGGAGGAATGCTTCACACAATAATTCACTATTAGTGGCGTGACGTAGATTGTTTACCTGACGACGGGTGCGCTCATCGGTTAGAACTTTCAAAAGTTTTAATGGTACCGATACCGTCACCTTTTTTACTTGTTCGTTCTTTTTGCCGTGTTCGGCATAGGGACTGATATATTCGCCATTCCAGACTGTCATGAAAACACCTTAAGTTTTTGCATTAAATTTAGGATAACTCACCTTATCTATGTCATCATAATCGTTCATTAGATGGTTGGTTATCATAGTACTACTATTAAAAGTACGCAGATTTTAACGACTAACTCAATACAGTCAAATTTCTTGTGGTTTTATCATGTATTATTATCCATATAGACGTCTAAACATCTTGACGTCTGTATGAGGATTGATTAAATTAGCCATCTAGACATCTTTATATCCTAGCTGAATTTTAAGTCAAGCATTTGCTGGAGGATTTATGAACAAACTTGGGACTGAAACACTTGCCGTACGCGGCGGTATCGACACCGACACTCAACACGGGGCGGTTGTTGCGCCTATTTATCTTTCGAGCAATTACACCTTTAAAGGGTATGACCAGCCGCGTGAATATGACTATGCTCGTCGTGGTAATCCAACACGAAGTGTCATTGCAAGGTCACTGGCCGATCTGGAAGGTGGTGCTTACGGTGTGATGACCAGCACCGGATTATCGGCGATTACTACGGTGATTCAATTATTAACACCGCAAGATACCCTCGTTATTCCTCATGACTGTTACGGTGGCAGCTACCGCATGTTTGATCATCTTGCACGTCGTGGTTTGTTTAAGCTGGTGGTAGTTGACCAAAATGATACGCAAGCGCTTGATGAGGCAATTGCGCTTAAGCCTAAAATGGTGTGGATCGAAACGCCTAGTAATCCTTTATTACGCCTAGTTGACGTTAAAGCTATTTGTGAAAAATCCAAAGCGGTTGGTGCATTGGTCGCGGTCGATAATACGTTTTTAACCCCTATCTTGCAGCGTCCGTTAAGCTTAGGTGCGGATATTGTAGTGCATTCTTGTACTAAATATATCAATGGTCATAGTGATGTTGTTGCTGGCGCAATCATCACCAAAGATGAGCAACTTGGTATTGACCTTGATTGGTGGGCCAATTGCATTGGCGTAACGGGTGGGGCGTTCGACAGTTATATGGTTCAACGTGGTCTTAAGACCTTGCCGGTTAGATTAAAGCAGCACCAGGAAAGTGCGGGGATTATTGCTAATTATCTCAATGAGCACCCTGCAGTGACTAAAGTTTATTACCCTGGCTTGAGCGATCACCCACAACATGAGCTAGCGAAAGAACAGCAGTTTGGCTTTGGCGCTATGCTAAGTTTCGAATTAGCGGGTGATATTGATAATGTACAAGACTTTATCGAAGAGATTTCGCTGTTTTGTCTTGCTGAAAGCCTTGGTGGTGTCGAGAGTTTAATAGCGCATCCCGCGACCATGACACATGCCGGCATGGAAGAAAGTGCCAGGATCACAGCAGGCATTAGCAATAACTTAATTCGTCTTTCTGTTGGCTTAGAAACCGTTGAAGACTTGATCGAAGATTTATCTCAGAGCCTAGACACAGTGTTATCGGCAATATAAGCGAGTAGTAATCAATGGAAGTTGTAGAAAATCAGTTGGCTTTACATAAGTTTGGTGGCAGTAGTTTAGCTAATCAGCAATGTTATAAACGAGTGGCGAACTTACTCTTAAGTCATGGCCGCAGTGATGATTTGGTTGTCGTGTCGGCGGCTGGAAAAACGACTAATAAGTTGCTTAAGCTGACTGATTTAGCACGTCAGGGGGTAGACTTTTTACCGCTGATGAGCCAATTACAGCACTTTCAAACCCAGCTGATTGAACAACTCATCGAACAGCCACAACAGTTGTTAGCGCAATTAGCTTCGGATTTCGCGTCGTTGCAACAATGGCTAAGTTCATCAGAGGTGGATACTTTTTGCGGTAATCGCATTGTCAGTTGTGGTGAGGTGTGGTCATCACGGTTATTATCAGCGTTATTAAGTCAACTAGGCCGAGAGAGTGTAGCCGTTGATGCGCGTGAGTTTTTATCGGCTCAGGGGGTTATTAGCCCAATCATTGATGAAGACCTTTCAACACAACGTTTAACTCAATTAAGCCAGCCTCATGCAGGCAAGCAGCGGGTGATCACCGGGTTTATATGTGCCAATGCTCAGCAGCAAACATTGCTACTGGGGCGTAATGGCAGTGATTACAGCGCGACGCTAATCGCCAAACTCGCTGGTGCAAAAGAGGTTAATATTTGGACCGATGTTGCTGGTGTATTTAGCGCTGATCCCAATCTTATTAAAGAAGCAGCATTGATTGAACAATTGAGCCTTGCCGAAGCGCAAGAGCTTGCTCGCCTTGGCAATCCGGTATTACATCGCCGTACTTTGCAGCCACTGATTAAAGACAAAATAGCACTACGCGTACGCAGTAGTTTCACCCCTGATGCCGCTTTTACCGAAATTGGTAAACGTTTGGGCCACGTTGGCGATTGTATTGTTAACGGGATGGATGATGTTGAGTTATACCGTTTACCAGATAATGAGAAGGCAGCGCACCTACTCCAGGCGCTGCCAGAGCAGGGATTCTTCCCATTAGTGGCAACACGGCATAGCAATCAATTGTTATTAGTGATGGCCCGCGAAGTCGCAACCGATTTTGATACGTTACTAGCGCAACATAGTGATATTAGTTGGCAACGTGAATCTGGTGTTGGTTTAATTTCACTGCTTGATGCGGGGGCCTCTTGGTATCGAAAACTGTTTAATCAGTTGATGGCAAAAGAGTCATCGTTGCC
>CAKZQF010000237.1 GCA_937139475.1 uncultured Gammaproteobacteria bacterium | reverse complement strand
ACACTAGCTAGTGGGTGTCTCAATCGCTAAAGGCTTGGATAGATGGATAAAACAGCAAAAATAATGTGGGTGATTTTCTGGGTACTCGTTTTGGCCGCACTAAGTTATTTCTTCCAAGAGAAAATAGAGCAAAAGATTAACCCTAACCAACAGGTGAACTCGACCATTAATGCGGGTCGTATTAGCGTCACGCTTGCGCAAAACGCTCATGGTCACTATGTCGCTAACGGCACAATCAACCAACACCCTGTCACTTTTCTACTAGATACCGGCGCCACCAACATAGCCATTCCCGCTCATTTAGGGCAAGTCCTCGGATTAAAGAAAGGTAAAATACAACGGGTTAGAACGGCTAACGGTACAATTAATGTCTCTGCCACAACCATCAATACCCTAACCCTTGGCGAAATAACACTGACCCAATTAAAAGGCCACCTTAACCCCGGCATGACAGATAACACAATTTTACTAGGCATGAACGCCTTAAAGCAGTTAGAATTAAGCCAACGAAATGACACTTTAACCCTTACTCAGTAAGCAAAATAATTTTTGCCTGCTTGGTTAAACAGAAGATACGACGGAACTCATGTTACAAGACGATATTAAATGCGCAGTTGAATTGGCGCTCAATGAAGATTTAGGTTATCAAGATTATGCAATTGGCGATATTACCGCTAACTTAATTCCTGAAAACAATCGCAGTGAAGCCACTATAATCAGCCGTGATATGGCGGTATTTTGTGGGAAGGCTTGGGCAGAGGAAGTATTTAAGCAACTTGGTGGTGAAGTCGCGATTCACTGGTTAGTTGATGATGGTGATATTGTTGCCCCTAATGAAGTGCTTTGTGAATTGTCGGGCCCGACTCGTATTTTACTAACAGGCGAGCGCGTTGCATTAAACTTTATTCAAATGCTCTCAGGCACAGCGACAGTTACCAAACAATATGTTGATGCGATTGAAGGCACAAGCACTCGCTTGCTTGATACCCGTAAAACCATCCCGGGCCAGCGTACAGCGCAGAAGTATGCAGTGAAATGTGGCGGCGGTCAAAACCATCGCATTGGTTTGTTTGATGCCTACCTCATCAAAGAAAACCATATTATGGGCTGTGGCGGTATCGACCAGGCTATTAGCAAGGCACGTGAGCTTCACCCAGGAAAATTGGTAGAAGTTGAAGTTGAGTCAATTGCAGAGCTCAGTCAGGCGCTTGATGCTGGTAGTGATATTGTAATGCTGGATAACTTCGATATCGCGATGTTACTTGAAGCAGTAGAACTTAATGCAGGTCGCGCTAAATTAGAAGTCTCGGGTAATGTGACTATCGAAACGATTAGAGACTACGCCAGAACAGGCATTGATTACATCTCTGTGGGTGCGTTAACTAAGCATGTTGATGCGGTTGATTTGTCGATGCGGTTGAAATGATTAACTATTAAATTTGGGCAATAAAAAAGCTCCTTCCGGAGCTTTTTTATTATTCTTCAATTAACATAAACCGTTAGCAGCACAAGTACCTTTTTGTACCCAAGCAATAGAGTTCTTATCTGCAGAAACAGTACCTTCTAGCTGAAAGGTAATCTTTGCGCTATTCTCATCTAAGTACGTTGAAGTAACTGTAATTGTTGGTACAGCAACAGTCCCTGAAATTACAACCCAATCGACTAAATCTGACGCTGCCCAACCATTTGAGTTAGCCGCCGTCCCATCAGTACCATCTTCGATTGCGTTACATGCAGACGCGTCTGTAGTTTGAACACATAATTCAACTGCAGTCTTAGCGGGCGTGGCCGCTAGTACCACTTCACTAAACTGAGCTCGGTCTGAATAAGTCTTATAAGCAGGTAAGGCAACTGCAGCGAGAATACCGATAATCGCAACTACGATCATCAATTCGATTAAGGTAAAACCTTGTTGTACTTTTTTCATAAATATATCCTTTTTAGATATTCAATGGCTGAATTTTTTGACATTTAACGATGCCAATTTATTAATGAACACGCCCCTATTTTATGACTAACTTACAGCGACTAATACTTTACTCGTATAAAGAAGGTTAAACATCATGCAAATCCAACGGTCACAACAAATAGGTTAACGTAATATTTTGTGCTAAACCACCCATTTTCTTTAATTCGATCTAAAATTCATGATGTTAGGATTTAACTTCAATGAACATTAGTGGTTGTTACTATTTGAGCCTGTTACTGAGAACGACAGCGCTTCCTAAACAGTGTTTAAAATTTAGCACCAGCCATACTAAAATACAAGAAGACACAAAAAAATACGAATAAAGTACCACTATTACTTTTGCCATTTGATTCAAAAAGATTATCTATTAGATAATTTTTTCAAGAAGGAATAACATGATAGTCATCTGGCAAAATTTAGTTTAAGCTTGTCAGGGCTATGTTTGGCTTAAACTAGCGGCTAATTTGCCAGTATGGCGCCAACATAAATCAGTAAACTGCATTAACGTTCAAACGGATATATATATAAATGGTAGGGACTTCCTCATTTCATGGCTTGCTCGATACATTAGTAAGAAAACAGCTTATTGCTTTGGACGTGGCGGAAAAAGCGGCCGCCGACAGTGAGCGAGCCAAAAAGCCATTTTTAAGTTTCCTTGTTGAAGAAAAGCTCGTTGATGCCGGTCAAGTGGCCGTTGCTTGCAGTGAAGAGTTCGGCCTACCATTATTTGATTTATCAAGTTTCGACCAACAACAATTGCCCAATGATTTACTTAATGAAAAGCGCATCGCCAAGCACTTCGCCGTGCCATTATTTATTCGCGGAAGCAGACTTTATGTCGCTATAGGCGACCCAACCAATAATAATGCATTAGAAGAATTTCAATTTAATGCCGGAATGCGCACAGAAGCAATATTAGTTGCAGAAGACCAGTTACAGTCCTTTATCACTCATTTATTTGAGTCTGACTCAAGCGCTTTAGCCCTTGATGATTTTGATGAGGAGGAGTTAAGTGCTATTGATGTCGACTCTGGCACGCCCACAGCACCTCCAGAGCATGAAGGGGACACGGACGATCAACCGATCGTTATCTACATCAATAAACTATTGATGGATGCCATTCGTAAAGGGGCTTCTGATTTACATTTTGAGCCTTATGAAAAAAATTATCGGGTGCGTTTTCGTATCGATGGCATTCTACATGAAATGGGTAGTCCCCCGGCATATCTTGCAGGTCGACTAGCGGCGCGTTTAAAAGTAATGTCCAAGATGGATATTGCAGAAAAGCGGATTCCACAGGATGGCCGGATCAAACTAAAATTATCGGCTAAGAAATCTATCGACTTTCGGGTCAGTTCATTGCCAACGCTTTTCGGTGAAAAAATCGTATTGCGTATTCTAGATTCATCTATCGCGATGATGGGCATTGAATCCTTGGGCTATGAGCCTGAGCAACAAAAGCTATTTCAGGATACCTTACAACAGCCGCAAGGCATGATCTTGGTAACCGGGCCAACGGGGTCAGGAAAAACCGTATCCTTATATACAGGGCTTAATATATTAAATACGCCAGAGCGCAATATTTCCACCGCAGAAGATCCGGTAGAGATTAATTTGAGCGGTGTTAATCAAGTTCATATTAACAATAAGGCAGGGTTAGACTTCTCATCTGCATTGCGTGCTTTTTTACGACAAGATCCCGACGTTGTTATGGTCGGTGAAATTCGTGATTTAGAAACTGCAGAAATCGCTATTAAGGCGGCGCAAACGGGCCATTTGGTTTTATCTACCCTACATACTAACTCAGCAGCAGAGACTATTACCCGTTTGATTAACATGGGGGTTCCTGGTTATAACATTGCCAGTTCAGTCAGTTTAATTATCGCCCAACGACTGGCAAGGCGCCTATGCGAGCATTGCAAAAAGCCAGAATCGTTACCTTCTGAAGAACTCATCAAATTAGGCTTTAGCAGCGCACAAATCGCTGACTCACCACAGTTTTATCAACCTCAGGGGTGTGACAAATGCTCTGGCGGCTACAAAGGGCGAGTAGGTATTTACGAAGTTATGCCGCTTACAGAAACTATCGGTAGAGTTATCATGGAAGGGGGCAATTCACTGCAAATTGCTGACATCGCAACGCAAGAAGGCGTAAATAATTTACGTAAATCAGGATTACTAAAAGCTATTTCAGGCGTAACAAGCTTGGCTGAAATAAATCGTGTTACAAGCTTTTAGTTTGCATCATTTATAGGGACTGGACATGCCACCACGTAAAGATAATAAAAAAGTTCAGAAGATATATACATTTGTTTGGCAAGGTATTAACCGTAAAGGTGAACGAACTAACGGTGAGTTTAAAGGCACTGATGAAAAGTCAGTCAAGGAGGCGTTGCGTAAACAAGGCGTCAATCCAACTAAATTAAAGAAGAAACCTGAGCCGCTGTTTAATTTAGGTTCATCAAATAAAATCTTACCAATGGACATGGCAATGATCACGCGTCAAATCGCCACCATGTTATCTGCCGGTGTTCCCTTGGTACAAAGTTTAAATATCGTTTCTCAAGGCCATGAAAAAGAAAGTATGCGGGAGTTGTTATCAACCGTAAATAATGACGTTCAGGCCGGTGTGCCTGTTGCCGATGCATTACGTCCCCACCGAAAATACTTCGATGAGCTCTATTGTGACTTAGTCGCCGCTGGCGAACACTCAGGTGCACTGGACTCTGTTTATGATCGAATAGCGACCTATAAAGAAAAAACCGAAGCGCTTAAATCGAAGATTAAAAAAGCCATGTTCTACCCTGCAGCAGTAATTGTGGTGGCATTTGCTGTGACTATGCTACTGCTTATTTTCGTGGTGCCGCAGTTTGAAGAGATATTTGCCAGTTTTGGTGCCGAACTACCAGCCTTTACCCAAATGATCTTGGGAATATCAAGAGCTGTTCAAGACTCTTGGTATATTATACTTGGCGTTATTGCAGCGGCGGCTTATGGCTTTAAGCGTGCGCACTTTAATTCACAAAAAGTCCGGGACAAGACCGATTTATTTTTGCTCAAATTACCGATCATTGGGCCTATTTTACATAAATCATCAATTGCCCGATTTAGTCGTACACTTGCCACAACATTTAGTGCCGGTGTGCCATTATTAGATGGCCTTGAGTCTGCTGCAGGCGCCTCAGGTAATGCGTTGTACCGTAACGCTATATTAAATGCCCGTCGCGAAGTTGAATCCGGGTTAATGCTTAATGTCGCCATGCGCACAACCAATATATTCCCTGACATGTTGACCCAAATGATAATGATTGGTGAGGAAGCCGGTTCGATCGATGACATGCTCAACAAGGTTGCGACAATTTATGAAATGGAAGTAGATGATGCCGTTGACGGTCTCACCACGTTAATAGAACCGATGTTGATGGTTGTCATTGGCACCATTGTTGGCGCGCTTATTATTGGTATGTACTTGCCAATATTTGAAATTGGTAATGTAGTTTAATATTGAGTAAAGCATGAACGACGTATTTA
>CAKZQF010000236.1 GCA_937139475.1 uncultured Gammaproteobacteria bacterium | reverse complement strand
GGGCAACGCAGGAGCAGTTGCCGGGAATAACCATTGCTAAATCATCGCGCCTCAAACTGAATGCCCTGAGTTACTCTAAGTGGGAACAAACTTAGCCGGATTGGTATTATTCAGATCAACTGATCAAACAATCGTAGGAGAGTAATTATGAAAACCGTTATTCGTTTATTAGCCATGATAGGAGTCGTGTTCAGCTTGTCTGCTCAGGCAGAACTTGAAATCTATAAAGACTATGACTTAAGTAGCGAAATCGTATCGATGACTACCGTTAGAATCGATCCCAACATGCAAGACGTCTATTTAGAAGGTCTACGCGACACATGGGTGAAAGCGGTCAATATTGAAAAGAAACTAGGCCACATTCAGGATTGGAAAATCTATGCCAGTGAATTACCGCAAAGTGGCGAGTTCAATTTAGTGTTGATGGTAATGTTTAAAAATAGCGCCGATCTTGAACCGAACCAGAAGAAATATAATGCATTCATGCAAAAATGGGGCGAAGAAAATCAAAAGAAATCAAGAAAAATCGTTAAAACTTACCCTGATGTCAGAGAATTAACGGGGGAATACCGCCTACGAGAATTAGTAATAAAGTAAGATTAGCCAATCGACTCAATAAAAGGTCAATGTCTGTTGACCTTTTATCCCATAAACAACGTCCTCGCAACAAGCCCTGGTTAGACTGGTGGCAGTTGGTCCATTGGCCAACGTGGTGTTGCGCCGATCTCCAAACCAACCGTTTGTTCCGCTTTCAGCCGCTGCATCCCCGCGTAAGCAATCATTGCCCCATTGTCGGCACAAAATTCATGACGCGGATAGAACACTTCACCGCCGCGCGATTTCATCAACACCGCTAATTGCTCACGAAGGTGCGTATTTGCACTAACCCCTCCAGCAATAACTAAGCGTTTAAGTCCCGACTCTTTAAGCGCACGTTTGCACTTAATCGCCAATGTATCAACGACGGCATCCTCAAAGGCACGGGCAATATCGCTTTTAGTTTGCTCATCAACTACCCCATCAACTGCATTTGCAGCAATCGTATTGGCTGCAAAAGTCTTTAATCCACTAAAGCTAAAGTCGAGACCAGGCTTATTGGTCATAGGACGTGGAAAAGTGAAACGAGCACTGTCCCCACTCTCAGCCATTTTAGATAAACGTGGGCCGCCGGGATAATCCAGCCCTAACAATTTAGCCGTTTTATCGAACGCTTCACCAGCCGCATCATCAATCGACTCCCCCATGACCTGATATTGCCCAATGCCATCGACACGAACCATTTGGGTGTGTCCGCCCGAAACCAACAACGCTAAAAATGGAAACGCCGGTTTGTTTTCTTCAAGCATAGGCGCTAACAAGTGCCCTTCCATATGATGGACGGCAACAGCAGGTTTGCCCCAAGCATAAGCTAGTGAACGACCAACAGATGCCCCGACAAGTAAGGCGCCAACTAAACCGGGACCAGCGGTGTAAGCGATACCATCTAAATCATCACTCGTGCAATTTGCCTGAGTGAGCGTATCGCGAATCAGTGGAATGATTTTACGGGAATGATCTCTGGAAGCTAATTCTGGCACTACACCACCGTAATCAGCATGCAACTTCACTTGGCTATATAATTGATGGGCCAATAGACCTTGCTCGTCATCATAAATGGCAATACCTGTCTCATCACAAGAGGTTTCGATACCTAAAATACGCATGGCAATCATGTTTCATTTAATTAATATTGCCGCGATTATACATCAACATTCCCCACGAACATCAATATTGTTTAATAGATAACTAAATCGTGAGTTATTTGGCAAAAATAGCACCACAAAAACAAAAATATTAATGTTATAATTAGCGCTAATTAAGCAGTTCTCAGCCCAACTCAAAAATTATTTGAATGAAGCTCGATGATCATGCTTTACAAGCGCGCATTGTTCAGATTAAAATAGCGCACCAAAATTTGACAGCCCTGCAATTTATATTTGCAATTGGCTTAATGAAACAACCTCGAAGGTGAAAGGCAAATGCCAATAGTTAAAGTTAGAGAGAACGAACCATTTGACGTAGCACTACGTCGTTTCAAGCGCTCATGTGAAAAAGCAGGTATCTTATCTGAAGTTCGTAAGCGCGAGCACTACGAAAAACCAACTACAGAACGTAAGCGTGCTAAAGCTGCTGCTTCTAAGCGTCTAGCTAAGAAACTTAGCCGTGACAACGCTCGTCGTAAGCGTCTTTACTAAACACTAGTATTTGGATTAGTTAGACAATGGGCTTATTAGAGCAACTTAAAGACCAAATGAAAGTAGCAATGCGCGCTAAAGATAAGCAGCGCCTTGGTACTATTCGTATGGCGCTTGCAGCCGTTAAACAACGGGAAGTCGACGAGCGAATTACCTTAGACGATGCCGCAGTACTTGCGATACTTGTTAAAATGGTAAAACAACGCCGCGATGCAGCGAACCAGTATATCGATGCGGATCGTCAAGATCTTGCCGATGTTGAATTGCAAGAAATTACAGTGATTGAGGATTTTTTACCTAAACCACTGACAAGCGATGAAATAGACGCTTTAATTAAAGAAGCAATCTCAACCACTGGTGCAACGTCAATGCAAGAAATGGGGAAGGTTATGGCCATCCTCAAGCCTCAAGTTCAAGGTCGAGCTGATTTAGGTAAGATTAGTGGTTTAATAAAAGCTGCTTTTGCTGGCTAAACACTAGTTTAACCCTGTAATGCTAATGTAAATAAGCCGTGCACTGCACGGCTTATTTGTTTCTAGGGCTCGCAACACTATTTCTTATTATTAAATACAGCTTTGTTGTCAGAGGCGCTCATTAATTTAAACCGCGTAACCGGTCCAAGACCGAATGTGTGAAGTAATGATATGCTCAATTCCGCTCCTTTTCCTAAAATCTACATCAAATAACGACGAAATAGCATAGTTAACAGATGCGCAGTTGTTGTATCATTATTCTTATCTTTTAATACGCTTTATCGTTTTAGGTTTTTATGGCTGGCTTGATCCCTCAACAATTTATCGATGACCTCATCGCTCGCACCGACATTGTTGATCTAATTGACTCTCGGGTAAAACTGAAAAAAGCCGGAAAAAGTCACGTTGCTTGCTGCCCTTTTCATGGTGAAAAAAGTCCTTCATTTCACGTAAGCCAAGACAAGCAGTTCTATCACTGCTTTGGATGTGGTGCCAGCGGTAATGTTATTTCATTCTTAATGGAATATGACCGGCTCGATTTTGTCGATACCATTGAAGAACTTGCTTCGATGTATAGCCTTGATGTCCCACGTGATGAAAAGGGTACAAGCCAAAAGAGCGCCCAACAATACAGTATCGATAAACAAAAAAAGCTCGATTATTACGAGCTAATGGATCAAGTATCTCAATTCTTCCGCCAACAACTAAAGACTCACGAGAACAGTAAAAAGGTCATTGAGTATCTTAAGAATCGTGGCCTAAGTGGCGATGTAGCCAGAACCTTTGGCATCGGTTATTCGCCTAACGACTGGCAAGTGGTTAAAGACAAGTTCTGCCAAAATGGTGGTCGCTTTGATAAAGAGCGAGAAAACCAATTGCTCGATACTGGCGTACTGATAAAGAACGAAAAAGGCCGTATATATGACCGTTTTCGCGACCGTGTCATGTTTCCAATTCGTGATAGGCGTGGCCGTGTTATTGGTTTTGGTGGCCGTGTACTTGATGATTCAACACCTAAATATCTCAACTCACCTGAAACACCGATCTTCCATAAGGGGCTTGAGTTATATGGTTTTTATGAAGCGAAACAAGCTAACCGAGATTTAAAGCGTTTGTTGGTAGTTGAAGGTTACATGGATGTTGTTGCACTTGCTCAACACGGCGTCAGCTGGAGTGTTGCATCTCTTGGCACATCAACAACCAGTGAACAAATTCAATTGATGTTTCGAAATACTAGCGAAATCATCTGTTGTTACGATGGTGACCGCGCAGGTCGAGAAGCCGCATGGCGTACCCTGCAAAACTCTCTGCCGCAGTTACAAGATGGTCGCCAGATAAAGTTTATGTTCCTACCTGACGGTGAAGACCCCGACTCAATGATCCGTCAACTTGGCGAAGCCGATTTTGTCGCTTTAGTGGACAAAGCAATGCCTTTATCACAATTCATGTTCGACAACCTGATTAGCCAGGTCGAAATGGACTCTGAGGATGGCCGCTCCAAATTAGCAAACCTTGCATTGCCAATGGTTAACAGCATTAGTGATGGTGTCTTCCAAACCATGATGAAGGAAAAACTGGCGAGATACCTCGGCATGGAAACCGAATCTCTGGAACGTTTTATTACCAATGAATCGCCACAACCAGCAAACAAACAACGTAAAAAAGCAAACCGCGGCTCAATCGTACGTCAAGCGATAGGATTACTCATTCAAAATCCACAACTTGCCAATGAACTCGAAGGATTACCACGCCTTGATCAAGTTAAATTAAAAGGCACGGATTTACTGCAGCAATTAATCGATCAGGTTCAACAACAGCCAACGATGACTTCGGCACAACTTCTTGAGCGATGGCGCGGGCAAAATGAGTATAACGCGCTACTAAAACTCACTGGTTGGGAGCATGATGTGGTTAGCGAAAATTTGCAGTCACATTTCGTTGATAACATTGTACAAATAATAAACAAGCATTTAGAGCTACGCCTCGAACAACTCGCCCATAAAGACCGAGTTGAGGGGCTAACCAGTGATGAACGTAAAGAATATGCACAATTAATCACAAATGAGCTATAACTTAACTAGCCCAGTCGCTTTTAAGCGGTTATAATTACTCCCTTACAACTTTTGTTGTTATAACTTTTTTTGTCAGCATGAATAGTGGATAAAATCTATGGAGCAAACCTCACAATCTCGCCTCAAAACTCTTGTCGCAAAAGGTAAAGAGCAAGGTTATTTAACCTATGCAGAAGTGAACGATCACTTACCTGCAGATATGGTCGACTCTGACCAGATTGAAGATATTATTCAAATGATAAACGACATGGGTATCCAAGTGTTTGAACAAGCACCGGATCAAGATACCTTAATGATGTCTGAAAATAGCACCGATGAAGATGCAGCAGAAGCAGCGGCACAAGTGCTAGCCACCGTAGAAGGTGAAATTGGTAGAACAACTGACCCAGTTCGTATGTACATGCGTGAAATGGGTACCGTAGAGCTATTAACCCGTGAAGGCGAAATTGTAATCGCCAAGCGTATCGAAGAAGGTATTAAGCAGGTTCAAGTTTCTGTTTCTGATTACCCTGCTGCGATTGCTTCATTACTTGATCAATATGATAAGTATGAAGCGGAAGAAATGCGCCTTAGCGACATCATTACTAGCTTCATCGATCCAAACGAAGAAGAGTATGTTGCGGGAGCTTCTCACATTGGTTCTGCATTAACAGAAGAACAGCAAAAAGACGAAGATAAAACTGAAAGCGAATCTGATGAAGATGAAGACGAAGAAGAAGTAGACACTGGTCCTGATCCAGAAGAAGCGCGTGAAAAGTTCACCGAGCTACGTGTTGCTTTTGAGCAAGTTAAGAGCCTAGCGCATAGCAAAGGCCGTGACCACGCAGACACTAGGGCAGCAACCAGCGAGTTAAGCGAAGTCTTCCGTCAGTTCCGTTTGGTCCCTAAACAATTCGATCGCATGGTTAAAAACATGCGTGAAGTGATGGACAGAATTCGTGTTCAAGAACGTCTAATCATCAAGTTTGCCGTTAACCGCTCAAAAATGCCTAAGCGTGAATTCACTAAAGTATTCCCAGGCAACGAAACCGACACAACATGGCTAATGGACGCGCTAAAATCTGGCGAGCCATACGTACAAGCACTTGAAGATAACGAAACTGATATCCTACGTGCAGTTAACAAACTAAAAGACATTGAGAAAGAGACAGATTTAACTATCTCTTCAATCAAAGACATCAACCGTCGCATGTCAATCGGTGAAGCAAAAGCCCGCCGTGCGAAAAAAGAAATGGTTGAAGCGAACTTACGTCTTGTAATCTCAATCGCGAAAAAATACACCAACCGTGGTCTACAATTCTTGGATCTAATCCAAGAAGGTAACATCGGTCTAATGAAAGCCGTTGATAAATTTGAATACCGTCGTGGTTACAAATTCTCGACTTACGCAACATGGTGGATTCGTCAAGCAATCACCCGTTCGATTGCCGATCAAGCCCGTACTATCCGTATTCCGGTACACATGATCGAAACAATCAACAAGCTAAACCGTATTTCTCGTCAAATGCTACAAGAAATGGGTCGTGAGCCACAACCGGAAGAGTTAGCTGAACGCATGCAAATGCCAGAAGACAAAATCCGTAAAGTGCTTAAGATTGCCAAAGAGCCAATTTCAATGGAAACCCCAATCGGTGATGATGATGATTCACACCTAGGTGATTTCATTGAAGATACAACGCTTGAGCTACCACTACAATCAGCAACATCTGAAGGGCTAAAACTAGCGACTAACGATGTACTTGCAGGCCTTACTGCTCGAGAAGCGAAAGTACTGCGTATGCGTTTTGGTATCGATATGAATACTGACCACACGTTAGAAGAAGTTGGTAAGCAGTTTGACGTTACCCGTGAACGTATTCGTCAAATCGAAGCGAAGGCACTACGTAAATTACGTCACCCTTCTCGCTCAGAACAACTTAAGAGCTTCCTGGACGAGTAATTTACTCATCTAAATGCCTTAATAAAGCCGCTATCTTTATAAGTTAGCGGCTTTTTTATTTTTGCGATTAAGTAACACCGCCCCATCGCTACCATCATCCGCCAGGTGGTCATCTTTATTATAAAGCGGGCAGTTTGTTAGTGATAAGCAACCACAACCAATGCAACTGGTCAAAGAATCACGTAGGTTTTCTAGCTGCCTTATTCGCTGGTTAAGCATCCGGTGCCATCCACTCGACAGCGCCGCCCAATCATCTTTATCCGGTGTTCTATTGTCGGGCAAACCGGCTAATGCTTGCTTTATTTCCTCAAGGGTAATCCCCAGCTTTTGCGCCGCCTTGATCACCGACACACGGCGCAGGGTTTCCGGCTTATAGCGACGTTGGTTGCCCGCATTGCGCACACTATGGATGAGTCCCTTTTCTTCATAAAAGTGCAACGTTGACACCTTAACGCCGCAACGTTTAGCAACTTGCCCGACACTTAATGGTGAATGTGGCATAAAAATATCTCATCAAAAAACATTAATTTCATATTATGCAAAAAAACGCTTTACCTCAAGTTAACCTGAGGTCTTAACCTTGCAGCAGAATAACAAATTAATTCATTTATAGGAGCTTATTATGCTAACCATTGAACACTTAAATATTATCGTTAAAGACATCGACACAACACTCGCCTTTTATAAGGCCCTAGCACCCCATTGGCGTATTCGTAGCAAAGGTCATTCTGACTGGTACGGAACACCAAGAAATTGGGTGCACTTTGGCGATGACTATCAATTTTTAACGTTCAACGATAGTGGGACAGGGAAAAATAGAGAACTGAAAGGTCACACGATTGGGCTAGCACACTTCGCTTTTAGCACCAATAACTTAGGAGCTATTGTTGAACGCTTGGCTCAAGCAGGTTTTGCCCCACGTACCGAACTTAATATTGAACCACACCGCCAAAACATTTATTTTATCGACCCGGATGGCTACGAAGTAGAACTAGTAGAATACTTTTCTGACATCCCAAGTGAGCGTAACCTAGATAGCTAGACCAGCGCGCAAAAAGTACTAAACAGAGCAAGCAGACTCGCCTTTTAAGCCGATACAAAACAAGCTTTTGAGGAATAATTAGGCGATTAAAAAAAATTAAGTATCAAGTAGGTGACGTAACCCAAAAAAATGCTTATACTTATCGCCGCTTAAACAACTCTGTTTAGCATCTTGTTGGCCCCTTAGCTCAGTTGGTTAGAGCA
>CAKZQF010000235.1 GCA_937139475.1 uncultured Gammaproteobacteria bacterium | reverse complement strand
AAATCGCCCTTAGTCATTTTTGATGATTGCGATATAGAGCATGCGGTTGAATGGATCCTCTTTGGTATTTTCTGGAATCAAGGCCAGGTTTGTTCAGCCACCTCACGGGTATTGGTCGCCGAAAAGCTCTATCCAAGTTTGCTTAAACGGCTTGTTGAAGAAACAAAAAAGATAACCATCGGCGAAGGCAATCAAGCAGGTGTACTGTTAGGTCCGTTGGTTAACCAGGCGCAATATGAAAAAGTGCTTAGCGCAATTGAGCGCGGCGTTAGCGATGGCGCCAACCTATTAACCGGAGGCAAACGACCGATAGGTTTTGACAAGGGCTACTACCTTGAACCAGCTATCTTCAACGATATGGCAACGGATAGCTGGATATGGACTGAGGAGATTTTTGGCCCGGTAGTTTGTGTCAAGACCTTTAGTGATGAGGCGGAAGCGATAGCACTTGCCAATGACTCGCGCTTTGGTCTTGCGGCTGCCGTGATGTCTAAAGACATTGAACGCTGTGAACGTGTCGCAAAAGCTTTTAGGGCTGGCATTGTTTGGATTAACTGTTCGCAGCCAACTTTCGTACAAGCACCGTGGGGCGGTTTTAAGCAGTCAGGCATTGGCCGCGAACTTGGTGAGTGGGGCCTGAACAACTACCTTGAAACTAAACAAATTACCCGTTATGACAATACAACCCCTTGGGGTTGGTACATTAAAGAATAATGATTAAAAGAGGTGTTATGCAACCACATGTTGATGCATTAAAAGATTCTAAATACTGTCCGTTATGGCACGATCAAGCGGGCCGCCCAGAGACATTGCCTTCACTTAGCCACGATACCCAGTGTGAACTGCTGATTGTTGGTGGTGGTTTTACAGGCCTGTGGGCGGCATTGCAAGCTATTGAGCGCCAGCCTAACGCCGATATTATCCTAATCGAAAAGACCACCATTGCTGATGGTGCGTCAGGTCGCAATGGTGGTTTTCTTAGCTCAAGCTTAGCGCATGGAGAAACCAATACCGATCATCAGTTCCCCGGTGAAGCTGATAAGCTATACGAACTCGGCCAGCAAAACCTTAAAGAATTTTTAGAAACTCTAACGCGCTATAACATCGATGCTCGCTACGAAAAAGTGGGGGAAACCAGCGTTGCGACGGACCAAGAATCAGTAGAGGCACTACGAAAAGATTATCAAGATACAATTAACGACGGCCTTGAAGCGAAATGGTTTGATCAAGAGGCAATGCAACAAGAGGTAAACTCACCAACCTACCTTGCCGGAGTACAGTATCTTGATGGTCAAGACGGTGTTATCGATCCAGCACGATTATGTTGGGGACTCAAACAGGCTATCTTAGATCTTGGGGTACGCATTTTTGAGCAAACTCCAATGGATAAACTTACCCCATTGGGTCAGGATAAAATGCAGGTGCGCTGTCCTCATGGCATCATTAACAGCAATAAGGTGCTATTAGCCACAAATGCTTATCGCAGCCCTATTGGTAAGATTCGCCGTACCATTATCCCTGTATGGGATTATCAAATTGCAACCGAGCCGCTAACGCAAGAACAACTTGATTCAGTTGGTTGGCACAAATCACGTCATGCGATATCTAATCACGCAAACATGTTTCATTATTATCGTTTCACCCAAGATAATCGCATCACGTGGGGTGGCGGTGGCGCAGTGCATTACTTCTTTAATAGCAATACGGATCCAAAGACCTGTGCAGATATTCCTGAGCGTTTCAATCAATTGGCCGCAGAATTTGTTGAAACCTTTCCACAGCTTAAAGACGTAAAATTTTCCCATCGCTGGAGCGGAATTATTGCCACTTCAACTCGTTTTTGTGTCTGCCCGGGAACGGCATACAACAATCGTGTCGCTTACGCTGTCGGCTATACCGGATTAGGTGTTGGCGCCAGTCGTTTTGGTGCTCGTATCGGTATCGAACTGTTAGGCTATCAACCTAGTGACATACTGGACATGCAGTTTGTTAAGAAAAACCCTATTCCATGGGTACCAGAGCCATTTAAATGGATAGGTGTGGAGTTAACTCATCGCGCACTAATCAAAGCAGATAATAACGGCGGCAAACGGGGGTTGTGGCTTAAGATGCTAGACTTCTTTAATCTAGGCTTTACCTGTTAGGTCGACAAACAAAAACGCCGCTAAGTAACGACTCAGCGGCGTTTTATTCTGACAATAGCTATTATTCAATGGTAATGCGGCTAAACTTACGTTTACCTACTTGATACACATTGGTTGTGCCGGCATCCGGCTGGAATTTATTATCCGCTACTTTTTCACCATCAATCTTCACCGCACCTTGCTTAATCATACGGTTTGCTTCAGACGTTGAACTCACCAGGCCTGCTTCTTTTAGCAGATTAGCAATCGGCATCGCTGCTAAAGCCAGCTCAGGCATCTCATCTGGCATCGCCCCTTTTTGGAAACGATTAATAAACTCTTGGTGAGCCGCTTGCGCATCGTCTTCACTATGGAAGCGCGCGATAATTTCTTTCGCTAATGCAATTTTGATATCACGTGGATTAGTACCGTTTTCGATATCTGTTTTAAACTGCTCAACTTCACTTAGTGGTCTAAAGCTTAGTAGCTCATAGTAGCGCCACATAAGCACGTCAGAGATAGACATGATTTTACCAAACATTTCTGATGGCGCATCATTGATGCCAATGTAGTTGTTCGCTGATTTTGACATTTTCTTAACGCCATCAAGGCCTTCAAGTAGCGGCATCATCAATACACATTGAGGCTTTTGGCCATTAGCTTTTTGCAGCTCACGTCCCATCAATAGATTGAATTTCTGATCCGTACCGCCAAGTTCAACATCGGTTTCCATAGCAACTGAATCGTAACCTTGTAATAGCGGGTACAAAAATTCATGAATTGCAATCGGCTGGCCGCCAGCGTAACGCTTTTTAAAGTCATCACGCTCAAGCATGCGTGCTACTGTTTGATTTGAGGCAAGCTTGATCATTCCAACCGCACCAAGCTCTTCTAACCATTCTGAGTTAAAAGCTATTTTGGTTTTCTCTGGGTCGAGAATTTTAAACACTTGGTCAGTGTAAGACTCAGCGTTCTTTAATACTTGCTCTTTAGTTAGCGGGGGACGCGTCGAGTTCTTGCCTGTTGGGTCACCAACCATTGCGGTAAAGTCACCAATTAAAAACGTTACCTCATGACCTAGCTGCTGAAACTGACGCAGTTTGTTCAAAATCACCGTGTGGCCCAAGTGAATATCTGGCGCAGTCGGATCGGCACCTAGCTTAATTCTCAGTGGACGGCCTAAGTTCAATTTTTCAATTAATTCTTTTTCAACAAGAATTTCATCAGCACCACGTTTGATTTCGGCTAATGCATCTGCAACCTGTGACATTCACAGTTCTCCTAACTGGTAAGCTAAACCTAATAAATAACTATGCCTAATTAACAAAATTGACAAAAAATGACCGTTTTATTGACACAATCTTGGCTTCAAGGTTTAAGGATATAAATAAAGCTGGTAATCTTACTTGATTAAGGAACGAAATAGAACTTTAAACGGTCGTATTTGTTCAGCTTTATCTTATCTATAACCTAAGGCCCCGTTTTTTGTTATGACACATTTATATCATCAACTCCCTCGTCGTCACCAGCAATTACTCATTGCCGTTTCTGTGATCACAGGAATACTCTTCTTACTGCCAAGTGATGATGCTAAAGCTTCAAAAAGTACCTCAAGTGATGCACTGGAAGTGGCTAAGCGCTATCAAGCCCCTATTGATTTAGAAAAAAGTAAATTACCTGCGCCAGCCGTATTTGAAGAGGTTAGTGCCACAACAGAAGTTGTGAAAAAAGATGTCGCAATGACCCCGAAGCAACCGGAGCCTGCAGAGCAGAAACTCTCTTGGCAGCAAGTTAAAGTAAAGTCCGGCGATAACTTAGCATTAATCTTTAACCGTGCAGGTTTTAGTGCCAACACCCTACATAAAATAACTAGCCTGGGTAAGGCCACGGCCACCCTTAAAAAAATAATGCCGGGACAAGTGATTCATTTTGGCGCCAACGAGAATGAAGAACTCGTTAAGCTGCGCTACCAGCAAGATATTATCAATACACTTGAAGTAGTAAAGACAGAACAAGGCTATACCACTAATACCGTAACAAAAGAGCTCGAAACACGTGAACAAGTAGCCAGCGCAACCATTAAAAATAACTTTTGGAATGCGGGCGTAGAGGCGGGACTTGAGCCTTCGCTAATCATGAATTTGGCGAATATTTTTGGTTGGGATATCGACTTTGGTTTAGATATTCGTCAAGGTGATCATTTTAATATTATTTATGAAACCAAGTTTCTTGATGGCGAAAGAGTCAAAACAGGCAACATCCTTGCGGCCGAATTTGTCAACCAGGATCAAAGCTATAAGGCTATACGCCACAGTGACGGTGACTACTATTCGGAAACGGGACGAAGCATGCGTAAAGCATTCCTTCGTGCACCAGTTAATTTCAAATACATCAGCTCTAGCTTTAACCCACGCCGACGCCACCCTGTCACAGGCCGGGTCAAGGCCCACAACGGTATCGATTATGCCGCTAAAACAGGAACCCCTGTCAGCGCGGCGGGTTCAGGTACAGTGATAGCCTCTGGCTATACCAAATTTAATGGTAACTACATTTTCATTAAGCATGGTGAAAAGTACGTTACTAAGTACCTCCATTTGTCGAAGAAATTTGTGCGCAAAGGGGCGAAAGTAAAGCAGGGGCAACGTATTGGTAACGTTGGCGCTACAGGACAAGTTACCGGTGCACACTTGCACTACGAGTTTTTGGTCAATGGTACGCATCGTAACCCACGCACCGTTAAACTACCCAAATCGCAATCGATTGCTAAGAAAGATAAGCAAGAATTTCTTGCCATCGCAGCTCAGCGTATTGCACAGCTAGATGCTACTAGTGTACAGCTGGCAAGTAACGCGAATTAAGTATGAGCGCGCAATATTATGTCGGGTTAATGTCGGGCACCAGTATGGATGGCGTCGATGCTGTTCTGGTTGATTTATCAAATGAAAAGCCTCAGGTATTGGCGACTTATGAAAAAGAGATCGCCGAGCCACTGTTGAGTCAATTACATCAATTAGCCGATCCTAAAACAGGGGATATTAATTTACTTGGCCAATGTGACAGAGCCTGTGGTGAGTTATTTGCCCAAGCTACCAATGAACTTTTAGCCTGCGCTAACGTCGATGCCTCGCAGGTTATTGCCGTAGGCTCACATGGCCAAACCGTACGCCATATGCCGAATTTAACCTACCCGTTTTCAATGCAAATCGGCGATGCTTGTACGATAGCCACCCAAACGGGTATCGATACCATAGCGGATTTTCGACGTAAAGATATCGCGCTTGGTGGCCAAGGGGCACCGTTAGTACCAGCATTTCACCAGCAGCTATTTAGTCATCAAACAGTGAGCCGTGTCATTCTAAATATCGGCGGTATCAGTAATATTACTTGGTTAAGCGCACGCGATACAGAAACTAAAGGTTTCGATACTGGGCCAGGCAATACCTTGCTTGACGCTTGGTATGAACAACATAATCACGGAAGTTATGATGAATCGGGACGCTGGGCCGCGACTGGCACTGTCTGTGAGCAGCTACTGGCAAACTTCTTACAACACCCTTATTTTCAAGCACCAGCACCTAAGAGTACTGGACGAGAATTATTTAATCTGGCTTGGCTACACCAGCATTTAAATAACTTCTCCGCACTAACGCCTCAGGACATACAGGCAACATTGTCTCAGTTAACGGCAACGTCTATCGCTAATGAAATAAAGCAGCTTGGCGCAGTAGATGAAATATATATTTGTGGTGGTGGCGTTTTTAATTTCGACCTCACGGCTCGTATTCAGGCGTTGCTACCAAACGTGACGATAGCGTCAACTCAGCAGCTAGGATTAGCACCACAATGGGTTGAAGCGATAGCCTTTGCTTGGCTAGCATATTGTTTTAT
>CAKZQF010000234.1 GCA_937139475.1 uncultured Gammaproteobacteria bacterium | reverse complement strand
CTCAGTTCCCCAAAGCTGTAAAACGGACTTTAATATTAGCTTAGCGTACGTTTTCGTACCGCTGGACTTCAAACCCCGGAAAATACCTTATTGTAACTAGGCTGCCTGATTGCGATCATGGCCCCGTCTAAAGGAATAGCCGCCCGCAAGACCGACTTTGTGACTCTGAGCTACACTAGGTCCTCGATTAGGCTGTATTACGGCGATGGATTTGTGTGATACTATTAATCCACTTATTGGAAAAGAGCTTTAACGCTCTGTAGTCTAAACTACCGAATTAGATTGCCGAAGAAACCGCCTATAAAGGCGGTTTTTTTGTATGGAACTAAGAAGGATCTGACTTTGAGAGCTAGCCTAGAGCCTTGCCCATATTTTGGCTGCTCGGATAGCTTGATCGCTAGAAAAGCCTAACTCAGATATAATATTTGCCCGAGTGACTCTTTGTTTTTGTGAGTAAAGATAGTGACAGGCTGCTAGCATCTCTTCGTCTGAACGGATATAGACTTTCCTTCCAAGTTGACTATCTATAATGCTGTTAAACCAGTACGGTAGTTTTTTTGGGTTTTCAGCTACACTAGATCTTACATAGTTTGCTTTGTAGCAGGCTGATAGATAATGCTTTGGCCAACCGCTGAGTATCCAAGAGATGCAAAGCATATACTCTAGTCTTTCGCTATGATCAGCGCCTTCAAATGTGTGATACCTGCTTGCTTTTAAGTGTAATCCTGTTGCTCGATTGATTTCTTCTCGTAATACTGTTGCCTTCTTTGAGCGTAGTGACGACAGGAGAAACCAAATGCCTTTAAAGTACGCTAACCCAAAGCTCAGAAGGTTGTTCCCACATTTCCAGGGACCGTTACTATGGTGCTTTAGAAGTTTCAGTAGATAGTGTTTAGCAACGCAGCCTGGCCTATAAAGATATCTCGGAGTTACATATTTCAAGCAATATCCACAGTAGTGGCAGAGCGAAATATCCATATGAGGAACTGTATTTTCTTTGCCAATCCCAATTCGATGGTGTAGCACTGGTTGTTTGCAGGATGGACAGGTGCTTTCCATTAGGCAGTTGTGGTGCTCACAGAGTACATAGAAGGCTAGACGCCATGTCTTACGAAAATAGGGTGTAGAGTCTTCTCTCAAGCATAAGGGGCAATACTGAAGGGCTGCGTTTCGGCGCTTTCTATGAAAAATACCCGCTGACAGTATCCAGGGAGCCAGGGCATTAGAGGATAATGATTCAAACAGCAATCCTTCATAGGAGCTTAGTGATAGGCTTTGGATAACTTTCCTAGGCTGCTTGGTGTATTGGTGTAAGAGATCAATTAATTCATAGCTACAGCTCCTATCAACATCTCTTGTCCATATCTGGCCATTGTAGCCTATTACCTTGTTATAGAAGGTATGAAGTGAGAATCTATTTGCTAAAGCGAGCCGTACCATCCAGGAAGATAAAAGCTCTTCTGGCAGTGGTTGTGGATGAATAGGCAGGGTCTTTACGCTCACAGCCTGGAGGCCATTCTGGTTCTATCGCTTGGAGAAACATATCCGCACTTCGAAAGCGCATCTGAGGTGATAAATTCAATTCCATTTTTTATTGCATATGTAGTAGCAGAGTTTAAAAGTACTGATAGCTCTCCTATCGTTCCCTCGCTTAAAGCAAGTGCTCTTGTTGCTATTAACCGATTGTGTAAATTTGAAGGCTTTTTCAGGGGCAAGGTGCGTTCAAAGGACATTAGTAGTTGCCGGAATTCTTTGTTTAACTGCCACTTAGGCAATAACTCAGGAGTAAAACGGTTTTGGATTTGTGGATCAATGCTGATCGCTCTTAGTAGATCTCCAGTGCCACAACCAACAATAGATATCTGAAGCTCATTGCTTAAGTATTTGATGATGTTAAGAAACTGCTGCTGTTTGATTGAAGAGCCTGCAAGGATGTTATGTAGTTCGTCAATTATCAGTATTTTCACTTGAATGCTTTGAAGCACCTGTACAACTCTACTTCTTCTAGCGTCATTAGACGCTGCGGGTACTCTCTCAAAAAGTGTTTTCAATATTTCAGTGTAAAGACCTGACTCGCTCGGAGTTGGTGGAGCTTGTACATAAAGCACTGGAGCGATTATGTGTTCACCGTAAACATTGTCGTCTGGGGGGTGACGTTGTGCAAAGTGGCGTATAAGCTGGGTTTTTCCGTTGTTGGTATTACCAATCAACAAAACATTTGGCATTCGGGGTTCTCGTGGATGGATAAGAAGATCTTCGAGAGTTGCGATCACCTCATGTGCTCTTGGATAGCCAATCCAACGGGGTTGCTTGATCCATTTAATCCGTTCTTCATCACTCTTTTCTATCTGCTCTACAACATCTGGATGTAAGTGTGAGTAATTAGTCATGACTTTTCCTTCTACTTCACTTGGATGTCATTAAATGGCTCGATAACATCGAGATCATCTTCTTGTTCTGTATATGTGTCAGTGACTACTTCATCAACTTTTTCTGTCGGATGAATGTTTTGCCAGCCTGTCCTGCGTGCTGACATACGACGTTTTCTCTTTTCAGTTGCACGCTGTTGTTTTGCCAAACGAGTTTTCTCAACTGCTGATTCCTCAATTTCTCGCATGCGCTTAATACCCTGGAATATAACCTCTTCATCTACTTGATACGCTTCATCCTCCCGAACTTTTTTGATCACCGCACGAAGCTCCCACAGGCTTACAGCGGGGCGTGTATTATTAAGATAAGGGATTGGTACATAAGATTCTGAATCAGGATCTAGGAAGTAGACAACGCTGATATCACGAGGATCACGTGCAAATATGAACTTCTTTTTTTGCTTAGCTCCTGGCTCTTTTGCGTTGATCCACTTTCTCAGTACAGGGGAGTAGTAATGAACATTATCGATGACGACGCCTGAGCGTTGTATTGTTCGTTCGACATAAGGTGTGAAATCAAGTTTGAATTTTTCTTCGTCCCCTATTGGTGCTGGCAAACCCACGCCTAGTCGCTCTGATGTTCCGTGAACATACTGGTTATATAGCTTGATAGGAGGGATGTCACAAATACCTCTGTGCTTTTTGTGGTGATAACAGTGCACGATGTATACAGTAAACCAAAGATCGAGTTCTGAAAGAGTGAGGCATGCATTACCCTCAGAGTCATATTCAAGTTTTTTACTGATATTGGAGAAAGTGGTACCGGGGAGTCGATGGCACTCTTCCATGAAAGTTCTGAATGCGCGTTCGACGTGGGGCCCATAGTTAGGTTGACCTTTCGGCCGCAATTCATGAGTGATGCCATGATTTTCACAGGCTCGAAGAAGCATCCCACCTGAAAACTCCTTAGCATTATCAACATGGATTTTGCTCATCTTTCCATAGAATGGCCATTCCGCAGTAATATCTCTTTTAGCTAGCCAATGCTCTTTTCGCCCTACAGATTGGGCAATGCAAAGTCCCGCACTTAATGCACTTGGTGGATCCAGTGTCATACAGAATCCAGAGATCATTTTTGTGGCTACATCAATTCCTATTGTTAAAAAGGGGCGACCAATAGGTAATCGATGCTCTTCATCAACGACAATTACGTCCACTTTTGTATGGTCAATTTGAATGACCGCGTTTGGGTAATCTGCGTCTGGAAACTTTCCAGTTACCGGTTCATATGCTTCACGAGCTTGCTTGGGGCTATACCGGCGACTAACCGCTTTACGCCCTTCGATATCCCTCACTCTGGAGTAAACTGTGTTTCGATGAGGAGGTTGAATGTCTATGGAATAGCATTCGTGCTTAATACGTTCGTAAAGCTGAGATACAGACGGGCGCTCTTTTTTGAGGAAAAAAGATTCAATTTGTTGATCAATGATTTGTTGGGTTTCTACATCAATCCTTGGAGAACCTTTATCTCCTCTCGGTGCTCTTAGTAGCGAAGAGACAAGCCCTGTCTCATTGAAACGGTTAATCCATCGGTATATTGTGACGGTGCTTTTATTTGCTGTTCTCGCAACGTTTATTACATCTTCAGATGTGCGCTGAGGATTTTCCAGAAGAGGTTTAATCAGCTCATACCGTTCTAAAGCTTTGTCCCACTCCTTGTCTTTTGCAAGCAAATGATGCCTTGAAGTAGGCTGTTCGCTAGGCGGTGAGGTCGTTAGCTCGGTCACATGAGCGATCCCTGTTTTATTGCTATCAACCAGTCTTAAGATAGCTTCGGTAAGGCCTTTGAGTTCCATTACAACAGCAGGCGAATCTCGCCAATAGACTAGCATCCCCGGTCGTATAGTGTTCATTTATGGCTCCTGTAATGCCCATATGGGAGAGTTCATTTTTAAAGGAATGTCTAGGTTGCATCCAATTGCTCCAATGGATATGAGATGCCACAGAGCTGGGATTAGTTGAGCGCGGTTATTAGGGTCGCGATAGATAGCATGAATAAGCAAGTCTGGATCACTTTCATCTAGATCCCATAGAGTCCTCAAAATTAACGACCTAAGGTCTTTAGATACCTCTCTTTCTCGATAAGGCCAGAGAAATTTGATGTTTAAAAGATAGTGGGTTCTTATTTCCTTTTCGGTATAGATGAGGTCCGGCCGGGATTCGTGATAAATTTAGCCACTAAACCCATAAGCTACTGATATTAATTAATATAATCGTTAAATATGTAAATCGTGATTCATTGGTTCAACTGATCTCTGCATATCGAGGTTGAAACTCCCA
>CAKZQF010000233.1 GCA_937139475.1 uncultured Gammaproteobacteria bacterium | reverse complement strand
CGTACGAAGAATCCAATGAAAAATCTTGTTACCAACCGGGCTTATAAAATGCCAGTTGAAACTGTTAGTTCCCTAAAATTTTTAAGGGGTATTTTCCAAAGCAAAGCAACGGAAACACAACGACCTTAAAAAAGGGTTGCGCTTTATACCAAAAATTCAGGGGGGTTGGCAAGGACAACAGGCTGTATTTTACACAAACAGCTTATATTTGCCCTTAAATGGCTATGTTAGACACTCAATGCCATTATAGCCAGCCTTTTTCGGCAAAAGACGTAAACTCACCATCGCCGATAATTATATGATCCAAAACTCGAATATCCATCAAAGATAACGCCTTCACCAAACGCTCAGTAATTGCCTTATCAGCCTGACTTGCCTCGGCAATTCCCGACGGATGATTATGAGCGAAAATAACCGCTGCCGCATTTTTCGCAAGCGCCATTTTTACCACTTCGCGTGGATACACTGCCGCACCATCAATCGTGCCATGAGCCAACTCCACATACTCAATAACTCGATGCTGACTATCCAAAAACAGCGCCACAAACGCCTCACTCTGGCGATCGCGCAACTTCGACGTCAAATAGCGCTGAGTCAACTGCGGGCTGGTAAGCGCACCCTCCTTTTGTATCGTTTGTGCAAGATGTCGACTCGACATCTCCAACACCGCCTGCAACTGCGCAAACTTCGCCGGCCCCAAACCATGATGCTGAGTAAACTGACCTTGGTCTGCCACCAATAACTGACGCAAACCGCCAAAGCCCGTCAGCAAATCCCTAGCCAAATCAACTGCGCTCTTTCCTGTTACCCCCGTACGCAAAAAAATAGCCAATAACTCCGCATCCGATAAATGCTCAGCACCTCGCGCAAGCAACTTCTCCCTAGGCCTTTCGTCGGCTGGCCAATCTGTAATCGACATAATATATATTCCCTTGTCTTTATCCTTGAAACGAAAATCCATATCCCCTTTATGATTCTCCCAAACCACTGATATACTGCCAGAAGATCTTTAAAGGGCATTCTTATGCAACAACTTTGCAACAAACGTATTCTATTAGGTATAACCGGTGGCATCGCAGCTTACAAAGCCGCAGAGCTTGTGCGTGAATTGCGTAAAGCAAAAGCAGAAGTCCGCGTCGTGATGACTACGGCTGCCCAAGAATTCATCACCCCTCTGACCTTACAAGCCCTGTCAGGAAACCCGGTCCATTATTCTATGTTAGACCCTGAGGCCGAAGCTGGCATGGGACATATCGAATTAGCACGCTGGGCTGATATTATTGTCGTAGCTCCGGCCTCTGCCGACTTTATTGCACGCCTTTCACAAGGCATGGGAAATGATCTATTAACAACCCTGTGCCTCGCAAGCGATGCACCATTAGCCATCTGCCCTGCGATGAATCAAGCCATGTGGCGTGATGAAATGACCCAAGCCAATGTTCAACACCTTATCGATTTAAAGGGTAAGAAGTTTCATAGCTTTGGCCCTGCAGATGGCGAACAAGCGTGTGGGGATGTTGGCCCTGGTCGGATGCTCGATCCTAGCCTCATCGCGGAACACTGCGCCAAACTGTTTACATCTAAAGCCCTTTCTGGCTTGGATGTTGTTATAACGGCAGGTCCAACTCGTGAAGCCATTGATCCCGTTAGGTTTATTAGTAATCACAGCTCAGGAAAAATGGGGTACGCGCTAGCCGAAGCCGCTCGTGACGCTGGTGCAAGAGTGACAATTATTAGTGGCCCAGTGCGCTTGCCTCCTCCCGAAAAAATATCGGTTATACAAGTTGATAGCGCTAGCGATATGCTCGCCGCAAGCCTTGGTATTCAGAATAATTGCGATATATTCATTGCGGCCGCCGCAGTTGCCGACTATCGCCCAGTACAAGTAGCGACGCAAAAAATCAAAAAGTCTGGTGAACACATGCAAATGTCATTGGTGAAAAACCCTGACATTGTTGCCACTGTTGCACAGCTTGAAACAGCCCCGTTTGTGGTAGGTTTTGCCGCTGAAACTCAAGATGTGGCTGACTATGCTCGCGGTAAATTGCAGAGCAAAAATCTAAACATGATTATTGCTAATGATGTATCGAATACCGATATTGGTTTCAATAGCGATAACAATGCCGTCACCGCATTCTGGGGAGATAATCAGCAAGACTTTCCTCGCATGTCTAAATCGGCCTTATCGAATGATCTAATTGAATTGATTGCTCAGCAATATGCTGATAACAAGACGACTTAAACATCGTACTGAATACTCAAATACTGAGAAGATAAAAATGAAAAAGCAACTGCAAGTAAAAGTACTCGACCCTCGCATTGGAAACGAAATCCCAATGCCTGAATATGCAACAACAGGATCTGCAGGTTTAGATCTTCGCGCCGCATTAGATGCACCACTGACACTGCACCCAGGTGAGACACAACTAATCCCTACGGGCCTTTCTATTTTCTTAGAAGACCCTTCAATTGCAGCGATGATTTTGCCACGTTCGGGTCTTGGCCATAAACATGGTATTGTACTGGGTAATTTAGTAGGCCTTATCGATTCTGACTACCAAGGCGAGCTGATGGTTTCATGCTGGAATCGTGGACAGCAAGCCTTCACCATCGAAGTGGGTGA
>CAKZQF010000232.1 GCA_937139475.1 uncultured Gammaproteobacteria bacterium | reverse complement strand
TTAAGTGAAGAGGCCACCTCTTTCGATCGTAGTATCGATGTAAGGATGTCTCGCTTAAGGAAAAAAATTGAACAGGATCATAAAAGTCCGCGAATAATTAAAACAGTTTACGGCGCTGGCTATATCTTTACGCTGGATGTTATTTGGAATTAATTCGAGCAATATTAGTGAATTTTTTTTGTTGTAAGGTGTCATAAGGTTAGCGTTACAAAATTTGGAGTGTTAGATGAAAAAAATTGCAGTATTGGGTGTCGCGCTGGCGACGTTATTAGCGGGGTGTTCTAACACGCCGACCATGTCCTATGAAGAAAAAAATATCGCTTACGCCGATTATATCGTTAGTAATAAGCTCGAAAGCCTCAAGAAAATAAACACCTTTCGCTTGCATGGCTGGCAATCGTTAACTAATGATTATTTGATCTTATCAACTTCACCTAAGAAAAAATTCTTAATTGAAGTTAACGGTTATTGCCCTGATTTAGGCTTCGCTCACGCGATCAAAATTAATCAGAGCATGAGTTCAATGTTGAGTACACGTTTTGATTCAATTTCAGTTATCAATGGTGACATGGCTAGCCATCAAATAAAGTGTCATATCAAAACCATTCATCAAATCGATAAAGCGCAAGCCAAAGAAATCTCGGCGATTGGCAAGCCTGTCGGTGAAGAACAAGCGACTGATGAGCGTAAAAGTTAGCTAAGCATTTTGTTGCTCAACTTTATCGCAAATGTATTCGCCAATAGGGATTGCTGAAGTTGCCGCGGGGGATGGTGCATTGCAGACATGTAGGCTGCGTGGGCTTTGGGCAAACAAAAAGTCATGAACCAGCGAACCGTCTTTCATTACCGCTTGTGCACGAATGCCCGCCGGATAGGGTTTTAAATCGTTGATGGTCAATGAAGGACAATATTTTTGCACTAGCTTAAGGTAACCTGGTTTCCAAAGTGAGTTCTTGGTTTCAACTATGCCTGTTGCAATATTCTTCTTGAGAACCCGCCAAAAGCCCCCAAAAGTGACCATCTGCCAAACATCCGTTGGACTAAAATTGATTTTGCCATAGCCTTCACGCTTCCAGCCTTGCACTGCATTTGGGCCCACGGTTACAGAACCATCGATCATCCGTGTTAAATGTACTCCTAAAAAAGGCAACTTGGGATCTGGAATTGGATAAATGAGATGGTTCACAATATTGTTATGTTGTGTTGGCAATTGATAATATTCACCTCTAAATGGAATAATTTGAAAGTCTGTTTTGATGCCGAGCATTTTGGTGGTTCTATCAGCCATTAGACCTGAACAGGTAATTAAAAAACGTCCCTGAAAAGTTAGTGGTTTGCCATGGTGTAGGGTATCAACAGTAATTTTATCTTCACTTTCATTCAGCCTAATGACTCGGTGTTCAAGCTTTGCATCACCACCTAGTTCAACAAACTTATGTGCCATCTTTTCAGTAACTTGTTGATAGTTAACAATCGCTGTGTCATTAACTAAAATAGCACCAAGACCACTAATATTCGGTTCAGCCTCTTTTAGCTGTTGTTGATTCAATAGGCTCACAGCAATATCATTTTCAATGCAACGTTGATGCAATGCATGCATTCGCTCAACTTCTAATGGATTAGTAGCTACTAAGAGTTTGCCACATTGATTGTATGAAATTTGATTTTCATCGCAAAACTTCATGGTTGCAGCGACACCAGCTTTGCAAAATTTAGCTTTTAAGCTGCCTGGTGCATAGTAAACACCTGCATGAATGACACCGCTGTTATGTCCTGTCTGATGGCGTGAGTAGCCAGACTCTTTCTCAAGTAACAGTACTGTTTTATCTGGATGACGTTGTTTTAATTGCCACGCCGTTGATACGCCAACAATACCACCGCCAATAACAATGTAATCATAAATCATTTTTACCTCCTAAACGCTTAGCGAAAGGCGATGTCCCTCTCGCTAGTTAACTAAGCTGGCCTATTTGGTGAAATGACCCCGTTGACGTAATAACTCACGGCTAAGCTGTGGATGAGCAACAAACTTATCACGTCCGTGTAACCAGCGGTGATTATGCATCACTAAAATAGAACCAACAGGTAATCTTACCTTAAAATAGTTAGGATCATTTTCAATAGACTCCCCCATCTCAAACAAATAGATGCCTTGGCTCATATTTTGAGGCTCGGCAAACTGATCAATAAACAGCATGTGCGGCTTTCCCTGGGCATCTTCTTCAAAAAATACTGGATGCTCTATAGAGGTATTAACATTTTTGGATTTTGGCGAGCCCCAAATAATGTTTTGCTTAGCCAATGGGTGACGATAAAAGCGATTAAGCTCAGCCCAATCATCAACGTGTAACATTAATGAATCCCCGCCCTCCATGTTTTCTTCAGCTAATTTTTGCATCAACACAAAGTCCGTTCGTTCGTCAACGTAAGTTCCATCGTTATGTAGCTCCATACGACGGTGGGCCTGACGTAGATAGCTATCAGAATTATCTTCATTTTTTACTGTAAATCGAGCGTAGTATTTGCCGTACATAGCATCTAGATTCGGTTTTCCTATTAGGTGAGAAATTGCTGTCGAAAGTTTTATTTCAAACTCGGTACGTTGCTGACCATTGTCAACATTGGGCTCGACATCATATTGAATTAAGAAAGCACCAGTTTGGCGGTCTCGTAATGTTGTGTTTAAACAATATCCCAAACTGTAGTCAGTTAGTGAATCAAGTGCATCGGCAATAGCAAAACGTAAGAACGGTTTATATTCCAGCGCTTGCACAGGCCAATGGGCAATGGCATCAACAAAACCATTGATGACGGTAGCGTTAAGTGTAATGACTTGTAATCGCTTGTTGCTAGTATGTGCTTTTACGTTGAATCCGCTTGGCACGGATGGAAATTGAACATCATTTGTTAGTGCTGTCATTGCTTACTCTCCAAGTTTTAAGGGAGTCGATAAACACCCCCCCCTTGCTGTCGTTGTTTTGTGATAGTGTCGACATTTTGGTGTTTCGTCAATGTTTTATTTGATCTTTTTTTAGACGATAGGCAATTAGCGTGTAAAACTTAAAAAAAAATTGCTATAAATAGCGACAGTCTTGTTAAAATATAAGATCTTAGCGACGTTTTTTTGTAGGCATATTGCAATGGCTGGATCAGCAATCGATAATAAAAATAATTTTGCCGCCCAAGTTATGGGACGGTTGAAAAATGATATTTTGACCGGATACTTTCAACCGAATGAAAAGTTGCTAATGAGCCGATTGAAAGAGCGCTATCAAGTTGGTGTAAGCCCATTACGAGAAGCATTGTCACAATTAATCGTCGAGCAATTGGTGGTGGTAGAAAATCAGCGCGGTTTTAAAGTTCACCCAGTGTCAGAGCTTGAAATGCTTGATATTTACCAAACCCGTGCAGAGATTGAAGCACTGTGCATCGGTTTGGCTTTAGAGCATGGTGATGATGAGTGGGAGGCTGGTATTGTTGCTGCTGCGCATAAGCTGCATAAATATCAAGATCTTGTCGAGCAAGAGCCGCAAGAGTGGGAATTGCGTCACCAAGCTTTTCATACGGCTATTGCCAGTGGCTGCAAATCACCGACGTTGTTGCACGTTAGGCGCTCACTTTATGAAAAAGCCTCCCGTTACCGCAATCTCTGGCTCAAAAATACTATGAGCAACCGCATCGCTTTTGATGTTAATCACCAAGAGCATAACCAGTTGGTTGAAGTCTTAATGGCTGGCGATATGGTGCAAGCCAAGATATTGATAAAAGAGCACCTTCTTGGCCCTAGTCGCGCATTGGCTGAGCATTGGTCAGCGTTTTCAGCAGAGTAGGGCTGTGAGAAAATCACCTATAGCCTAAGGTTATTAGCCACTAATTAATCGTTATTGTTTGCTGGGAGCCCTTTATGCTAGTTTGAGGGAATTCTCTTAAATTAGTGTGACTTATGTTAAAACTCTCAAGTTTCCTTACTATTTCATTGTTGTGTGTTAGTGCGCATGCAAATGCTGGCCTTAAGATTGGCGGCACCATTGTTGATGAAAACCACCAACCACTGGTCAATGCCAAGGTGTCAGTGCAAGGACATCAAGTGACCACTGATAGTCAAGGTCACTACCGAATCGGTGTTAGTAATGCTGATGTCTATGAAATAGCGATTAGTCATCAAGGGTTTTATAAAGCACTACAAACTCATAGCCACTTTGAATTAGCCAATGCTCAAGATCAAGAGTTAGTCATTGCCCCAATCGAACTGGTCAAAAAAGTCAAAGGCCGTACCATGATGGCCTTTGGTGGCGATGTGATGATGGGACGGCGCTACGCCAAACCTTATTTTAATAACCCGGTGTTAATTAAAAAGGGTCAGGAACAAGAAGATACTAAAGCTATTGTGGCGCACATTAAGCCATACATGGAGCTGGCTGACTTTGCAGCGGTCAATCTTGAAACACAAATTGCACATGAGACACCAACCGAGCGGGCTCCTAAGTCGGTGACCTTCTTCTCGCCGCCACAAACATTATCAGCACTAGAGTATGCCGGTATTGATTATGTAACGCTGGGGAACAATCACACCTACGACTATATGGACTCAGGTCTTAAATCATCGCTCGATTACCTTAAAAAAAGTAAATTAGGCTTTTCTGGCGCGGGCTTTAATCAAGAGCAAGCATTAACGCCGTATAACACCACACTTAATGGCACGCAGTATTCGATGCTTGGATTTGTCGGTTGGGAAGGGGGCTTTACACCAAATCAAACCGCATCCCATGATAAAGGTGGTGCTGCTTTTGGTTCGCTGGAAAATATAACATCAAGTGTGCGCAAAGCCTCCAGTGCAACTGTCGTGCAATATCATGGCAGTCAAGAGTATGCGCCAGAACCAACGGTAATGACCGAGCAACGTCTCAAAGCAGCGATAGATAGTGGTGCTGATTTAGCCATTGCCCACCACCCGCATGTAACCCAGGGGTTTGAAATATATGAGGGTAAGTTAATTGCTTATTCCATGGGTAATTTCATTTTTGATCAATTCTTCTATTCAACGCCTCACTCGTTTGTACTTTATGTATGGATGGATGGTGAGCAGTTTCACCGCGCCGAAATTGTGCCTATCTACCTTAAGGGCTACATGCCGACGCCAAGTACGGGCAGCAATCGTTACAACGTTTTAAAGCGCTTGAGTGAGTTATCGCAAAAGCGTGGCGTAACTTTAAATGTTTCTGGCGGCCATGGTGTCATTAGTGCCAATAACCATAAAAAAGAGAATAGCGCAGCAACTTATCAATTAACGCAGCAACCTGGTAATGTTCAATTGTTGCCGACTAAGCCGTGGCACAGCGTGCTAGAATCAGTTAACACTGCTGATGCGTCACTGCGCTATCGTCTTGGGGTGAACTTAGTTAACGGCTCCAACTTTGAAACATATGATTTATTCACCTCAAATGAGCGCGGTTGGAATATTGACCAAAACAGCTTTTCATTGAGTGAACAGCAGGCGTTTAGTGGCCAGCATGCAATGAAAGCTAGCTTAAAGCCACAGGCAGCGGATGAGCTAGCCATGACTAACTTTAGACGTGTTTATCGTGCTGGTAACCCAATGACGGTAACTTTGCGAGTTAAGGCAACGCAAGACACCAAGGTTAAGGTTTCGTGGCAAGGGCGTAAGAGTCGTCAAAAATTCAAAGAAGCACTCAATAGTGATAAGCGAAACGAGCTTGCCGTGATTGATGTTAAAGCGCAATCAGGTTGGCAAACTATTGAAGTACCGTTTAATTCCCCTCGCGTTGGTTATCGCAGCTTGCGCGTGATGGCAGAATTTGCAAATCAGGGCTTGCAAACAAGTGAAGTCTTTGTCGATGACTTTGCGTTAGTGGAATGGCAAACGGCTTTTGCTCCGGTTAACCAACCCGTGCGCCAGCAGCACTTATCCTCACAAGCCTCGTTTATTGAGTTTAACCGCGAATTAAAGCAAAAAGAGCAAGTGAATTTAAGTTACCGCTAAGTACCAAATTAAGCCTTGTTTGCTAAGTCTGTAAGCAAGGCCAAGAAATCATTGGCTAATTGAGGCAGCGCCTTATCTTCAATGTGCAGTGCTTTGAGTTGAAAGTTCAGTGCTGGCTTAATTGTCGCCAATGAAATATTGTCATTCACATTCCCCCGGGCGGTGAACTCATCGACGATGCAAATCCCCATATTTTTGGCTACTAGTCGTGCGGCTAAAAAGTATGTTTGCACTTTGATATTTGAATTAACATGAATGTCTTCTTCGCTGAGTCTGCCTAAGACTAAATCCCCTAATGGGCCACTATCCCAGATCCCAATCACCTGTTGCTCTGCAATTTCTTTAAGCGCAATTGATGTTGGTTTTTGCTCAAAGAGCTGGTTGGGGTACATCACCATTAACTGCGCTTCGCAAAGAGTTATTTGCCTGATACCGGGCTGCGGTGCAGGTGAAAACATTAGCGCAAAATCAATTTTATGCTCTATCAACGCTTGTTGGACTTCATCATTATGCATAGTTTGCAAGTTGATATTGACGTGAGGGTTTTGTGCTTGGTAAAGGGCGATGGCCTGTGGCACTAAATCAAAACCTAATGCAGGGGTAAGTCCTACATTAATGTTGCCCGTCTTATTTTTTTTAAGATTTTGGGCCGCGTTACGTACCGAGCGAATTTGCTTGTAAACCTTGTCTACTTCGCCAAATAACATTTGCGCTTCTTGGGTCGGAATTAAGCGCCCTTTAACGCGGTCGAACAGCGCATAGCCCAATTGCATTTCGGCATGCGCTAACACTTTGCTAACCGAAGGTTGCGACACATGTAAAAAGTTAGCTGCGTTGGTTATTGAGCCTGTAACATAAATGGCATGAAACACTTCAATGTGACGTAAACGCATGATAACTCCAACAAAGGTAAAAGGAAAAACTCGATAATAAGTTTAGTTATAACATTAATTAAACTAATTGTATTTTATATAAAGCTTGCGCTGTATAACCTTAGGTTATGGTTTTGCCATAAACGGGTAATTGTCATAATAGGTTAGAGATGTAGATACTGTATGTGTTGGATCACACTTGAAAGAATTATTTGAAGGTAGTGGTTCTAAAAAGTAAACATTGAGCTAACAGCGTAGTTGCTTAGGCAGTGTTCGCTTGATTCGACTCTTAAAACTATAATAAATAGAGGCAGTTATGACTAAGCATACCGAGGAAGTAACCATGAGAACCCATCTAAAACGAACCCATCTAAGTTTATGTATCGTGGCAGCTTTATCGTCACAGTTTGTACAAGCGGCAGATGAAGAGAAGAAAGAGCAAGAAGTAGAGCGCATTAGCGTTACAGGCTCAAATATTAAACGAGCTTCTGATGTTGGTGCACTGCCAATTACCGCGCTTACCGAAAAAGATATTGAAAATACGGCAGCAATGACTGGGGATGAGTTGTTACGTTCGATCCCACAAATTGGTGAAGTTAACTTTGGTGGCGCAACCGGTAACGGTGGTGTGAACGATGCTCGTGGTGATGTATCGTCAATCAATTTACGAGGTGTTGGCTCTGGTAATACGCTAACCTTGCTTAATGGTCGTCGTTTAGTAACCCACCCAGGCACTCAGTCTGAAAATTTTGTTCCGGTATCAACCGTTAATGCTAATACGCTACCTGTTTCTGGCTTGCGTTCTCTTGAAGTATTACGTGATGGTGCTGCAGCAATTTATGGTTCTGATGCCGTTGCTGGTGTAATTAATTATCTCTTGAAAGATGATTACACTGGTTCTCGTGTTAGCTTGTCTCATGGTGGTTCTGAAGGAACACCGCTTGATGAAACAACGTTTAGCTATTTAACTGGATTGGACTTAAACGATGGTAAATCACACTTAACTGCCTCTGTTAGTTTATATAAACGAAACGGTATGATGGCGAGTGAACGTGATTATGCGGCGTCACATGACTTGCGTGAATATCCTGGCTTGCCAGAAGAGTTTGTCGGCGACACGCAGCTTGATAATCGTTCAACAGCAACCCCTTGGGGTGACTTCCAGTCAGACGATTTGGGGCGTTTCCATATTCAACCGGATACGATGTCGGGCTGTGTTACTGATTTAGCCGGTGGTGTTTGTGCTGACTCAGGAAGTTTTCCACGTGACCTGCGTTTTGACCGCGGTACAACACGTTCATTAGTATCAGATGTTGATCGCTTAAACCTCTACAGTTACTTTACCCATCAAATTGACGAAGAGTTAGAGTTTTTTTCTGAAGTTACCTACTACAAAGCACAGGCTAACCGAACGCGTGAACAGACGCATAACTTGACGGCGCAACGCTTTAGAATCTCAGAAGATGCGGCTTTTAATCCTTTTGGTGAAGAAGTACTTTTACGTAGTTACCGAGCAATTGATACTGGTCCTCGTAACATTGAGGTAGATGATTCTAGTTACCGCATTTTAGGTGGCCTTAAAGGTGTTTGGGGAAATTGGGATTGGGAAACAGCTGCCTTTTATACTGAAGCTGAAACCAATGACCGTGCCAACCGAATTCAAGCGAGTAAATTCCAAGCGGCGATTAATAGCACAGATCCTGAGCTAGCCTACAATATCTTTACTGGTGGTGATTTAAATAGTCACAATGCCGGTGATAGTACACTTAACTCAGCAGCGGTTATCGACCAGTTTATGGTTAATGTGGCACGTGATTCTAAAACGAGTTTGGCCTCTGTCGATTTTAAAATGACTAACGGCGAGCTTTACTCTTTAGATGCTGGCGATGTAGGTATTGCAGTTGGCGTGGAATTTAGGCGTGAAACCTTTGAAGATGACCGCGATCCGCTGCTTGATGGTAGCAACCCATTTGTCGACGCAATTACCGGTGCTGAATTATCAGGTAGTGATGTGCTTGGCAGTAGTCCAACACCAGATTCAAAGGCGTCTCGCAATGTGAGTTCTGCTTTTGTTGAACTGATTGTACCGCTTGTTGACGCTGGCGATCAGTATGTAGAAATGCAAGTTGCAGCTCGTTATGAAGACTTTTCTGATGTCGGTGATGCACTAAAACCCAAAGTTGCTATTTTTTGGGAACCTGCAGAGTGGCTAAGCTTACGTGCTTCTTATGCCGGAGGCTTCCGCGCTCCAGGCTTGCCGCAAGTATCAGCTGAAGGTGTTCCGCGTTCTAATAGCTTATATGACCCTGTATTAGATAGCACTTACGGTATTGTAGATGTGCGTAGCGGTAATACAGATCTAGAGCCTGAAGATGATGAAAATACATCGTTTGGTATTGTGCTCGAGCCAAGTGAAGGCCTAACGATCACTGCTGATGCATGGAAGATCAAGCAAAAAGAGCTAGTTGGTATTTTACCAGGTTCTTCACATTTGCTTTATGATTCATTATTACGTAGCCAAGGTTCAAGCAACCCAGCGGTTATTCGTGATAGCGAAACCAATGAAGTCATTCAAATCAACAATAACTACAAAAACTTAGATATTCGTAATATCGAAGGTATTGATTTTAGTTTGATTTACGATTGGGAAACTGACATTGGTGATTGGGAATTCACAGCAAATGTCGCTAAGCTGACTAAATTCGAACAAGCAGCCGATCCTATCTCAGCAGAGTTAATTGCTGCGCAAGAAGCAAATAATCCAGCGGTTCCAGCTGATCGTACGGTTGCAGGTGCCGGTGACTTGCTTAAGCAAAATGGTCGTCCTGAGTTACGTGCTCGAGCCTCATTAAATTGGCGTATGGAACAATGGGGTGCAGGCGTTAGCACTAGCTATGTAAGCGAGGTATTTGATACGAGTACAACGGCTACAGTTGATGGTGAAGTGAAGCAGCTACCGGTTGGAAGTTTTTCAACTGTTAACTTGTATGCAGATTATCGCTTTGAAAGTGATGGCATGTTAAAAGACAGCAAAGTCCGTGTTGGCATTCGTAACGCTGGTGACGAACAACCGCCACTAGCTGATGAACTGGGATATGGTTACTTTGGTGCGCTTCATACCAACCATGGACGTTATTTCCATATTAACTTAAGCAAAAAGTTCTAAGCTAATTGCTTGATTAACTTATGACATAAAGCCCGATCATATCGGGCTTTATGATCATTGGAATTAGTTTAAAGGATATCTGATGAAAAAGTTATTTTTATGCTCATCTTTGCTTTTAGTGCTTCTGGGTTGCAACAATATACCAACGACCACAAGTACTATTGATGAATGCCAACAGTACGGTATTAATATTGATCATTCATTCGAAAATGCGCGGGTAAATGGTTGTACTATTTCTGCCGATAATCAAGTGACGATTAAAATCACTCCTGAAAATGAACCGATTAATAATAGCCCTTGGTATGCGTTCAAAGCATCTTCTACGCAGAATAAACAAATCTCTGTATTTATTGATTACAAAGGTGGAGATCACCGTTATTCACCAAAAGTAAGTATTGATGGTGAACATTGGCACCCCATCAAACATTCACTACGCCGCGGTAAGTTGAAATTTAAGCTGGATATTGGCTCGACACCCATTATTGTTGCAGGGCAAGAAATCATCACTAATAGTGCCTATGATGGCTGGATGAAAGAGCTCGCTAACGACCCATCGGTCACCTACTCAATTTTAGGAAAATCTACCCAAGGGCGTGATATCGGTCAGCTTGAAGTGACCCAGCCAGGTAATAAAGAATGGCTCATCTTAACGGGACGAATGCACCCTCCTGAAGTGACTGGCGCGCTAGCAATGCTGCCATTTGTTGAGAATATATTGGGCAATAGTGAGCAAGCAATTGCCTTTCGGGCACGCTTTAATCTTTTAGTGCTGCCAAACTTAAATCCTGATGGAGTGGCATTGGGCAATTGGCGACATAATGCCAATGGTGTAGACCTTAATCGTGATTGGCGAGGCTTTAAGCAAATTGAAGCGCGCTTGGTTCACGACAAACTGCAAGCGATAACCACTAGCGGTGGCAATATTGTTTTTGCAGCCGATTTCCATTCTACTCATAAAGATATTTTTTACACCATGCCAAGCAGTTATGGCTTAAATCCGCCACATTTAGTGGAAGAGTGGCTTGGCGAGCTAGAGCGCGTTGCCAACCCGTTTGTTGTGCGCCAGAAACCGGGTAACAATCCTGATAAAGGTGTGTTTAAACAGTATATTGCTGATACTTATAAGGTTCATGCAATTACCTATGAAATGGGCGATAGCACTGACCGAAACGTGATTAAATCTATTGCTGACAAAGCCAGTAATACCTTGATGGAAAAGCTTATCAGTACGCCCAAAACAGCATTTTATCAGGAAGTTAACTAATGAATTACTCCAAGACCGCAATGGCCCTAACAACAATTCTCGGTTTAGGTGCTTGTGCTGAACAATCGCCAAAGCCGCAATCTGTCGATACGCTAATTTCTAGCTCAACGGTCTACACCGGTGACAATGATCGTGCTCAAGCGCTTGATATTGCAGTGTGCGGTGAGATTATTTGTGGTGTGAGTCCACGCGGGCAGGTGCAATATAGCGCTCAACGCACAATCGACGCGAGTAAATTAGTGATTAGCCCAGGTTTTATCGATGCTCATACTCACAGCTTGGAAGAGCTACTGAGCACGGATAAAAATGCCAATCTAAACTATCTGACTCAAGGTGTTACCACTGTCGTAAACGGTAATGACGGTGCTGGGCCTGTGGATATAGCAAGGCTCAAAACTCAGTTATTAGAAAATGGTATTGGCACCAATACCGCATTATTAGTGGGTCATGGTAGCCTTAGAAAACAAGTTGTTGGCTTGGCTGAGCGTTTTGCAACAGACAGCGAAGTAACGCAGATGCAAGCGCTGACTGAACAAGCGATGAAAGACGGTGCAATAGGTTTATCTAGTGGGCTCTACTATGTGCCTGGTGTTTATGCCAATACGCAAGAGGTGGTAGAGCTTGCTAAAGTAGCCGCTAAGCACGGTGGCATTTACGACACCCACCTTCGCGATGAAAGCACCTTTAATATCGGCTTTACGCAGGCGGTAGATGAAGCAATAGACATTGCCAAACAAGCCGATATTCATCTGCATCTCGCCCATATAAAAGCATTAGGTGTTGATGTTTGGGGGCAAAGTGAAGCGGTAATAAATAAAGTCGAGCAAGCGCAACAGCAAGGCGTTAGCATCTCAGCAGATCAATACCCATGGCAAGCTTCTGGCACGCATATTCGCAGCGCGGTAGTACCTAAATGGGTCATGGCAGATTCGCTGGAGGCATTTCATCAACGGTTAAATACGCCAGAATTACAAGATAAGATCCGTGCTGAGATTGTCGAAAACATTCGGCGTCGTGGTGGCGCAAAAGCACTGTTAGTCACCGTGGCGCAAGATAAGTCATTAGAGGGGAAGACCCTACAAGATATTGCTGATATTCGCAAAGAACAACCGGTTGATACGGTGATCTCTCTAGTACAAGGGCCTAAAATCCGTGTGGCTTCATTTAATATGTCGCCAAAGGATATTGAAAACTTTATGGTTAAACCTTGGGTGGTTACCTCATCTGATGGCACCAACGGCCATCCACGAAAATACGCAAGTTTTCCTAAAAAGTATCGCCAATATGTCAAAGAGCAAAAGCTGTTAACTCAGGGGCAGTTTATTTACCAAAGCAGTACTAAAACAGCGCAAGTGTTAGGGCTCGAAAAGCGCGGTAAACTCGCGGTTGGTTATCACGCTGATATTGTGATGTTTGGCTCTGATAGTTATCAGGATAAAGCGTCATTTAGCCAATGGAATGTGTTGTCCACCGGGGTTGACTATGTCATGGTCAATGGAAAGTTGGCAATCGATAAGGGTCAGTACACTAAAGTACTCAATGGACGCGTTGTAAACTAAATAACCTTAGTGAGCGAGCATAAAGGTCACTATGCTCGCTGATTAGGGGAATTTACGATGAAAGGCCAATGCCTTTAAGTAGAGTATGGGTTAAAAAATCACCTGCACGGGTAAAGTCATCGCTATCCAGGCTCGGTTTATCTAGCGCTAACTGAATCTGAGAAGAAAAGTCGGCATAGGTCTGAGTCGATGCCCATATAACAAAAAATAGATGATAAGGATCTATATCATCCATTTTACCCTGCGCTATCCATTCTTTGACTAGCTTCACATCGGCTTCTAATGCTGGCTGTAAATTCTCTTTAAGATACTGCTTAATGTGCGGGGCACCGTTAATTATTTCGTTGGCAAACACTTTTGAACCATTGGGCATTGTGCGTGAAATTTCTAATTTGCCACGAATGTAGTTTGATAACATGGTTGCCGGATCTTCACCTTGTTGGCCAAGTAAATTGAGGCTATCAAGCCACAGATGGAATATTTTCCTTAACACCGCTTGGTAAAGTACTTCTTTAGAGGCGAAGTAGTAGAGCATGTTTTGTTTTGATAAATCAGACTGCTCAGCAATTTCTTCAATGGTGGCACCGTTGAAGCCTTTGTGGGCAAACACTTGTTCTGCAGCCTCAAGAATTTTTTGCTCATGAGCTTCACGGATACGCGAACGACGGCGAGGTTTCTCTGCTGAATTTTCTTCTTGGGCCTGCTGGTACATACTGGTTCACTTTAATGTCATTAATAGAATAGACAGTTAAGTGTATACCCATGCTACTTGGTTATTTTTGAAAACCTGCATTTTCAAGTTGCATGGGCAGATAAGTATACTGTCATTGGCTACAGTATACTTTTTATTGTTACTAAGATAAAAGAACAATTTAGCTATTGAGCTAGCCTCTTTGTTATAGTGCAAGACTACGACGGGAAAGAGAACTCAGCACCTTCTCGCACACCAGCAGAAGGCCAGCGCTGGGTTATGGTTTTTCGCTTAGTGTAAAAACGCATGGCATCAGGACCATAAGCATGTAAGTCGCCAAATAATGATCGCTTCCAGCCGCCAAAGCTATGATAAGACACAGGTACTGGTAAGGGGACATTGATCCCCACCATACCGACTTGAATGTGGTCTGAGAAATAACGCGCCGCTTCGCCATCACGGGTAAATATACAAGTGCCATTGCCGTATTCATGATCGTCAATTAAACGCATAGCCTCTTGCATCGTTTTAACCCGAACGACTTGTAATACTGGACCGAAGATTTCCTCTTGATAGCTGGTCATTTGCGGTGTGACATTGTCAATTAATGTGCCGCCAACAAAGAAACCATCTGGGTAACCGGGAACTTGCGGTGAGCGACCGTCAACCACAACATTGGCTCCCTGAGCTTCTGCGCTGTTTATAAAGCCAAGCACTTTTTCTTGATGTTGTTTGGTGATAACGGGGCCAAAATCATTAGTCGCATCGCAAAACGCGCCGACCTTTAGTGTTGCCATCGCATTTTTCATTTTTTCGACCAGAACATCACCGGCCGTTTCCCCAACCGCAACGGCAACGGATAGCGCCATACAACGTTCGCCCGATGAACCAAATGCTGCGCCAAGCAATTGATTTACTGCGTTGTCCATATCGGCATCAGGCATGACTATCGCATGGTTTTTTGCCCCGCCCAAGGCTTGGCACCGTTTACCGTTGGCATTCGCTTTAACATAAATTGACTCAGCAATCGGCGTTGAACCGACAAAGCTAACTGCTTTTACCCTTGGTGATTCCAACAGGCAATCTACCGCTTCTTTATCACCATTGACTACATTAAGTACGCCTGGTGGCAGCCCTGCTTCATGTAAAAGTTGAGCAACTAACATCACCGAGCTTGGGTTACGTTCTGAGGGTTTTAGCACAAAGGTATTGCCACACACGATTGCCATTGGATACATCCATAATGGCACCATCGCGGGAAAATTAAATGGGGTGATACCAGCCACAACGCCTAGCGGCTGAAATTCGCTCCATGAATCAATACCCGGTCCAACATTGCGCGAATGTTCCCCTTTTAATAGTTGTGGCGCGCCACAGGCATATTCGACATTTTCAATGCCGCGTTGAAGTTCGCCCATCGCATCATGACTAATTTTGCCATGCTCTTGGCCTATTAGTTTGCAGATATCATCGGCGCGCTCTTCTAGTAATTGCTTAAACCGAAACATCACTCTGGCTCGTTTCGCTGGTGGCGTTTCACGCCAAGCTGGGAAAGCTGCTTGGGCAGAAGCAATAGCTTGTTCAACCGTTTCATGGCTGGCTAACGCTACTTCGGTGTTAACCTCACCTGTTGATGGGTTGTATACCGATTGCTGGCGCTCACTGTTGGTGATGACTTCACCATGGATTAAATGTCCTACTAAATTCATGTGTTGCTCCTATTCACCAGGATTTGACCTTGGTGTTATTGATTCATAATAATTAACTGAGTTCTAAGATTGATTCGCCAATGGCGTTAATAACACTATCGATTTCTTGAGGTTGGCTAATAAATGGAAGCCCCAATTGAATCGTGTCGCCGCCGTAGCGAACATAGAAACCTTTTTGCCAGCATTTCATCGCTATTTGATACGGGCGTAGCGCAGGCTCACCAGGAGCTGACTCAATAGTTAGTGCGCCAGCCAGGCCATAATTGCGAATATCAGTGATATATTGAGTGCCCTTTAATGAGTGTAATTTGTCTTCAAATATTGGGCTTATCTCACGTACGCGAGTGACTAGTTGATCATTTTTTAGAATATCGAGTGAGGCTAGGGCGGCAGCACATGCCACCGGGTGGCCTGAATAGGTATAGCCATGGGGCAGTTCGAGCATATACTCCGGCCCCCCGTTATCCATAAAGGCCTGGTAGATATCATCGTTAACAATCACAGCACCCATTGGTACGGCACCGTTGGTCAGTTGCTTGGCCACATTTAATATATCAGGAGTAACCCCGAACTCTTCGGCGCCGGTGTTGGAGCCCATGCGTCCAAACCCCGTAATCACTTCATCGAAGATCAGAAGTATTTCATGTTGATCACAAATTTCACGTAGGCGCTTGAGATAGCCGGCAGGGGGCGGAATAACGCCGGCGGAGCCTGCTAATGGTTCAACAATGACAGCGGCAATATTGGAGGCGTCATGCAGTGCAATAAGCTCAAGCAGATCATCGGCGCGGTGGGCACCGGTTTGCGGCATACCGCGAGTAAAGGTGTTTTCGGCTAACATCGTATGCGGTAAATGATCGGCGTCGACGCCCTGCCCGTATATGGTACGATTGGCACCGATACCTCCGACACTAAAGCCACCAAAATTAACGCCATGGTAGCCCTTGCTACGACCGATTAATTTAGTTTTTGTCCCTTTGCCTTTCTTACGCCAATAAGCACGAGCTATTTTGAGTGATGTGTCTGCGCTCTCAGAACCTGAGCCGGTAAAGAAAACATGGTCAAGGCCGGCAGGAGTGAGCTCTTTAATTCTATTGGCCAGTTCAAAGGCACCGCTGTGGCCATATTGAAATGCTGGTGCGTAATCAAGTTTGTTAAGTTGCTTGTAAACGGCTTCCGCAATTTCTGGGCGATTGTGACCAGCGCCGCATGTCCATAGTCCTGAGAGACCATCAAAGATCTGTCTGCCATCGGCGGCAGTGTAATAAGCCCCTTTGGCGCTGGCAATCATCCGTGGGTTTTCTTTGAACTGACGGTTTGCGGTGTAAGGCATCCAATAGGCTTCAAGCTCTGCTCGGGTTAAGCCTAATGAGGGGCAATGTTCTGTAAATGACATGCGCATTTCTCCGTTTAGTCGTAGGCCAAAATGGATCGCAGTTTATGATGCCAGGCCAATTGAATTGATAACTGAGTTTGCTTTTTTTGACCATTTGGTTAAATTCATTTATGCTTGTTTTTAGGTTAGCGAATGCTTACCTAACCTTGAAAGCTCTCAAATATTATTGGTTTGAATTGATGGATGATGGACAACAATGAAAGCAAAATCGCCGGTGTTGGCCGGCCAGTTAGCAGATGCAGACATTCGCACGCTGCGTGTATTTAGTACCGTGGTGGAGTGCGCTGGTTTCACCTTGGCGGCAGTCGAACTCAATATAACGCGTTCTGCCGTGAGCTTAGCCATGGCTGATTTGGAGCACCGCCTGTCACTTCGCTTATGCGAACGTGGGCGGGGCGGTTTTGCCATGACCACCGAGGGACGTGAGGTTTATCGCCAGACTCTGAAATTATTGTCAGCGCTGGATGAATTTCGGAGTGGTGTTAATTCTATTCATTTTCACCTGAAAGGAGAACTCAATATCGGACTAACCGATAGTTTAGTGACGATGCCTCAGATGCGAATATCTAATGCGCTCGCCCAACTCAATAAACAAGGGCCTGATGTGCAGATTAACATCCAGATGATCCCACCCAACGAAATTGAGAGTGGTGTACTTGATGGTCATTTGCATACTGGGGTCATTCCTGTGCTAAAAACAATTGCAGGGCTGAATTATTGCGCGCTATATGATGAGAAGTCATCGCTTTATTGCAGTGCTGAACACGATTTGTTTAGTGTTAATGACCAAGATATTCCCAGCAGTCACTTAAAAGAGCATAACGCGGTTGTGCCAGCTTATGAGCAAACAGACGAAATCAGATCCTTACATCAAAAACTAAGCCCTTTAGCCACAGCAACTGACCGCGAAGGGGTGGCATTTTTAATTTTAACGGGTCGTTATGTCGGGTTCCTGCCAGATCACTATGCCAAGCGTTGGGTCAATGAAGGAAAAATGCGCGCCATATTGCCACAAACGATGAGCTACCAAACTCACTTTTCAATCATTACCAAAAAAGGGATCACACCAAATCCAGTATTAGCCAGTTATCTTGAGCAGCTTAAAAACCAGCCACAATAAATCCCCCACCCTAACGAAAAAAAATTGCACTACGAAAAACGGCAATTTTTCAGTCTATTGCGATTTACTCCAAAGACTTGCCAACTCTGCCTTTAGCCTATTTATTGCTCACCATTTCTACCCCTTAAATATTTATTGTACAAATGGTAAAAATTATACCAATTGGAAAAATAAAGCTTGCCAGTTGATATTACTCCGTCTAAGGTTTAACCAAAGTGTAACAAGTTT
>CAKZQF010000231.1 GCA_937139475.1 uncultured Gammaproteobacteria bacterium | reverse complement strand
TTCCGTGGTGCTTTAACGCGTACGTTAAACAACTACATGGAAAAGGAAGGTTTTAACAAGAAAGCTAAAACTAACGCGACAGGTGATGATGCTCGTGAAGGTTTAACTGCGGTTATTTCAGTTAAAGTGCCTGATCCTAAGTTTAGTTCACAAACTAAAGACAAGTTAGTTTCTAGTGAAGTTAAATCCGCAGTTGAGCAAAGCATGGGCACGCACTTGAGTGACTTTATGCTAGAGAACCCTAACGTTGCTAAAGACGTAGTGGGTAAAATTATTGATGCAGCGCGTGCTCGTGAAGCAGCACGTAAAGCCCGTGAGATGACCCGTCGTAAGGGTGCGTTAGATCTTGGTGGCTTGCCAGGTAAATTAGCGGATTGTCAGGAAAAAGATCCAGCCCTATCTGAACTATACATAGTGGAAGGGGACTCTGCTGGCGGTAGTGCTAAGCAGGGTCGTAATCGTAAAAACCAAGCTATTTTACCGCTTAAAGGTAAAATCTTAAATGTTGAGAAAGCACGCTTTGACAAGATGCTTTCTTCTCAAGAGGTTGCCACGCTAATTACCGCGCTAGGTTGTGGTATTGGACGTGATGAATACTTCCCAGAGAAAATTCGTTATCACAAAATCATTATCATGACCGATGCTGATGTCGATGGTTCTCACATTCGTACCTTGTTGTTGACCTTCTTCTACCGTCAAATGACCGAAATGGTAGAAAACGGTTATATCTATATTGCACAGCCACCGCTATATAAAGTGAAAAAAGGCAAGCAAGAGCGTTACATCAAAGATGATGAAGTATTAACAGAATACTTAACGACTATTGCACTAGATAATGGTTCTTTGCATGTCAATGCACAGGCGCCTGGCATCACTGGTGTTGGTTTAGAGACGCTAGTGAAAGAATTCCGTGCGGTAGAATCAGCTAATGCACGCCTATCACGCCGTTACCCTGAAATTATCTTAAACCAACTGGTTTACACTCCTGAATTATTGATGGATACTCTTGCGGATCAGGATAAGGTCGCCGCTTGGACACAAGCACTAGTTAATGTCTTGAACGAGCAAGATACTGCCGGTACCATTTATTCTAGCGCTACAGCGTTTGAAGAAGATACGCAAACTTATGCACCACAAATAACTATTCGCATGCACGGTGTTGATACTGATTATGTTCTTGGCCGTGATTACTTTGCTTCACAAGATTACAGCAAAGTGGTTGCACTAGGTGCTGACATTAGCGACTTGCTTGAAGAAGGTGCTTTTGTTAAACGTGGTGAGCGTAAGAAGCAGGTAACTAGTTTCGCCGAAGCACTTGAATGGCTAATGCATGAGTCTAAGCGTGGCTTATATATCCAGCGCTATAAAGGACTGGGTGAGATGAACCCTGAGCAATTGTGGGAAACTACAATGTGTCCAGAAAACCGTCGCATGCTGCAAGTTACTGTTGAAGATGCAATTGCTGCCGATCAGCTATTCACCACCTTAATGGGTGATCAGGTTGAACCGCGCCGTAACTTCATTGAAGATAATGCATTGAAAGTAGTTAACCTAGACGTTTAATTTGGTGTAAGACAGCCTATTGAAAAAGGAGCGTTATTGCTCCTTTTTTTATGCCTGTAAAATTTATAGATAGGCATAAAAAAAGCGCCTTTAAAAGGCGCTTTTAATTCTATGTTGTTACTATTAGCCTTGTAACAACGAGATATCCGCAACATTTAAGAATTGGTTTCTTAGAATGTTAAGTAATGCTAAACGATTGAGTTTAACCGCTTGGTCATCACACATCACCATCACATTATCAAAGAACACATCAACTGGTCCTTGTAACTCGGCTAGTTGAGTCAATGCTTTATTGTAATCACTTGAAGCAAATACTGGCGCTAAATCAGCTGTAAGTTTAGTGACAACCGCTGCCAATGCTTTTTCAGCATCCTCGCTAAGTAGTGATGTATCTACAGAATCAGCAATACTATCTTCTGTTTTAGCCAAGATGTTTCCAACACGTTTATTAGCGGCTGCTAACGATTTTGAAGCCTCTAAAGCTCTAAATGCAGTCACCGCTTCAATACGCTTATTGAAGTCGCTAGGGCGCGTTGGGCGACGTGCCATTACGGCTTTAACAATATCCGTCGCTACGTTTTGGTCGTGATACCATGCATTGAAGCGTCCTAACATAAAGTCGACCACCGAGGTCTCTACTTCGCTAGTGAGTTTATCGCCATAGAGGGTTGCAGCCGCTTTTACTAGGTCGACTAAATCAAGATCTAAATCTTTTTCAACGATAATACGCAAGGTGCCTATCGCTGCACGACGTAATGCAAACGGGTCCTTATCACCTTTTGGCGCCTGGCCTATACCAAAGATACCGACCAGCGTATCGAGTTTATCGGCAAGCGCAACAGAGCATGCCACCAATGAACCAGGTAACTTATCACCAGAGAAACGTGGCATGTATTGTTCATTTAGGGCTAGTGCAACATCTTCTGATTCACCGTCAAAGCGAGCATAATACATGCCCATAACACCTTGAACGTCAGGGAACTCAAGTACCATATCAGTCATTAAGTCAGTTTTACACAGCATACCGGCGCGATGGGCGTCAGTGTCATTTGCACCAATTTTTGAAGCAATTATTTTTGCAAGATCAGCAATACGTGATGATTTTTCTTTTAGAGTACCAAGTTGCTTTTGGAACAAGATACTTTCAAGACTATCGATACGGCTCTCTAGCGTTACTTTTTGATCTTGAGCATAGAAGAACTCAGCGTCAGCAAGGCGAGGGCGAACTACTTTTTCGTTACCTTCGATTACTTGCTTAGGCTCTTTACTATCGATATTTGATACAAAGATGAAGCGTGCCATTAACTTGCCGTCATTATCTAATAACGGGAAGTATTTTTGGTTATCTTTCATGGTGTAGATAAGTGCTTCAGCTGGAACATCGAGGAATTTATCTTCGAAACTACCAACATAAGTAATTGGCCACTCAACGATTGAGCTAACTTCTTCAAGTAGGTCATCATCGATATCAGCAACGCCATTTTCTGCGCTAGCTGCGGCGATTACCTGCTCTTTTACCAGCGCTTTACGCTCTTCGTAATCAGCTATAACGAAGCCTTCTTCACGTAATAATGTGGTGTAGTTATCTGCGTGGTCTAGCACTAACTCTTTATCGCAATGGAAACGGTGACCACGAATAACACGAGCCGATTTACAACCTAATACCGTAGCGTCAACTAACTCATCGCCAAATAAAATAGTTAAGGTTTTTGTTGGGCGAATAAACTGCATGCTATTGCTACCCCAACGCATTGGCTTAGCAATTGGCAATTTAGTTAGCGCTGTTTCTACCATGCCGGGAATCAAATCGACGGTAGACTTACCTTTAACTTCAGCTTTAAATAAAAGCCATTCACCTTTATCTGTTTTAAGGCGCTCAGCTTCTTCAACTGTGATGCCGTTTGAACGTGCCCAGCCCATTGCTGCCTTCGTTGGGTTTCCGTCCGCATCAAAGGCTGAAGAAATTGCTGGACCGCGCTTTTCTACAATCTTGTCTGCTTGACCGGTAGACAGTGCTTTAACAGAAACTGCTAAGCGGCGCGGTGAAGCTAGGAACTTAATAGACTCAAAGTCTACATCAGCTTTTTCAAGCTGTGCTTCGATGCTGTCACTAAATGCTTGCGCCAGTGTACGGAGTTGTTTTGGTGGTAGCTCTTCAGTACCCAGTTCAATAATTAAATTTTGTACTGACATTATTTTTCCTCACCTTTACACAAAGGGAAACCAAGCTCTTCTCGTGTTGCATAATATGCTTCAGCAACAGCTTTAGATAAGGTGCGCACACGTAAAATATAGCGCTGACGCTCGGTCACTGAGATGGCGTGACGGGCATCAAGTAGATTAAATGCGTGAGATGCTTTCATTACTTGCTCGTACGCTGGCAGTGCTAAACCTGCTTCAATTAGCTTCTGGCTATCTTTTTCGCATTGATCGAACTGAGCAAATAGGGCAGGTACATCCGCATGTTCAAAGTTGTAAGTTGATTGTTCAACTTCGTTTTGGTGGAACACATCACCGTAAGTCACGCGTCCAAGGGGACCATCAGTCCAGACCAGATCGTAAATGCTATCGACACCTTGGATATACATCGCTAGGCGCTCAAGACCGTAGGTTATCTCACCTGTTACTGGTGTACACTCTAATCCGCCTACTTGTTGGAAGTAGGTGAACTGTGAAATTTCCATGCCGTTTAGCCAGATTTCCCAACCTAAACCCCAAGCTCCCAGGGTTGGAGATTCCCAGTTGTCTTCCACAAAGCGAACATCGTGAACTAGAGGGTCGATACCAAGCTCTTTTAACGACTCAAGGTATAACTCTTGAATATTGTCTGGATTTGGCTTTAGCACAACCTGAAACTGATAGTAATGCTGTAAGCGGTTAGGGTTTTCACCATAACGTCCATCAGTCGGTCGACGACATGGCTGTACATACGCGCTGCTCATTGGCTCTGGACCTAATGAACGTAAAAATGTTTGTGGATGGAAGGTACCTGCACCAACCTCCATATCTAACGGCTGAACTATAACGCAGCCTTGGCGTGACCAATAATCTTGCAACGCAAGGATCAGTCCCTGAAATGTCTTTGTATCGTAATTAGGCATAATATGAATTACAACTCTCGCCGATGATTAAAAAATGGCGCTAATTATAGCATCGACAAGACCAGTGGAACTAGGGTATTTTAAAAACAATGTGACTAAAGAATAAGAATAATGATGAAAAAAGAACTGCAAGCTATCTGTCCGTGGGTCACTTTATCTGATCCAGTATATGTGGCTTATCATAATGAAGAATGGGGGCGACCAGTTTACGACTCTATCGAACTATTTGAAAAGCTTTGCCTCGATGGACAGCAAGCAGGACTTTCTTGGATTACGATACTAAAAAAGAAGCAAGGATATCGCGATGCTTTTTGTCAATTTGACCCATACAAAATAGTGGAGCTATCGCCCGAGTATCTTGAGAACCAGCTAGAAAATAAAGAAATCGTTAGGAACCGATTGAAGGTAAATTCTATTGTAAAAAACGCAAAGGGTTATATTGAACTCGAAAAGGAGGGCATCGATTTTAGTCAATTCCTATGGTCTTTTGTTGGTGGTAAGCAAATAGTTAATCAATATGTTGATATGAGTGAAGTGCCGACGCAGACGCCAGAATCTGAGGCAATGTCAAAAGCGTTAAAAAAACGTGGTTTTAACTTCGTTGGACCAACCATCTGTTATGCATTCATGGAAGCCGTCGGCATGGTTAATGACCATCTCTTTACTTGTCCCCATCATGAGCAATGTAGTGAAAAATAAAGATAAAAAGGGAAGCATAGCTTCCCCTTTTCGTTTTAGTATTGTTAGATTGGCTTATTCAAAATAGAATGCTTCACGCTTGCCTTTCTTATTACCAATCTCATTCATGGTGTTGGCATCATATACACGACCATTAATCATGGTGTGGCTCACATTATCTGTATCGCGAATATCCTCTAATGGGTTACCATCGATAACAATCATGTCGGCTAACTTTCCAGGCTCTAAAGAGCCTAGTGCGTGGTCTAATCCAATGTAATGAGCAGGATCGATAGTGGCGGTACGTAGCGCTTCAAGTGGTGACATACCGCCTTGTTCAAACATCCATATTTCCCAATGAGCACCCAAACCTTCACGTTGACCATGAGCACCTATATTTGCTTTAACACCCAGATCGCGTAGTTCTTTAGCTACCTTCGCATTATTAAAGTGATTATAGTGATGATCAGGTGCCTTCGGGCGGCGCATCGATCTTGGCTTGAAGATTTCGGCAGGCACAAAGTTGTTTAGCTTGATATTAGTCCAGACATCAGTTTTGTCATACCAGTAATTCTCACCCCAAATACCGCCGTATGCGACGACTAGAGTTGGTGTATAGCCTACATCGGTTTGACGCCATAATTGTTTTATATCATCGTAAATTTTAGCGGGTGGAATAGAATGCTCAATACCAGTATGACCATCAACGATCATGCTTAGGTTATGTTGCAATAGAGAACCACCTTCAGGAACTACCATCATTTCTAATTCGCGTCCCGCTTGAATTACTTGCTGGCGCTGATTACGACGTGGTTGGTTATAGCTTTTTACGCTAAATGCGCCTGCTTTCTTTAGACGTTCTAAGTGGAACTTAGCATCTTCTAAGCTATCGACATGGGATGTATAACCTGCACCTTCAGCGCCGTATAGTATCGTGCCTGTAGAAAATAGACGAGGGGCGATTATCTTGTTGGCTTTTTGTAATTCGCTCGCTGCGAAAATTTCTGTCGTATCGTTTGATGGATCATGAATGGTGGTCACACCGAATGATAAGCTGGCATAGTTAACCCAATTTTGTTGTGGAATGATTTCATCACTGCCTTGAGAACCATGGGCGTGCACATCGATAAGTCCAGGCATAACGGTTTTACCACTAATATCAATGGTGTGAGCGTTTTCCGGAATTGCGATACTATCGCGTGAACCAACGGCTTTTATTTTGTTTCCCTCTACAACGACTACGCCATCTTGGATAACTTTATCACCTTGCATGGTGATTACTTGCCCGCCAATGAACGCAATTGTTCCACGTGGAACATCGACATCGGCTGTGAAACTGATGTTAGTTCCATCAGATGTCGTAAGTTCTGTTTTCTTATCAGTGCTATCCGATAGTTCAAACATGCCATCAATTGTATGGCTATAAAGTTCGGGCCCCAATGACCAATAGAGGTTTTGGCTATCCGTGGTCCAGCTAATGTTTTCACCAGCTCGCTTGGACAACTCTTTTACTGGAAGGTTTTTCGCTGAAGGCGCAATAAGTAAAGGCTCTACTGTTTCAGTAAATGGCGTCACATAAACCTTAAATCTTTCGGCAAAAGAAACGAATTTACCATTTGGACTTATTTTAAATTCAGTTGCGAGCTTACTTGAGTAGTGTTTTCTCTTTTTATGTCCGTCTAAGCCAATACTGCTAAAGCTCATTTTCTCGCCGTAGCCCATGAAAAATACACGTTCGTTCTCGGCTCCGAATTGAGGCATAAAGCCTGACTTAGTGATTAATGTTGATTCACCGCCTTTGCTTGAAACATGATAAAGGCCCGGATTCAGCGACCATTTACGATCTAGTATGCTACCGCCCCGACTTTTACGGTAAACAACTGTCTTACCATCTGGCGAGAATGTCGGCTCTACATATTTACCAGGCTCATTTGTGATTGTTTTACCTTTTCCTGAGCGCGCCGAGACAACACGTAAAGCACCTTGATTCTGATCGTCCCAAGTTGCGTAAACTATTTGCTTACCATCTCGTGACCATTGTGGGTTAAGTTCAAAGTTTTCGCTGTCCTTGGTTAGGCGCTTAGGTTCACCATTTGGCAGATTCTTAAGCCATAACTTGCCTAGGGCTTCATAAATAACTTTACTTCCGTCTGGCGATACTTGTACGTTACGTAGCATTTTTACGTCAAAAGAATCTTTTTCTATTGGTTGCTTAAAACGTAACGCTTTTTGTACTTGTTTGGTGACCGCTACAGTAAACGGAATATCTTTTGTTTTGCTCTTGCTAATATCTAGCTTATTAATTTTACCGCCAGCCCAAAATACTAACGACTTGTTATCAGGCGTCCAATCGATAGTTGGGTAAACTCCGTGAATCGCCCAGGTTTCCTGCATATCGCGATCAAGGGCACCAAACACTTTAGTGTGTGTTCCCGTGTGTAAATCGTAAATATAAAGCGAAGTTTGGAAATCATCACGAGAAATATACGCGAGCTTTTTACCATCTGGACTTGGTGTTGGGCGAATAGCGCCACCCATTTTGCTGATGATAGTGTCTATATCACCGGTTTCGCGGTCAAGACGCTTAATTTTATAAATGCCCTTGACTGAATCTTTGCTGTAATGAAATGTCTTGCCAGGAGTGGCATCTTGGCTGAAGTAGACATATTTTCCATCAGGAGAGAACGACGGTTCACCTAAGTCCTTTTGGTCATTTGGGCGCTTAGTAAGCTTAACACCACTGCCACCCGTTTTATGATACATCCATACTTCACCAGCACCTAAAGAGCGACCAGAAGTAAAGTGCTTACGTGCAACGATATAGTCGCCATCAGGACTCCAAGCTGGGCTGTTTAACAATCTGAAGGTTTCTTTAGTGACGGCTTTTTGATTCGTGCCATCACTGTTCATCACCCAAATATTATCACCGCCACCTTGATCAGAAGTAAAAGCAATATGCTTTCCATCAGGGCTATAAGTTGGCTGCATTTGCCACGCAATGCCGCTGGCCAAAAGCTTAGCTTCGCCACCTGAAATAGGCATTTTATAAATATCACCCAGTAAGTCGAATACGATCTCTTTGCCGTCTGGACTAACATCAATATTCATCCACGTGCCTTCGGAAACATTTATTTTTGCATCCTCAAAAACTCCCTGAGGTGCATTTACATCCCAAGCTTTTTTTTCTGATTTGGTTTCGTCGGCGATGGCATAGCTACTTAAACTAAGCGCTATTAAGCTGGCTAGGGCGGTTTTGGTGTGATGTGATTTCATCAGTAATCCCGTTTTTATTATTGTGATTTTGTCTATATGATAGCAAAATTTTATACAATTTATAGCTGATGTTTGTAACGGGATTTTTATTGGAACTGAAGTGCTTAGAGTAAAGCGACTTTACTTAATTAACCTTTTTTAATCAGGTATTTATATGGCGACGATTCTGTTTGTGTTTCAACTAACTGGTGGTCCATAAAACGGCAAAAGCTTGGGATATCACGGGTTGTTGATGGGTCATCTGCAATAACAAGCAATGTTTCGCCTGTATCAAGGCCGCGAATTGTTTTTCGTACCATCATTACCGGTTCTGGGCATCGCAAGCCAATTGTATCAAGTTCTTTATATTCAGGTGTGTTCATCAAGCAATCGTTCATCAATATTCATTAAGCAGTAATTATAAACTAGTTAACTATTTTCAGCAGCAAATTAGCCTGTTGATGATCAAATTATTGGTAATTATTGATGGATAAAAAAAGGCCAGCTTGCGCTGGCCTCTTATTAAGCGGTTATCAATTAAAGACTAAGCGCGCTCAAATACCGTTGCGATGCCTTGACCTAGACCGATACACATAGTGGCCAGACCAAGTTTGGCGTCTTTGTCTTCCATGATGTTAATCAGAGAAGTAGAGATACGCGTACCAGAACAACCTAGTGGGTGACCTAGTGAGATTGCGCCACCGTTTAGGTTAACACGCTCATCGAAGCCTTCTAATAAGCCCAGATCTTTAGCACAAGGCAGTGCTTGAGCTGCAAACGCTTCATTTAGTTCAACAATATCGATATCTTTCATTTCGATGCCTGCACGAGCTAATGCTTTTTGCGATGCTGGAACTGGTCCGTAACCCATAATTGATGGATCACAGCCAGCAATTGCCATTGAGCGAACTTTAGCACGTGGCTTAAGGCCTAACTCTGCTGCTTTCTCTGCTGACATAATAAGCATCGCTGATGCGCCATCAGACAATGCTGATGAAGTACCTGCTGTTACGGTACCATTTGCAGGATCAAATGCTGGTCGCAGTGTGCTCAGTGTTTCAACCGTTGTTTCAGGACGAATAACTTCATCTGTTTCAACAAGGATTAATTTACCATCTGCATCATGGCCCATCATTGGTAGAATCTCGTTTTTGAAACGACCTTGCACTGTTGCTTCGTGTGACAAGCGATGTGAACGTGCACCGAACTCATCTTGTTGCTCACGGGTGATACCGTGCATTTTACCTAGCATTTCAGCGGTTAAACCCATCATACCAGCGGCAGAAGCTACCTTCTTAGCTAGTGCAGGGTGAAAGTCAACGCCGTGGTTCATTGGTACATGGCCCATGTGCTCAACACCACCAACGATGAAGATGTCACCATCGCCAACCTGGATAGCACGTGTTGCGTCATGCAATGCTTGCATTGATGAACCACATAGACGATTAACTGTTACACCACCAATTGATTTTGGTAGGCCTGCAAGAATCGATGCGTTACGAGCAACGTTAAACCCTTGCTCTAGGGTTTGCTGTACACAGCCCCAAATAACGTCTTCAATTTGTTCTGGGTCAACACTAGGGTTGCGGTCCATTAAGCCTTTCATAAGATGTGCAGATAACTCTTCTGCACGTTTGTTACGAAAAACACCATTCTTTGAACGACCCATTGGGGTACGAATACAATCGATAACGACTACTTCTTTCATAATAATATCCTCTAGCGTCCCGAATTTAAGCGTGAGTCGCGTTGTAGTAAGTTGCGCCAGCAGCAGCTTTTTCGCGCATACCGTCAGTTACTTTGTACATTTCACCTAAGTGAGCGTAGCTATCAGCTAGTTCAACAAAAGCAGCTACACCCATGGTGTCGATGTATTGGAATACACCACCACGGAACATTGGGAAGCCAATGCCGAAGATAAGACCCATATCACCTTCATTTGGTGATGCAATGATGCCTTCTTCTAGACAACGTACAGTTTCGATAACCATTGGAATCATTGTACGCGCGATAACTTCTTCAGAGCTGAACTCTTTGCTATCTTTAGCAACACCTTTGATAAGCTCTACCGCTTCTGGTGCAACTTCTTTCTTAGGGCGACCACGGCGGTCTACAGTGTGGTTGTAGAAACCTTTGCCATTCTTCTGACCGTATCGATCCGCTTCAAACATTGCGTCAATTGAATCACGCTCATCTTTAGCCATACGTGTCGGGAAGCCTTCTGCCATCACCGCTTGTGCATGATGGGCGGTATCCATGCCTACAACGTCAAGTAAGTAAGCTGGACCCATTGGCCAACCAAATTCTTTTTCCATAATTTTGTCAACTTTAGCGAAATCTGCGCCATCGTTGATTAATTTAGCGAAACCGCCAAAGTATGGGAACAGAACACGGTTAACGAAGAAACCCGGACAATCGTTAACAACAATAGGTGATTTACCCATTTTCGCAGCATAAGCCACAACTGTTGCAATTGTTTCATCGGAAGTGTCTTCACCACGGATGATTTCAACTAGGGGCATTTTATGCACTGGGTTGAAGAAGTGCATACCACAGAAGTTTTCTGGGCGCTTAACGCTTTTTGCTAACTCATTGATTGAGATAGTTGAAGTGTTTGAAGCAACGATAGCATTTTCGCCAACGTGACCTTCAACTTCAGCTAGTACCATTGCTTTTACTTTTGGATTTTCAACAACAGCTTCTACTACGATATCAACGTCTTTAACTGACTCGTACGTTAGCGTAGGTGTGATGTTATTTAACACCTTAGCCATTTTCTTACCGTCGATACGACCACGTTTAAGCTGCTTGTTTAAGATACCAGACGCTTCGTTCAGGCCTAGGTCTAGTGCACTTTGTGCGATGTCTTTCATCACAATTGGTGTACCTTTGCTTGCCGATTGGTAAGCGATGCCGCCACCCATGATACCAGCACCAAGTACAGCTGCTTTTTCAACTTTTTTAGCTTGCTTTGATGCTGCTTTCGCGTTGCCTTTAATTAGTTGGTCATTTAGGAAAAGGCCGACTAATGCTTGTGCCACGTCAGTTTTCGCTAACTTGATGAAACCTTTAGTTTCCACTTTAAGTGCATCATCACGTGTCATTGCAGCATTTTTTTCAACGCATTTTAATGCGGTCATTGGCGCTGGGTAGTGTTTACCTGCTTTTGCTGCAACCATGCCTTTAGCAGTGGTGAATGACATCATGTTTTCGATTGGCGAAAGCGTTAATGGAGCCTGCTTTTCGCTACGACGTGCTTGCCAGTCAAATTTGCCAGCGATTGCATCCTCTAGCATTTCAATAGCGGCTTGCTTTAGTTTTTCTGGAGCAACGACTGCATCGATAGCGCCAACTTTAAGTGCTTTGTCTGCTTTGTTATTTGTTGCGCCGGTGATCCACATTAATGCGTTATCTGCACCGATTAGACGAGGAAGACGAACAGTACCACCCCAACCAGGCATAATGCCTAGTTTGGTCTCAGGTAAACCCACAACTGCCGTTGTGTCTGCTACACGGTAGTCAGCAAGTAAAATAGCTTCACAACCACCACCTAGCGCAAAGCCATTGACGGCTGCAACGGTAGGACATGGTAAATCTTCAAAACCGTTGAAAGTCGCATTTACTTTACCTAACCACTCGGTTAGTTGATCTTCTGGAGCGCTAAAGTGAGTAGTGAACTCGGTAATGTCAGCGCCAACAATAAATGCTGATTTACCACTGGTCATTACTACACCCTTAAGGTCGCTTAGACCTTGCAGTGCAGTAACGGCTTCGTCAAAAGATTGTAAGGTTTTTTGGTCAAACTTATTGACCGAACCGTCTTTTGCGTCGAATTTCAACTCTGCAATGCCATCTTTAATATAGCTTACAGAGAGGGTGCTTGATTCATAAATCATTGGTTTTTTCCCTCGTATATAACTTCTACTAACCCTGCAATCTGGTGGAGGACTAGCCAAGTAATTATTGTGTTTATTCGTTTTGAGCGACGACCAAGTTTCTCGCGTGTTGGGCAAAATATCAACCATAAATTCAAACAAATGTTTAAACTGAATGTTTTCTTAAAAATGTCTATTCTTAATCTGTTGTTTTATAAGTGATAGTTTGGTTTCGGTACACGCTTGTGTTTTTTAATAAATTTTACTTTGTCCGTCGATGTAGCACCTATTTTTCATTGTTTTTAGTTAATGATTGGTGCAAAAGCTCTAATTGTAATCTTAGTTTTTAAAATTGAACTGCCATAAGGTATGATTCATTTATCCCAAACATAGGAATACACCATGGAAAAGCTAAATACTCTTTTTTTACAGCATATCAGTGAGCTCAATGCCCGTGCTAAAACTATTTTAACGCGAGAAAACATTGATACCTTGGTTATTCATTCAGGCCAACCGCATCGTCAGTTTTTAGACGATATGGATTACCCATTTAAAGTTAATCCGCACTTTAAGCATTGGGTACCAGTTACTGATAACCCTAATTGCTGGATAGTGATCGATGGTGAATCCAAACCTAAGCTCATTTTCTACCGTCCTGTCGATTTCTGGCACAAAGTGCCGGATGAGCCGAATGACTTTTGGACCCAAGCCTTTGATATCGAGCTATTGAGCAAGCCAGACCAAGTGGCTAATTTTTTACCATCATCGCTCGAGCGTACAGCCTATATAGGCGAGCACATTGATGTCGCAGAAGTGCTTAATATCGGCATACTTAACCCTGAAGAAGTTTTATCATATTTCCATTATCACCGTGCCTACAAAACGGACTATGAAATGCATTGTTTACGTGAAGCTAATCGTATTGCAGTGATGGGGCATAAGGCAGCCAAGCAGGCATTTTTAGAGAAAAACTCAGAATATGGAATTCAGCTGTCTTATCTAAGTGCAATTAAGCACACTGAAAATGAAGTGCCGTATAGCAATATTGTTGCGCTTAATAAGGCTGCTTCTATTTTGCATTACACCTTGCTTGAACAAGAAGCGCCGAATACATTTAAGTCATTTTTAATCGACGCGGGTGCAAACTATAATGGGTTTGCATCAGATATCACCCGTACCTATTCGTTTGTCGATGATGAGTTTTTACAATTAATTAATGCAGTTAATGAAAAGCAGCTCGCTATTATAGAGCAAGTTAAACCCGGGGTAAGTTACACTGATTTGCATTTGAATATGCATCTGTTGCTTGCTGAGGTACTTAGTGACTTTGATATTGTGAAGCTGTCGGCGGCTGAAATTGTAGAAAAAGGCATATCTAGCACATTCTTTCCCCATGGGTTAGGACATTTTATTGGCATTCAAGTGCATGATGTCGGTGGCTTTATGAGTGATGAACGCGGTACTCACATCGCGGCACCAGAGCAGCATCCTTTTTTACGTTGCACTCGGGTGATTGAGGCGCGTCAGGTAATGACCATAGAGCCAGGCTTATATTTTATCGATAGTCTGCTAGAAGATCTTAAACAAACCGAAAATGGCCAATACATTAACTGGCAGCGTGTCGAGTGCTTTAAACCTTATGGTGGCATCCGCATTGAAGACAACATAATCGTTCATCAAAATCATATTGAAAATATGACTCGCGATTGCGACTTGGCGTAATGGGTCAAATGAATAAGACCCCTTATTTAGTCTTGTCTGCGCCGTTAATGGTGCAGACAGAGGTTAAGCGCAGTAAGTTTTTGGCCTATATAGCACCAACCTCAGGGGTTGCTGCCGCTAAGGCATTTGTTAATGAAATAAAAGCACTGCATCCCGATGCCAGTCATAATTGTTCAGCCTATGTGGCAAATCGTCCGGAAAATAGTATCGAAATTGGCTTCTCTGATGACGGCGAGCCTTCGGGCTGTGCCGGGCGCCCGATGCTTAATGTACTACAGGGCAGTGGTATTGGCGAAATAACAGTGGTGGTAACCCGTTATTTTGGTGGAACCAAGCTTGGTACTGGCGGTATGGCACGAGCTTATGGCGGTGCTGTTACTGCTGTCTTGGCACAGGCCCAAACAGAGCTCAAAGCCGTTACTGAAATAGTTAGCTTTAAAAGTAGCTATCAATGGACTAATTTGGTTGAACTATTGGTGGCACAATATAAAGCGGTGATTAAAACTGCCGATTACGGCGAGCTTATCGATTACCAAGTCGAAATAGACGCGCGGCGCATAACTGAGTTTAATAGGGAGATATTTGAGCGTTCAAATGGTCAAATTGAGGTCATAACAGACTAGTTTGTGTGTTTAAGCGCCTATTTATCGACATCCCATACTCGATTGACTACAATATAGTTTCCTTCAAATTATTTACTAACAACCCTATGGAATTACATCTTGTTATCTTGGCAGCGGGCAAAGGAACTCGAATGCGCTCAGCGTTGCCAAAAGTTCTTCATAAAATCGCCGCAAAATCTATGGTTGAGCATGTTATTGACGCTGCAACCAAACTTTCAAATGTAGCGACTACCCAATTAGTTTATGGTCATGGTGGCGATTTAATGCAGCAAGCATTAGCTCATCGTGATGTCTCATGGGCGCTGCAGGCCGAACAACTCGGTACTGGTCATGCTGTTGCACAAGCTATGCCTGCATTAGATAGCGGCAAGGCGTTAATTCTATATGGTGATGTTCCTTTAATTGAAACATCTACACTTGAGCGCTTATTGGCTGCACAACCACAGGGCGGAATCGGCTTATTAACGGTGTCGTTAGATAATCCAACAGGCTATGGCCGCATTGTTAGAGAAAACGGTGAAGTTGTTGGTATCGTTGAACAAAAAGACGCGACACCAGAACAGTTATTAATTAATGAAATTAATACAGGTATCTTGGTTGCTGATGTGAAGGATTTGAAGCATTGGCTTAGTAATCTAAGTAATGATAACGCGCAGCAAGAGTATTACTTAACAGATATCATCGCTATGGCGCATCAGCAAGGTAAACGCATCGTTGCAGCAAACCCTGAAACTGAAGTTGAAGTGGAAGGCGTAAATAATAAATTACAATTGGCGCAGCTTGAACGCGCTTATCAATTACAGCAAGCTCATGACTTAATGGTGGCCGGTGCCACCTTAAGCGATCCTGCTCGTATTGATATCCGTGGTGAGTTAACTATTGGTCAAGATTGTGAAATCGATATTAACTTAATCGTTGAGGGTAAGGTAACCCTAGGTGACAATGTGAAAATTGGTGCCAACTGTGTGCTGACCAATTGTAGTATCGGTGATAATAGTGAAGTGAAACCTAATTCAATTATCGAAGACTCTGCTGTAGGCCAAGCGTGTTCTGTAGGTCCTTTCGCGCGTTTACGCCCTGGCTCTAACATGGCTAATGATTCCCATGTAGGCAACTTCGTTGAAATGAAAAAAGTCCAACTTGGCCAGGGTGCCAAGGCTGGCCACCTTGCTTACTTGGGCGATGCTCAAATCGGCGCCAATGTAAATATTGGCGCTGGTACTATTACCTGTAACTACGATGGTGCCAATAAGCATTTAACTGAAATTGGTGATGATGCCTTTATTGGTTCTGATAGTCAGTTGGTTGCGCCAGTTAAAATAGGTCAAGGCGCGACGATTGGTGCTGGCGCTACAATTACCAGTGAAGTTGCTGATAATGAGCTAGTTATTACCCGTGTTAAGCAGCGCCATATTGCTAACTGGCCTCGCCCTAAAAAGAATAAAGCATAAGGAAAGAAAGAAATGTGTGGAATAGTTGGCGCAGTGGCGCAACGTGATGTTAGTGACATACTAATCGAAGGATTGAAACGTTTAGAATACCGTGGTTATGACTCAGCTGGCTTAGCTGTTATTGCACAAGCTGGATCGTTTGAGCGTGTTCGTAGTGTAGGAAAAGTTCAAAATCTGCAAGATAAAGTCGCTGATTACAATGTATCTGGCGGTACAGGTATTGCGCATACCCGTTGGGCAACTCACGGCGGCGTGACTGAAGCAAATGCACACCCTCACGCGTCAAATAACGATATTGTTGTGGTACATAACGGCATTATTGAAAACCACAGTGAGTTGCGTGCTGAGCTTAAAGCCAAAGGCTATGTGTTTAATTCTGATACTGATACGGAAGTGTTAACTCACCTTATTGCTGAAAATCTAAAGTCTGCTGCAAACTTACTTGGTGCTGTGCAGGATACCACAAAAATGGTTCGTGGCGCTTACGGTACAGTAATCATGGATGTTAATAATCCTGAAACCGTTGTAGTTGCTCGCTCTGGTAGCCCGTTAGTTATCGGGTTAGGCTTAGGCGAGAACTTTATTGCCTCAGATCTTCGTGCGTTATTACCTGTAACGCATAACTTTATGTATTTAGAAGAAGGTGATGTTGCTGAAGTCTCTCGCTTTGCAATTAATGTTTTTGATAGTGAAGGTAATAGTGTCGAGCGTGAAGCGAAAGTCACTGATATTTCAGTCGAGTCGGATGGTAAAGGCGAGTATCGCCATTACATGATGAAAGAGATACATGAGCAACCACTTGCAGTACGTAACACGCTAGCAGGACGTCTTGTCGATGGACTGATAGCGGAGGATGTTTTCGGTGCAGGCTCTTCAAGTGTCTTTGAAAAAGTTAATCATATTCAAATTATCGCTTGTGGTACCAGTTATCACGCGGCAATGGTGGCAAGATATTGGCTTGAAGACTTAGCAGGCGTTTCGTGTAACGTTGAAATAGCTTCTGAATTTAGGTATCGCCGCTCAGTGGTGCAGCCAAATAGCTTATTGGTAACCATTTCTCAGTCTGGTGAAACAGCCGATACACTAGCGGCATTACGCTTAGCTAAAGAAATTGGTTACATGTCTTCGCTGGTTCTATGTAATGTTGATGGCTCATCACTTGTTCGAGAATCTGATTTAGCGTTTATGACTAAAGCGGGTGCTGAGATCGGTGTTGCATCAACTAAAGCATTTACCACGCAGCTTGTTGGCTTATTAATGATGGTACTGGCTATTGGTCAAAAGCGTAATATGCCAGCTGAAACCCAACAAGCGATTGTCGATGGCTTAAACGCACTACCAGCAAAAATTGAAGAGAGCTTGTCGCTAAGCGATTCTATTGAGTCGCTTGCTCCTGAGTTTGCGGATAAGAATCACTCGCTATTCTTAGGGCGTGGTGATCAGTACCCAATTGCAATGGAAGGTGCACTTAAGCTCAAAGAAATCTCATACATTCACGCCGAAGCCTATGCTGCCGGTGAATTAAAACATGGCCCGTTAGCACTGATTGACGCAGAAATGCCAATTATTGTTGTTGCGCCAAATAATGAATTACTTGAGAAGCTACAATCTAATGTCGAAGAAGTACGTGCCCGTGGCGGTATATTGTACGTTTTTGCCGACAGTGCCAGTCAATTCCAAAGTGATGATACGATGCGTGTTATTGATGTTCCTGCGATTGAGGAAATAGTTGCGCCGATTCTTTACACTATTCCTTTACAGTTATTGTCATACTATGTGGCGATTATTAAAGGGACTGATGTTGACCA
>CAKZQF010000230.1 GCA_937139475.1 uncultured Gammaproteobacteria bacterium | reverse complement strand
CTTAAACTATCTATTAATGGTAAAGCAATCGCCCTCAGTAATCAGATAGGCAATTTTTTATGCCTGAAATAAAGTGAGCCTCAGTGAAACTATCTGATAGCTCTTGATTAAGTTTAGCAAAAACAGTTATCTCCCGATTCGTTTCAATAGTCAGTAGCTTCCGCATAAGTTCGCCTTAAAGCTATTTGCCGCGCAGTCTAAATTCATTCCCAATAAAGTAATGTTGATTGCGTCCATGGCGAACCACTGTATAAACAGTCGTTCGCCTGAAAAACTCAACAGATTAAAAAGTAACAATAAATAGCAGCGAAAAGTCGAATTCAAATACTATGATATATTAGCTGTAGACCGTTTTTAAAATGAAGCGCCAACCCACAGCCACAGTTTGTCAGTATCAACTTTGTTAAACTCCGTACCTCCTGCTTGATAGGCGGCATATTTGATGCCTGCGTTATAGTGTTTGGCAAACTTCACCACATAAGCAAGATCAAGTTCACTCCCTAAGTCATCAAGACCAGCACCGGGTTCTTCGCTGCTAAAATCATGATAGGTTATATTCCATGTTCCTTGTGCTACTTTGCCAGACAATGCCAGGGAAATATCAGTTAATCCCTGTTTAGGAGTCGCTAAAAACTGATCCGCCCAGCCATTAAATTTGTGAAGTGTTGCCAGTGGTGTAGAGAAACCGTAGTTTCCATTATCAGAGCCTAATACTTCGTATCCAAGTTTAGCCGTAATACCTTTAAATACAGCACCAGCTTCTAACAACAAGTAACTAGCATCGTATTCAATCGCGCCAATCTGTGATTCCTGTATAGCATACTCGGCACTATAAAGGTATTTACTGTTACCTTTGTTAGCGCTGCCGCTGAATCGCACACCATAAGTGTCGAGGCCATTATCACCCTTACTATCCTGTTCAAGTAAGTAGCTGTACCCTGTTATTACTCCATGCGTTGTTTTATAGGATAGGTTGACTAAATGATCGCTCGCGCTGATGTCTTTACTCTGAGCAAATATACGGTTTCGCTGATTTAGGTAGCTATAATTTACGCTTAGGTTATCAATCCCAGTGTAATTAAAACTCGCTCCATCAAAGGTTTGTCGATCCTGACGCCAGCCGACATGACCAACAAATCGGTGATTATCAAAGGTAAGTACTTGACGGCCAACCTTGGCAGTTAAGTCTTTAGTTTTATACTGCAGCAGAGCTTGGTCTAACTCCGTTGTTTCGGGATCGGCTACCGCCGAGTATTGATTCCCTAGTCCCAAGGTGTTTTTATAATCATCAACACCAGCTACCACTCGGCTATCTTCAAATTCAACTGTCGATGAAAAGCCTTTGAACTGCGCCGTTGAAAATCCTAATCGTGTACGCAAGGTTAGTCCGCTTGCATTTCTGGCGCTATTATCTTGTTCAACGCCTTCATACCTTAACCGCAAATCCCCATAGCTTTTACCGATATTCGTACTACTAGCTGCCAGCGCTGAACTAGAGCCACCAGCAAGAATTGTGGTAATAAAAAAGCTAAAAACGTTGCGCTGTAAATTTTTCATAAATAAAAACTCTCTATCTTTGTTGGATATATTAAAAATTAAACTGCCTGCTGCGCAGTATCGGGCTTACTCTCAGCTGCTTTTGTGGTTTTTGAGGTAATAGGTTCAACTTTGCGTTGTTTTTCATAAAGAAACTTCAACACTTTACTTCTTAACCGGTTGTATTCAGGGTCGTTGGCCAAAGCTACTCGGTCTCTAGGTCGTTCTAAATTGATATCGAGAATTTCGCCGATGGTGGCAGCAGGCCCATTAGTCATCATGACAATGCGATCTGATAGCAACACGGCCTCATCAACATCATGAGTAATCATAATGACGGTATTGTTGAGTTCATTTTGTATTTCCATTAATGAATCCTGCATATGAGCACGGGTTAATGCGTCAAGAGCACCAAATGGCTCATCCATCAACAATATTTCCGGTTCCATAGCCAACGCTCGAGCAATGCCAACCCGTTGCTTCATACCACCAGAGATTTCATCCGGTCGTTTATTCATTGCATGATCCATATGTACCAGTTTTAAGTTGTGCTCAACCCAATCTTTTATTTCTGATTTAGATTTGGTTTTACCGAACACTTGTCTCGCGGCCAGCTCGACATTGCCATAAGCCGATAACCAAGGTAGCAAGCTGTGATTTTGGAACACCACAGCGCGTTCAGGCCCTGGTTGAGTTACTTCTTTTTGTTTTAAGATAACTCCACCTTTTGTCGCCCGGTATAGACCTGCGACGATATTAAGTACGGTCGATTTACCGCAGCCCGAATGACCAATTAATGAGATAAATTCACCTTTATTGATTTTTAAATCGACATTTTTCAATGCGGTAAAATCGCCTTTGGGTGTAGGAAACACCATGTCTATCTGACTAATATTTAGCAATGTACTCATCTGTCACTCTCCTAATAAATTCGTATTTTTAATCATATTGTTATCGTATTTCACTGCTTTTATCCCAAGAGAACACGCGTTGCAAAAGCAACATCGCACGGTCTAATAGAAAACCAATCAAGCCAATCACAATAACTGATGCCATGATTCGGCTAAGCGAATCAGAGCTGCCGTTTTGATATTCATCCCAAACAAACTTTCCCAAACCAGGGTTCTGGGCCAACATTTCAGCAGCAATTAACACCATCCAGGCTACCCCAAGGGACAGGCGCATACCGGTAAATATCATTGGTATAGAGGCAGGTAGGACTATTTTCTGAACATGTTTCAGCGCAGGCAGCTGTAAGACACGACTGACATTCACCAAATCACTGTTAATCGATGCAACCCCAATTGCAGTATTAATTACCATCGGCCATAGACAACAGAGAGTTACTGTTATCATCGAGTTTAAAAACGCCTTGGGCACCATAGGGTCTGGCGTAACATACAACGCACTGACAACCATGGTCACCAGTGGTAACCAAGCTAACGGTGAAACGGGCTTAAACAACTGGATAATGGGGTTGACCGCCATACTAAGCGGCTTACTCAGGCCAATAGCTATACCTAGCGGGATAGCGATAATTACCGCTAATGTGAATCCACTCATCACTGTAACCAGACTGGTTACAATCTGTTGCGGAAAGGTATCTTTGCCAGTATAAGCGCGGACCTTTGGCACATAGGTCGGGTCTTGTGCAACGCGCTGCTCATTACGCTGCTGCTGACGTAGAAAGAATGCTTCTTCCTTGTCTGCTTCACTGAGGTGTGCCTGATACAGCACACCAAATTGTTGAATAACCGCTGAAGGGCCTGGGAATTTGCCCAACGAGGTATCAATATTTGGAGCGACGCTTGACCAAATAAGCAAAAAGACAAGCGCTCCGACAACGGGCATTAGTGTCCGCCTTACACTGGTTACCACCATAGTCCTAACTGTCAAAAACAGCGAAAAGACCACTTGTTTATTTTTCATTAATAATGTCGTCATATTCTTACCTAACTCGTTAATTACATTGTAATCGGCGACAAGCCTAGAGCTTGTCATCTTGCTTTAAGCCAATGACAAACTTATTTATGTATTCGTTTGGATACTTGCCGTCATAAACCATGGCATCAATAAAGCCGGTTTGAGGTGGCTTAAAGCCATCTTCTTTCGCAAAGTCTGGAAAATCTATCGGATTAGCTAACTTGTCTTTAACCAGTGACTTAGCAGCTTTTTCATAAATGTCAGGACGATAAACCTTAGCGGCTAACGCCTTGTACCAATCGTCAGACTTATGCTCAGATATCTGGCCCCAACGACGCATCTGCGTTAGATACCAAATAGCATCTGAATAGTATGGATAGGTGGCGTTGTGACGGAAAAATACATTAAAGTCAGGAACTTCTCGCTTATCTCCTTTCTCATACTCAAAGGTACCAGTCATGCTGTTGGCAATAACATCATAGTCCGCACCGACATAATTCGACTGCGAAAGAATTTTCACGGCTTCAGGTCGGTTAGCATTATTGTTGTCATCAAGCCACATCGCGGCACGAATCAAAGCGCGGGTAAGACGAATAGTGGTATTTGGATATCTTTCGGCGAATTGTGCTGTGATTCCAAAGACTTTTTCTGGGTTATTTCTCCAAATTTCATAATCGGTGATCACAGGGACACCTATCCCCTTGAAGACCGCCTGCTGATTCCAAGGCTCACCAACACAATAGCCGTGAATAGTGCCAGCCTCCATAGTTGCTGGCATCTGTGGCGGCGGTGTTACAGACAATAGGGCCTGCGCATCTATTTGCCCTGTGGTATCTCCTTTATGTGGCGCGTAATAACCTGGGTGAATATCACCGGCAGCTAACCAATAACGTAGCTCGTAATTATGAGTTGATACCGGGAACACCATCCCCATATTAAATGGTTGTCCTTTTTCCTGAAATTGCTCAACCACAGGTTTTAAAGCATCAGCCTTAATTGGGTGAATAGGTCGCCCATCGGGCTGTTTTGCGATATTTGGCTTCATTTGTTGCCAAATATCATTTGAAACAGTTATACCATTACCATTTAAATCCATTGAAAACGGCGTAATGATATTTGCCTTAGTGCCCAGCCCCATTGTCGCTGCCAGCGGTTGACCTGCCAGCATATGCGCACCATCAAGGCGGCCATCAATCACACCGTCTAGCAATACTTTCCAGTTTGCCTGCGCTTCGATAGTGACATACAACCCTTCGTCTTCGAAGTACCCCTTTTCGTAGGCGATCGCAATCGGCGCCATATCGGTAAGTTTAATAAAACCAAATCTCAGCTCCTCCTTTTCTGGAAAGCCAAGCTTCTCAGCCTGTACAGTTGCTGTACCCAAACCGGCGCCAGTCGCCGTTATCATTGCTGCAAATTTAACTGCCTTAAACCATTTCATTAAATGTTCCTTTTATTTACCCAAAAAAAAACGCTCATTAACCGGCTCCCAATTAAGGTAGCCAGTTAATGAGCGCCGTTGCCCAAAAGTTTACTGCTGCATCATCGCAGCCAGTATTTTCACTTTCTATCGCCGTTGATAAAAAGCGTTTAATAAATTTACAGTGTTAAAATAAACACCAAAATTAACCTATATAGATTAATTAGCAGATAGTGTGCCAACATTTAAAATATCCGCTTGTGGCGGCTTTAACTATTTCTTTAAATTTTTAAAGGCTCACTGCAGCTCAATAAAAGTGCAAAAAGTCAATTAGCTGCACCAAGTTTGTGAATAACTGTCCACTCACCTTTAATCATGCTCAGAAGTTATCAAGGACATCACGTCAATAATATTTTGCGCAACGAGGGTTATTGTTTGTCCTTTATCCATTGCCATCTTACGAAGACACTTGTACGCCTCATCTTCGTCAATCCTCCGGTGCTTCATTAACAACCCTTTGGCACGTTCAAGTAATTTTCGGCTAGCAAGCTTATCCTTGGTTTGAACCAGCTCTTGACGTAACTGCTGAAATTCGTCAAACCTCGCTTTAGCAACCGTAATAATTGAAGGCAGACGCTGTAGCTCAACATCATCAACAACATATGCGCTAACTCCAGATTTAACTGCCAGCGCTATAATTTCGTGCGCATCTTGCCTAGAAATAATGATCACCGGATGCGGGTTAATACGATGCAGCTCTTTCATTCCGTTAATGACTTCGGGTTCGAGTGAACGAACATTCAAAATCACCACATTAGCGGAAATTTGGCTTAACGGACTAACTAAATCACTTTGCATAGGTAACCTCGCCAAGACGTTATAACCATAACTTTCTAAAGCGTTATGCAAGCGATTATTACGAGCATCATTACTTTCAAAAAGTAACACGCTATAACTGAAGCGCTCTAGCCTTCCAGTACATCGCTCGTTAGGCCACTGACTCTGATTTGACTGTAGTTTCATAAAATATCCTATACAGTAAATTAACTGATAAGTTGGCGGGTAGCTAACGGCAGATCTGTTGCAGCTTCCAGAAAGTGCAAATCAAAATCACAACATGACACCAATATCTGACCTTGACAGTTAAAAGCCAACGAGAAAGTAACACTCATCGTCCCACCAGGTAGCGCTAAATACGGTGCTGAAATATGTACCTCCCCAAGCGATGCTATCGCCGTGGTAAAATAACCACGTCGTCCCCAATTAGCACCACGGCCACAGGAAAACGGCTGATAATGTCTATTTACACGCAAATGCTCCCCCGCTAGCGTTTCAGTAACTTGTTGTCCACTATCATTTATTAAATACATTTGACCGCAGGCGTATTGACTCAGCAAATCAACACAACTTTGTTTAAATAGCTGCCCCAATTGAATTTTCTTAGCGCATTGAAGCAATAACGCTTTAAACACCTCAACTCGCTCACCATAGCTGTTGCTTTCTTTGGCTTTTTTAAGCGCAAGCTTTTGACTAACTAACTCAAAAGATTCGCATCCAGGAACTTGCTCTGTCAGTAATGCAGGCAGCGAATAGAAAAAGCCCTGTACCATATCGGCCTCGGTATCCATCGCTAGCATCGCCTCATCTTCCGTTTCTACACCTTCAATTAATACCAAGCATTCTGTTTCGCGCAATAGCTTAACGAGACGAGAAAATATCCTACGAACACGTTTGTCTGTTACCGCCGTTTTAACCATGCAACTATCGAGCTTGACAATATTTGGACTCACTCGCCAGATCCGATCAAAATTAGAATGACCTGCACCAAAATCATCGATGGCAATAATAAAGCCAGCTTGTTTATAGACATAAATAAACTCTGCCAAAAGGCATTCATCGTGAATTGCATCCTCTAATATTTCGATGACAATTTGCTGAGGTTGATAGCCGTGTTCTGCTAGCAAATTTACCAGGTTATCTGTGCACAAGTTATTCGGGTGAATTTCTTCGCAACAAATATTAATAAATAGCCAATAGCCCTGACGTTGAACTGATTTGAAATTTAGCAGATGAAGTGTGCGACTAAGCCGGTCCAGCTGACTTTTTTCAATGCTATCCCTGCAAGAGGAAAACGCCGCTAAAGGCGATTGTTGCACCCCATCCGCAGAGGCCCTAAGAAGCCCCTCATAGCCAATGACTCTTTGTTGCGCAGTTGAGTAAATTGCCTGAAAATGGCTATTTACCTGCCACTGGCCGAACTGACCTAGGTAGTTATCATGGCGTTTTAGAATATCAGATGCTTTGCTTTGTGATTGTTGCCCTGTAGATTTGAGATGTTTCATAACATTAATCGTAATGTCCTTCCCTGATTCGGTTAATTGGGATTAAATCGCAAACAAGAATCACCAGTTAGAAAGCTCAACAGTGAGCTCGTTACTCTAAGTGGTTTACTTGATAATCAAATATATTATTGAGGATGATCGTTGTTCTGCTGCCTTGCCCACTCGCTCAGCATTTCTAAACTAAATTTCACATATTTCCTAAAGTCATCATGTTTGCAAGTTCATTATATTGGCCTCAATTTAGCTGTTATCCCTTGAAGCTGCCGGCCAAATGCAAACACTAAGCCAAAACAAATTACCACTTAAAATACAATAAGTTATATAAACGCCAAAATTTTAAAAGAGTAGATACTGAAAACTATAGGTGCAATTTTCAATGCGATTGCACCGATTTTGTTATTAACGTACGCTTTCTCGTTACGTTGACGAAGATAGAAATGGGAGTTATTTGCTAAGGTAAATGAGGGCAAATTGTCATCGTTAAATATTAGTTTATATCGTTAGCCTGATGCTTAACGGTGGGGGATTTATAGCAGCATACCCATAAACTAAAAGCCAAGTAAATGACGTTGTGTCCCGGCAAATTCAATCTGTATCGGGAAGATTAACTTAGCGTATATTTGTAATATCTGCAGTTATAACGCCTAGGAGTAGCAATTGGGATTATATAGATAGAATGTCAATAGGCAGCTTAGCCCAAGGGTTGTTAAATACCTGTTAGTTTCAGCACTAAACTGCCCCGCATCCAATCACTTAAACTATCTATTAATGGTAAAGCAATCGCCCTCAGTAATCAGATAGGCAATTTTTTATGCCTGAAATAAAGTGATAGCGAAATAGTACAGCTCGATGAGCCACTACAGCCAGCGACCCAAATGATTAGTGCACTCTTGTGGTTTATATGTGTTGAGTGGTTACCTTCGGCGTATCTTCACAATTATTTCCTAGTGGGGAATTAGCAAATCCTTCGCCCAAGCAAGCACACTTTATCCTAGGAGTTTTCATTAGGGCGAAGGGATAAATAGCAGCTGTTATTAGGGACTATGCCAACTAATGCAACTAATTAAGCTGGATCGAATGCCGATAGCCTCAGTCACAGACTTTTCAATTTAGTTAGATAGGTCACTTTTAATCACTGACATAAACATTAAACTCTGCCGCAGAAGCCCATGTATTATTGTTTTTCTCAGACGTGGCAATCAACTGAACATAACGGCCCGTTGTCGCAGCAAAGTCTACTTTTTTAACCAGACTACCACTTGACCACTCCCAAGAACCGATAGCAACGGCTTCACCAAAGTCAGTGTCACTTTCGCTAACATAGATTTCATAACCAGCAATAGTGCCATTGCCTGCGCCATTACGAGCAGTATATTCAAACGCTGTCACGGCATGGTTTTCATTCAAGTCAATTATCACATTATGTGGATAATTCGGTGGGGCACCACTACTCCATGCAGTATGCCAAATAGTATCGAGGTCACCATCTAATGCGTTTAGAATTGCATGAGAAGATTGCTCTAGGGAATCAGAAAACGCATTTAGTGTGTTATTGTCCAATTTCGATTGTTCACCACTGCCCGTTGTGGAACCGTTATCGATAGCTGCGACACTAAAAACATTGATCTCTGCTGCCGCAGCACATTCTTTACCATTTGTCTCAGAGATTGCCACCAGTCTCAAGTAACGACCAGCTTTAGCTGAAAATGTCACAGTTTTAGCATCGCTATTGCCGGACCAAGACCAGGTACCACTAGCGACAGCTTCACCAAAATCAGCTGCCAAGTCACTGACATAGATTTCATAATCTGCAATGGAAACGTTTCCAGAGCCTTCATGTGGCGTATATTCAAGTGCTGTAACATTATAAGTGTCACCCAAGTCAATATCGACTGTAGGCGGATAGCTTAGCGCCTCTTCTGCCCATGAGGTATGCCAAAACGTAGTAAAATCACCATCAAATGCATTAGTAAGTTCGTGACCACTTTGCACTACAGACTCTGAGGTTGCTGTGAACAGGCTACTATCGAGCTTAGACACATAAGTTGCTTTGATAGTGAGATCGGTAACTTCTTCAATCGCATAGATCAAGGCATAATAATCAGTGGCTCCGCCACCAGTGACAGTACATGACTCTACACTGCCATTGTTTGCTGCCGCACAGTCATTGATATCGATGGTGGCTTCGCTGCCTTTTTTAACATACAAATCGGCGTTACCAGCACTTCCTTCAATCGAAAAAGTTACATTTGATACTGACTCTGGCACGCTCAATTTATATTGTTGGGTTGCGCCAGTAAGTAGCTTAGGTACCGCTTGTTCAGTGTTATCGCTTAGCGCAATAGTTGAAGTACCGCCTATCGTTGCGAAATCAATAACAGGTTCGATTCCTGGCGCACGATTCAACGTTGTTCCTTTAACCGTATTACCAGTGAAAAAACCGTCGTTGCGCAAAAAGTACATGCCATTTTCGACTCCGCCTTGATAATCCAAACGTGATTTCTTTTCAGCCGTTGCGTCATAAGTAAACGTAGCGCTGGTCAAATCATGCCAAAAACCGTCGGTATCGCGTAACCATTGATTGGTGTATAGCGCTTTGCGTTCTAGATCGCCTGTTCGGGGAAGAAAATTCTCCAAAAATGAATAAGGGCGCTTAACATAAGTTGAGGTTTCTGGACGGCTAAAACTTGCTATTAATTGCCACTCTTGATCTTCTGGCGTTTTAAAGTAAGCGGTATACTCTGTTTTTTTATTATCAGCGGGCGTAACGCGAAGTAAGAAGCGATAGCGGGTATCTGTTTGCCAATTGTATCTAAGGTAACTTTGACCACCTGAACCTTCATTACCAAATTTCCCAGAATAGACATCATCCCCTTTAGCTAGCAACTTAATCCGTTGCTCTTCTGGAATACTATCAGGATCATCTGTTTGATAAGGGCTCCAGATTGAAAATAAGATCCGGCGCTCAGTGGCAGAGTTAACTTGAATGCCAAAGTATCCTTCGCCAAAACCATTCACCATGTAATAAGTTCCCAGCACATCCTGACCGTTCGGCACTTCAAGTTCGCCATAGAACCATTCATAATCTTTACGAGAATTAGGAAGCTTATAGCCTAGATGAACTGATGGCCCACGACGCCCCCAGTAAAACTCCTCCTTAACAAAATAATTTTCACCTTCGGCTGCCTTACCACCAATTAAAATATCGCTAATATCTGCGAAGTTACTGGCATCAGAACTAATACCAGTTAATGTTATTTTTTGATAACCGACAGTATCAACATCAAATCGACCTACATAAATGCTCTTACTCTCGGTATTGCTCAGCTCTACTGTTTTTGTCACACTCCCTAAAGTTATTGCAATCTTAGAGGTACCCATGGCTACTTTCCCTTTAACCCCGATATCCAATTTACCAGTCTGACCGAGGTAAACATAGGTATTAACTTGATCATTACTATCATTCCAGTTACTTAAGCCGTTATCACCAATCATCTGATCGCTTTTAGCGGGGTCTCCGCCAACCCAGCTATTTCCAGCAACGGCGATCACAACAGGTAGTTCGGGCTCAGGAATTACCACATCGACCGGTTCTGGAGACAGTTTGGGTGTGGGCGCATTACTATTGCCACCACAGCCACTGATTCCGGTAAAGAATGAAATAATTGTCATGTATTTAATGATGTTTATTAAGTTTTTACTTTTCATCAATAATCCTCAATCTTAAAATAACCAAGCCGACAGACCCATAACGAAATCAAATGTTCATTTCGAGAGATGAAAAAGCTACGGATACCACTCTCTCTCCACAGAGCCCGAGCAGTCTCCATGCTATAACATGCAAACGGTTTACTTCTCTGCATGATGATTATTTAGCGTGCGAATTAAGAGTTCAGATTGCTTTAGTTTAATGTGACAGCCAGTAATACAAAAATAAAGAGAGGTTACTGGCTGCCAAAAGTTACAATGTGCGCCCTTGAGCGGAAGGTTTTTTCGTTAGCTCACGACGTCCTTGTCAGTGAAGACTATAGGTTAGAGCGCAACGCTAACACCAACGTTAATCACTCTCCCATATAGACTCAAGAAACGTACCTGTTCAGGACGTTCAACAAACTGCCAATTACTTTCATTAGTCAGGTTACTAACACTGAAATTGACATTGGTTTGTTCGCTCACTTGATAACTTGAGCTAAAATCTAGCTGACCGTAATCAACTTCCCAGCTCGCACCGCCCCATTCATTGGCATTAATAAGCATTTTTCCACGCCAGTTATAGGCCAAACGCGCCTGAACTGTATCATCCTCATAATAAACTACGGCATTGTATGAGTTTTTAGGCATGCGAACGAAAGGCAAGTCTGCTTTATCCGGATCTTCATTACTGCTTTGCACATACGTATAGTTAAACTGAACACCTAGGCCATTAAAGGGAGCAGGAAGCAGGTCGTCAAAAGATTGTTGATAAGCTAGCTCTATCCCTTTGACTTTCGCACCATATTCACCGGTCACGTAGCCCTTGGTTCTAAAGTCAACACCATCGATAGTTGTGCTGCCCGTCTCATCAAATTCAGGGCTCGTTGAGTTAATATCTTTATAGAAAAATGCCGAAGTTAAAGCACCGTACTCAGAAAAATACCATTCAAGGGCCGTATCAAACTGAGTTGCTCGCATAGGCTTTAAACCTGGGCTAGAGGCAACAAATTCCTGTTCAAGCAAGTTAACGTAGCTCCAAGCTTTTAAATAGCCGATGTTTGGTCGGGTAATTACTTTCGCTGCATTAAAACGGAACAGTAAATCATCCTGAAGATTTAACTTGAAGTTTAAGCTAGGTAATACGTCAACATAGCTATCGGTAAAAGCTACTTGCTGTTGATAATCTTCTTGGCGATCAACAAATTGTAATAATGGTGTAGTGTTTCCGTTACCGTCTAAAATAACCTCTCCGTTGGTATCTTTTTTATCAACATAGTGGAGTTCAACAATGTCAGGATCTAATGAATAGCCCTGGCTTGTCACCTCTGTTTCTACGACTCTCAATCCCATATTAAGGGTATAAGGCAGGTCATTAATTTCGTTTTCAATATCGATCTCAACAAAGCCCGCCAAGGTTGCTTCAGATAAAGCAAACGAGTCTTTTGGCTGTGGTGAGCCTTTAATAAAATCATTAGCAGCGTTTGGTTCTATGCTTTCGTAATAAGCATAGAGTTTGTCATAGTCAAACCTTGCCCAGGGCTCGGGATGGCTACCTGGACCCCCCGCCAAGAAGTTATCGAAATTTGCATCCAATAATGCTTCCTGTGGAATGCGCAACAGCTCTAAACCATACATATCTTCGGCTGAAGAGAGGTCTGGATTATAATCGCTGTAGCGGTCAGAGCTAAAGTATGCGCCACCGTTAGAGAACATTGAAGCGTTCTGTGAACGGAAATTAGAACGTTCTTTAGTTTGTTTACCGTAATGAACGCCAAATCTCACGTTAGAGACATATTCATGCTCTGGGGTCCATTCTCCCGAGAGCTTAAACTCACTAATATTATCCTCAATTTCTTCCCCAGTATTGAGGCTATAGTGAGCGCCAAAGGGAGCACTGGTGGTTAGAGGTTGTGACATATGAATATCGGGTAAGCGATTGGCACCGGTTGCATCGATAGTGACATCATCAACAAAGCCACGCGCAACGATAAAGCGATTGTCACCGTTATTTTGGTTCTCTGTGCTCGAATGCGAGATATCCAAATCAAACTTTAGCGAATCTGATACATGCCACAATGTGTTAAGACCAACCTGATATGCTTCTGTTTTTCGTGGTGTCGATGAATTAATCACTTCGGCCATTGCACCGTCTGATAGTGATAATCTATTAACCAACCCTTCGTCATTAAAGCCCAAATCGGTAACATTAGGGATACCTGGGGTCCAGGACTCATCATAGGTAACAAAAGATAGGGCGTTTCGGGTGCCGTCAGTGTCATACGATGAATATAAGCTATCAAAAGCGACTTCGATATCTTCGTTAGGCTTCCATTGTAATGCCAAACTGGCCCCTATGCGCTTGCGGTCATCCTGCCAGTTATCATAACGAACATACCCAGGAATAATAGTACCGAACTCATTATCGATATCAGCATCAAACTGACCATCACCATCAGTATCTTGCCTTACGGTGATCCAATCTTCATCACCTTCGTTATAAAAGCCTTGGCCGTCGTAACGATCAGTACGCAGCGTTCGTTCCGAATACACTGCAGTGAACAATACCCCAAAGGTTTCATCGTTAAAGGTATCGCTAATTAAGAAAGAAGCTTGAGGATCAATTTCCTCCACACGATCTTCGTAGATCCCTTTAACCGAGCCAGTTAAAGTAAAGCCATCTAGGTCAAGTGGGCGGCGGGTCTTGATATTAATAACAGAACCAATTCCCCCTTCCTGAGTATTGGCAACCGGAGATTTGTAAACTTCTACGCTAGATAATAGTTCCGCAGCGATTAGATCGTAGTTGAAATTACGGCTGTTGTGTTCTGATGCCATGCGGCGGCCATTGATGGTGGTAACATTATAGTCCCCTCCTAAACCACGAACGATAACATTCTGACCTTCACCACCGTTACGGGTGATGGTAATACCCGTCATGCGTTGCAGTGCTTCGGCGATGTTTTGATCGGGAAATTTGCCAATGTCTTCAGCGACGATAGCATCAACAACATTGATAGAGTCTTGCTTTACAAACAGCGATTCCTTAATGCTACTACGCATGCCAGTAACTACAATAGTTTCGACATCTTTGTCTGATTTTTCTGCACTATCAGACTTTTGTTGCGCAGCAATCTTTTCTTTGGTTTGTTGTGTTTCAGCAGCATAGGCTGTACCAGCTAAGGCAGCACTTACTGCAAGGCATAGCAACGAGACTCTGGTTTTTATTTTCATGATGTAGTCCTCTTCTAATAACAATATGCAACGACAATTCGCAAATTGACGCGATTACGATTCGACTTATTTACTCAAACTAAGCTTGACTAACCGACAACGGCTAGCGGTTTTGCGTTTTTCCATACTCCTCGTGTAAAATCTGGGAAGTTTTTACTGTTACTGCGGTCAGCCACTGATTGTGCCGATAGTGGAAATACAACGGACCACGCGGCTGCATCATAAACATCTTGATCCAATGCTTCGCCATTACGCAGACAATAGACCATGCGCCAAAACATTAGGAAGTCCATACCGCCATGGCCACCATTACGCTCCGCTTCTTGCCCCATCTTCCGCCATAACGGATGATCGTATTTGTCATACCAAGAGGTCATGTCGTGGTCCCACTTGTGGTAGCTGCCACTACCGCCTTTTTCCAACGCAATACGATTTGGGAAACCAGCGAATACTCCGTTTGTTCCTTGAATGAGATTATGACGAGAATATGGCCGTGGCGTTGTTGTATCATGCTGGACCATAATGGAACGGCCATTAACCGTTTTAATAATGCTGGTATTCATATCACCGGCAATGTAATTGAGTTGATTTCGCTGATGACCAGCCCCAAATTCGTTTTTAGCGTAAGCTGCGCGGCCTAATGCGGGACTACTGACTGACGTAAGATAATCGAAGCGATCGCCACGATTAATATTCATATACTGAGAAACTGGTCCAAGGCCATGAGTCGGGTATAGATTACCATTGACTTTGGCATGCCAACCGGTGCGCCATGAGCCCGTCTTATGATCAATCTCCTTCATTTGCCAACGCAACTCATGGATATAGGCAGCTTCGCCGTGCAATAGCTCACCAAACACACCTTGTCGAACCATGTTAAGCACCATGAGTTCATCACGGCCATAACAGACATTTTCCAGCATCATGCAGTTTTTCTGAGTCCGTTCAGCCGTATCAACTAGCAACCACGCTTCTTCAACGGTTGTCGCAGCAGGTACTTCAACAGCGGCATGTTTACCACTTAACATAGTGTCCACGGCCATTGGGGTGTGCCAGATCCAAGGTGTTGAGATGATCACAATATCAATATCATCTCTGGCTAAAAGGTCGCGATAGGCATATTCACTGCTGCCATATGCTGCTGGCTTGGGTAAACCTTTCTCCACAACGATGTTAACCGCTCGGTCCAAAACTGCTTGATGAGTATCACAAATAGCTTTTATTTCGACGCCATCAATATGGCAAAAGTGCTTAACTGCGCCGACTCCGCGTTCGCCAACACCAATAAAACCCACTCGAACAACATCCATTTTCTCTGCGACTAGCCCCATGACTGATTTAGAATTATCAACCTTAAAAGTCGGCGCCCCAGTAACACAGGCTGTCGCCATGCCAGCAGCGGCAACCCCCATTGCGGACTGTATAAATTGTCGACGATTTATTGGCTTCATTTATATGCTCTCCAGAAATATAAGAATCTAACTTAGTGCTATTAACGTTTTATACACATTGTTAACTTGCTAATAACGATGCTAATTATTAACCAGCAAAAACAACAAAAGCAACAAGATAGAGCTTCAATTACTTTCGAATGAAAGCAACAAAAAACAACATAAAACAAATAAAACCTAAAAACCAATAACTTAAAAACGAAAGAGCTTTACAAAAAACATTCAGCCTTCATATTGAAAGCAAACGAAAGTTTCGTATAATAACTATTAGATAATTCGATTCTAAGGTAAACATTATGAATACAATAGAAAGACGGCATGACATCGTTCAGTTAGCGCTGAATAAAGGCAAGGTTGCAGTGTCTGACTTAGTTGTTAAATATGGGTATTCAGCGGTAACTATCCGCTCTGACCTTAATTACCTCCATAAGAAAGGATTATTGATTCGCTCCAGAGGCGGCGCTATTGCCTGTAACAAAATTACGCAGGAGCTATCGGTAGATGAAAAGCACCACAAGCATATAAAGGTAAAACGAAAGCTAGCGCAATTAGTATGTAGCTTAATTAATGAAGGGGATGCAATTATCCTGGACTCGGGAACAACAACTGAAGAAGTTGCAAAATGTTTAGCCGCATTTAGACGATTAGTAGTAATGACTAACGGCCTTAACATTGCGCAAAATTTGTTACATTCCGATGACTTTGAGGTAATGATGACCGGTGGGACATTAAGGAAAACCTCGATGTCATTCTATGGCAGTCAGGCTGAAGACAGTATTCGACGCTATTATTTTGACAAAGTCATCTTAGGTGTCGACGGAATCGATTTTAATTCAGGGATAACCACTCACTTCGAATACGAAGCCATATTAAATCGCACTATGTGTGAGATCGCAAAGGAAGTCATTGTAGTTGCCGACTCTTCAAAATTTAACCGTACTGGCATTCATAAAATATGTGGTTTTAGCGCGATTAATACCTTTGTCACCGATTCACAAATTCCAGATGAGTTTGCACAAACGATAGAGCAAGCCGGCGCCAAATTAATCATTGCACAGTAAGTGTCACAATATTGAGGTTTTAAATGAAAGTGTTTCAACAGATAATGCAAAGTAATAAGCAAGATGCATCCCGTGGAATCTATGCTGTTTGTTCAGCGCACCCATTAGTATTAGAAGCGGCGTTAGAACAAGCCAAAGCAGATCATACTCCAATATTGATAGAGGCTACTGCTAATCAGGTTAATCAGTTTGGTGGCTACACAGGCATGACGCCGCAAGATTTCTATCATTACGTAATTGAAATAGCACAATCAGTTGGCTTTCCCAGCGATCAAATTTTTCTCGGAGGCGACCACCTGGGACCGGTATGCTGGAAAGATGAAACTGCTGAGACAGCGATGGTGAAAGCAACTGAATTAATCAAACAGTATGTGACTGCCGGATTCAAAAAAATTCATCTAGATTGCAGTATGCCTTGTGCTGATGATGCAACGCCGCTTGCCGATGAAGTTATCGCTGAGCGTGCCGCCTTTTTGTGTTCCGTGGCAGAAGAAGCCGCGATGAATAAATTTGGCGACAGTGATATTATTTACATTATTGGTACCGAAGTCCCCCCTCCCGGAGGTGCTGATCACGCTATAGATAGCATCGAAGTCACCAACCCTAATGATGCAAAGCAGACGTTGCTACAACATAAGTATGCATTTAATCACCTAGGCCTTACTGATGCCTGGGCTCGAGTTGTTGCTTTAGTTGTTCAACCTGGTGTTGAGTTTGACCATACTTCAGTGATCGAATATGAACCACAAAAAGCACAGTCTCTAAAAGCAATGATTAAAGACGTTGAAAATATAGTCTTTGAAGCGCATTCAACCGATTATCAAACGCCTGCAAGCTACCAGCAATTAATCAAAGATCATTTCGCTATTCTCAAGGTTGGCCCACAATTAACTTTTGCTTTAAGGGAAGCACTGTTTGCCTTGAGTTATATTAAAGATATTCTGTTTGATAAAAATTCATCTTCACAACTACGAGATGTTTGCGAAGAGCAAATGGTCGAGTCTCCCGGATATTGGCAAACGTTTTATAACGTTGACGGTAAACAACAGCCTATTTATCGTCAATTTAGCTATAGCGATCGAATTCGTTATTACTGGCCGGATGACAGAATTGCAACAGCCGTAGAAAAACTATTTGCAAACTTGGCGAGTGTAGAAATACCTCTTCCTCTACTCAGTCAATTTATGCCACAGCAGTATCAGGCGGTACGTGCTGATTTAATAAAAAACACACCAAAAGAATTGGTAAAAGCGAAGATAAAGCAGGTTACTCAAGCCTATGCTCAAGCTTGTTGGAAACAGGCTGTTTAGCCTCTAGGATTTATAACTTATGAACAACTATTTAAATATTACACCTTCACAACTTAATGAAAATAACGGCTACTGGACAGCTAAAGAAATCTGCCAACAGCCAGACACTTGGGGCAAGGTCGCCGATATAGTACAGGGACAAAAAAGTGATATCGATGCTTGGCTAGCACCGATACTTGCCAAGAAAGAACTTCGAATCATCTTAACGGGAGCAGGCACCTCTGCCTATGTTGGTGAAACCATTGCACCGAGTCTTACTCAAACGATGGGAAGGCCAATAGAGGCTATCAGTACCACCGATTTAGTTGGTAATCCGCAACAGTATTTACTTAAAAATGTACCAACATTACTTATTTCCTATGCGCGCTCAGGCAATAGCCCTGAAAGTGTAGCTGCGCTGAAAATTGCCTCACAGCTTGTTAATGATTGCTTTCATTTAATTATTACCTGTAATGAAAACGGGGAACTAGCATTGTTATCAAAAAGTAGCGGCAGTTTCTGTTTATTGATGCCTAAAGAAACATTAGATCAGAGTTTCGCCATGACCAGCAGCTTTACTTCGATGATGATTAGCACCCTGTTGATTTTATCGCCGGATCATGAACAGTTAAACAGAGCGATAACAGCCACCCGTTATTTATTAACCAACCATTTAGACGATATTTATAATCAAGCACAGATTCCATTTAATCGTATCGCCTTTTTGGGCAGCGGTTCGCTCAACGGTATAGCAACGGAAGCAGCGTTAAAGATGCTAGAGTTAACAGCTGGAGAAATTGACTGTCATGCCGAGACTCCACTAGGTTTTCGGCATGGTCCAAAATCGATGGTAAATGAACAAACAATGTTGATATTGCTAGAGAGTAATCACCCTTATAGTAAGAAGTATGATCGTGACTTAGCTGCCGAGCTAGTAAAAGACCAAAAGACACTACATATTTATACTTTAAATATTGAAAAGCTATTCAACAAGATTCAACTTGAGGATGTATGGCTGTCATTACCCTATATGGTTTATTGCCAAATTTTATCTTTTTATAAATCTCTGGCTTTAAATATTACACCTGATAACCCTTGCCCGAGCGGTGAAGTTAACCGTGTGGTGCAGGGCGTCACTATCCATACCTTTGAGGATTAATTCATGATATACGGTTTAGATATCGGTGGCACTAAGATAGAACTAGCCATTTTTAATCAACAGCTGGAGCGACTGGAATGCCAGCGCGTACCGACTCCAACGGATAGCTATTCGGAATTTATCGATACTCTGGCCGACTTGATTACCCAAGCCGATACAAAGTATGGCATTGCAGGCGCCATTGGGGTCGGTATACCAGGATTGGTAAATGCCGAAGGAAAGTCATTGTCTGCCAATGTACCTTGCCTCAATAATAAAAATGTCGCTGCTGATTTGGGAGCCAAGCTAGATCGTAAAATAGCGATTGAGAATGATTGTCGTTGCTTTGCCCTATCAGAAGCGGTCGATGGTGCCGGTAAGAATTACACCAATGTCTATGGTGCAATTCTTGGTACTGGAGCTGCTGGTGGATTATCAATAAACGGAAAGCTTTATTTCAGTCGTCAAGGCATAGCCGGTGAGTATGGCCATTTACAACTTCCGGCGATTTTACAGCAGAAATATCAGCTACCAATTAAAAAGTGTGGCTGTGGTTTGCATAGCTGTTTTGAGGGCTATATTTCAGGGCCAGGCATACTGTATTTAAATAAGCATTTTGGCGGCGACAGTGCTGATGTGCCCTCTTTAGTTAAGCAATGGCAGGCTGGTGATAAAGTAGCAACAACGGCATTTGAATGTTATCTCGATCTGTTAGGAGCAAGCTTTGCCACCATAGTTATGTCTTATGATCCTGATATTATTATTGTTGGCGGTGGTGTTTCCCTGATTGACAAAGTCATTGAACAGCTACCTCATTCCATTGAACAGCACCTATTCACCAATTTTACTGCGCCGCCGATAGTACGAGCACACTTTGGCGATGCCAGTGGTGTTCGTGGCGCGGCAATACTGGCGAGGCAACTTAATAATGAATAATGCTTACGCCCTGAAGGCCGCAAAAATCATTGCACAAGAAAAAGATTATCATGAGCATTTCCTTGTCATTAAAAATGGCTTGATTGCGGATATTTCTAGCACTGTTGAACAAGGTATCCCTGTGATTCCCCTAGGTAGCGCGGTTATTGTACCTGGGCTTATTGATCTTCATATTCATGGTCGTGAAGGCTGTGATGTCATGGATGCAAGCCTTGAGTCTATGCATACAATCTCCAGTTCCCTAGCCTGTCACGGAGTGACTGGTTTCTTGGCTACCACAGTAACTAGCTCATGGCAGGAAACCCTTGATGCGATGCAGATAATCGGGCAATCAGCCACACAAATAATGCCTGGCGCTCAGGTATTGGGTGGTTATAGCGAAGGCTTATTTTTCACCAATGAACATAAAGGTGCACATAATGAGCAATACTTTCTAAGTCTTACCCCCGAAAGGATTGACCAATTAATTACAGCGTCAAACCAGCAGCTTAAAGTGCTTGCTCTGGCACCTGAGATAAATAATGCTTGTGAGATGACCCGCTATTTAGCTCAACGTAACGTTAAAGTCATGTTGGGCCATACCGATGCAACTTATCAGCAAACTGTCGATGCCCTCGATTCTGGTGCCAGTGGTGGAGTACATGTTTTTAATGGCATGCGCGGTATTCATCACCGGGAGCCTGGCTGTACTGGCGCCGTGCTCTTGCATGACACTAATGTTGAAGTCATTGCCGATGGTGTTCACCTACACCCCGCGATTTTGAAAATGATTTGCCAGTTAAAAGCGCCAGAAAAGATCACCTTAATCAGTGATTGCATTAATGCTGGTGGTTTAAGTGACGGCGACTATCAGCTGGGGAAAACTGACATTACGGTGAAGAGCGGAATAGCCCGCACAGGCTCAGGCTCACTGGCAGGTAGCACGCTAACCCTAGAAAAGGCCGTTCAAAACCTTTCAAACATGGCTGATGTTCAATTACGTGATGCGGTGCATATGGCGAGTCTATCACCAGCGACATTCTTAGGCATTGAAGATTCCACCGGCAGTATTGCTATTGGTAAAAAAGCAGATTTGGCCATTCTAGATCCCTCAGGCACTGTTCATGCGACCTTAATTCAAGGTCGCACAGTGTTTAACGCTAAACAGCTGGCATTCAGTGTCCAATTACAACATTTAACAAATAATTCCTGACTATAAAAATGATCAAAAAGGAAAATATAATGAAACATCTATTACCCAAAAGCATACTTGCCCTTGCTCTCTCGAACATTTACTGCCACTCTCTCTCGGCAAAAGAACTCGGTGCACTTGCCTCTATTACTCAACAAGATAGCCGTGTAGAAATTACTACCAACGACAACGAACGCGTTTCAATTGAATTAATTAAAGCTGATGTTATTCGAATTTGGGCTGGCGCAAACAATAAATTAGTTGATGCACAAAACAAAAGCACTAACATCGTATTACCCTACCAACTGGGTGGTACAGATTATGAGCTAGTTGATAACACTGACTATCACTTATTACAAACTACCCAATTATCACTGCGCATCTATAGTTCGCCGTTAAGGTTTGAGGCTTATAAGGCCGATAATGAGACACTGATTTGGCAGGAACTTAAGCCAATTGACTTAGCAGAAAAAAACAGTTATCAAACGTTGAGCACTAACACTAATGAGCATTTCTTTGGTGGTGGCCAACAAAATGGCCAGTTCGAATTTAAAGGGAAAGCCTTAGAGATATCCTACTCAGGTGGCTGGGAAGAATACGACCGCCCTAGCCCGGCAGCATTTTATATGACCACCCAAGGCTATGGTGTTTTAAGAAATACCTGGGCTAACGGTAGTTATGATTTTCGCTCTGATGACTACATCACTGCAAGCCATGAGGAAAACCGCTTCGATGCTTATTTCTTTTTTGGTGACTCTATAAAATCTATTTTATCTGACTACACCGAACTTAGTGGACGCGCGCCGCTAATTCCACGCTGGGCTTTTGAATACGGTGATGCCGATTGCTACAACGACGGTGATAATATCAAAAAACCAGGCACTGTACCCGTTGGCTGGAGCGACGGCCCAACAGGTACCACTCCTGACGTCATCGAATCTGTAGCGGCTAAATATCGTGAACATGATATGCCCGGCGGTTGGATATTACCTAACGATGGTTATGGTTGTGGTTATACCGATTTGCCTGAAGTTGTTGCAGGTTTAAAGAAACACGGTTTCAGAACCGGATTGTGGACCGAAAATGGCGTTGAACAAATAGCCTGGGAAGTTGGTAACGCCGGAAGTCGTGCCCAGAAACTCGATGTTGCATGGACTGGTAAAGGCTATCAATTTGCGCTCGATGCTAACAAAGATGCGGCACAAGGTATTTTAGATAATTCAAATAGCCGTCCTTTTTTGTGGACAGTAATGGGCTGGGCTGGAATACAGCGCTACGCGGTAACTTGGACAGGTGATCAATCCGGTAGTTGGGACTATATCCGCTGGCATGTTCCAACATTAATCGGTTCAGGACTATCTGGGCAAGCGTATGCTACTGGTGATGTCGATGGTATTTTTGGCGGCACCCCAGAAACTTTTACCCGAGATCTGCAATGGAAAGCCTTCACCCCGGTACTAATGGGAATGTCTGGGTGGTCAAAAGCCGAACGTAAGCACCCTTGGTGGTTTGAGGAGCCCTATCGTAGTATTAACCGTGATTACCTTAAGCTTAAGATGCGCCTAACCCCTTATATGTATACCTATGCAAGGGAGGCAGAACAGACTGGCGCTCCGATTGTCCGCGGATTAATGTGGGATCACCCTAACGACCCCAACGCCAACAATGAAAAATATAAATATCAATTTTTCCTTGGTGAAGATTTCCTTGTCGCACCGGTGTACCGTAGCCAAACAACCAGCAAAGGTTGGCGAGAAGGGATCTACCTACCACAAGGTCAATGGATAGATTATTGGGATGGCACTGTAACTACTGCAAAAGCAGACGGTAAGGTCATAGACTACCCTGTAACCTTAGAGAAACTACCGCTTTTGGTACGCGCAGGTGCGATCATTCCAATGTACCCAGAATCACTTTATGATGGGCAAGTACCAAAGGATGAACTAACCCTAGATATCTATCCTCATGGTGATTCAGAGTTTACCTTATATGAAGACGATGGCGAGACGCGTTCATATAAAGAAGGGAACTATAGCGAACAGCAATTCAGGGTGTCAGCCCCAAAAGATATGGCAGGTGACATTAGCGTTACTATCGATGGTGTTAAGGGGGAATACCAAGGTATGGAGCTTGAACGTGTTTACAAGCTCCAGCTGCACACTAGAGTTAAACCCGATGGCGTAACCCTCAACGGCGACCCGCTAAAACAATTAAATAATGAGTCTGAGTTTACACAAGCAACAGCGGGATGGTGGTATGCTGCTGACAGTCAATATGGTGTGGTACATGTTAAGACTCAAAAAACCTCTGTACTGAGTAGCTATCAATTTAAGCTAGCAATAGATCAGGCTAAATCATTATCTGCAACAACAAGTTACCCTAGTATGCCTGAATTAGGCAACCAGATTTCTAATGACAGTTTTATCATCCTAAATCGACCCGCAGAAGAGTCGGGGCATCCACTGGAAAATGCATTCGATGGCAACTCAGATACTTGGTTTAGAACCGTTCGCGATCAGTCTCATAAAACAGGCCCGCATGAATTTACCTTATCTTTTAATGAGCGGCGAGTCATCTCGGGCTTTGAAATTCAACCGCGCAATGATAAGCATTGGAAATATGGCCAAGTTCGTGATTATGAAATTTACATGGCCAATAGCAATGGGAATTGGGGGCAGCCGGTTCATACAGGTTCTCTTGAGTTAAAACAAGAACTACAAAAGATTGAGTTTTCACCAATTATCGGGCGCTTATTCCGCTTTAGAACGCTATCGACTCAAGATCAGGCATCCGCTGGTGGTAATGACCCAATGGTAACAGCCAGTGTTAGCGATTCAGCGTTCGGCGCACCGTATAAGGCATTTGAGCCAATCAAAGTCAACCCAATGACCATAGGTGAATTTAAACTGCTGGAGCACCAACTTCCAAAAACACCAAAGCAAAACATTTATTTGTCAGATCTCAAGTGGAGCTATCATGACGATCGACTAAGTAGCATTCGTCTTGATTTGGCTAAAGGAACCTGGTTAGAAAGTGACACTAATATGTCGATGAATGGCTTGAAGTTTAGAAAGGGACTTGGTATCCGTGGCCAAAGCCGTGTCGACTATTCGCTACCAAAAGACGCTCAACTATTTAGAGCAGACATCGGTATCGATGACCGTTGCAAACGTGATGGAAAAATTAGCTTTCAGGTTTATGGTGATGACAAGTTAATGTTTGACAGCGGCTTAATTGAAGCACCTGCGGTAGTTAAACCAGAGTTAGACATCCGTACAGTCAAAACATTAAGCTTACGTACCAAGGGCAACAATGATAGCTGTGCCAACTGGGCTAATGCGTTAGTGGTGGGTTTTAAAACACCACAGTCAAATAACAATAATAAATAGGGAAGAATGATGGAAGCAGTCTTAAGAACGCAGAAAAAACCAGTGGCTACACTAGTGCCAATGGCAATCATTGGCCTGTTATTTTTTATCTTTGGTTTTGTAACCTGGCTTAATGGTTCACTGATACCATTTCTGAAAATCATCTGCGACCTGAGCACCTTTCAGGCACTGTATGTCACGCTAGTTTTCTATATTGCCTATACAGTAATGGCGCTACCTTCGTCTTGGTTACTAGCTCGGACCGGATATAAAAATGGTATGGCATACGGTTTGGGTGTAATGGTAGTAGGTACGCTTATGTTTATTCCTGCCGCAAGCAGCGCCAACTATCTATTCTTTTTAACCGGATTGTTTATTCTGGGGACTGGCCTGACAGTATTACAAACGGCGGCGAATCCTTACTTGGTTATCTTAGGTCCGAAAG
>CAKZQF010000229.1 GCA_937139475.1 uncultured Gammaproteobacteria bacterium | reverse complement strand
AAACATTGAAGCCAGTGCACTGCAGTCTCTTTATCCAGAAGAGATATTCCAGGAATTTGAAGGCAAAGACGCCTCTTGGTGGTCATTTGACCCACGTATTGAATGGCTAATTGAATTAATTAAGTCCAGCAAAGAGAAGATGCTGATCATTTGTGCTCATGCTCAAACAGCGCTGGTCATTGAACAAGCCCTTCGCGTAAAAGAAGCAATTCGTAGTGCCGTTTTCCACGAAGGATTATCACTGATTGAACGTGACAAAGCAGCGGCTTATTTTGCGCAAAATGAAGATGGCGCCCAAGTATTAGTGTGTTCTGAAATTGGCTCTGAAGGCCGCAATTTCCAATTTGCACGCCACTTAGTACTATTTGATTTACCGCTAAACCCTGATTTATTAGAACAACGTATCGGACGCCTTGACCGCATTGGTCAGGAAAATGATATTCAGCTTCATTTACCTTATTTAGAGGGCTCGAGCCAAAAAGTCTTGCTCGATTGGTATCATCAGGGACTTAATGCGTTTGAGGACACCTGCCCATCAGGTGGTATCGTCTTTAACCAAGTCAAACAAGCATTATTTGAGCTTCTAAACGATCAAGAAACCGCGTCGCAAAGTTTGCCATCAGTCATTGAACAAACTCAAGAAGTGCATCAGCAGCTTAAGGATAAAGTCGAGCAAGGACGTGACCGTCTACTAGAGCTTAATTCAGGCGGCCAAAGTAAAGGCAAAAAGATTGCTCAGCGCATCGCCAAAGTCGATAACGGTACGGCATTGCCAACCTTTATGTTTAACATGTTAGATATTTGCGGCGTAGAACAAGACGATCACAGTGAAAATGCGATCATACTGCGTCCCGGCGGCCATATGCTACACAGCCATTTCCCCGGCCTAACCGAAGAAGGGACAACGGTTACATTTAGTCGTGAAACCGCCCTTGCCCGAGAGGATTTTCAGTTTGTGAACTGGGAGCATCCGATGGTTCAAGGCAGTATTGATATGGTGCTTAGTGACACCACAGGTAACAATTCAGTCGCTGTATTAAAAAGCAAAGCGCTACCAGCTGGCACCATGTTACTTGAGTTGATATTTGTTGCAGACACCTCCGCGCCCAAAAAATACCATATTGGTCGCTTCCTGCCAGCAACACCAATGCGTTTATTAATGGACAAGAACGGTAATGATTTAAGCAGCAATGTCAGTTACGATAACCTAAGTGCTCAGCTAAGCCCGATCGGTCGTCATATTGCGAGTAAATTAGTGACGGCATCTCAGGCATTTATTCACCAGCAAGTGCAGCTTGGTACTGATAAAGCACAAGACGCATTAACAGCGATTAAAGACGCTGCAAGTGAAAAAATGAATCAAGCATTAAGCAAGGAAATCGAACGACTAACCGACCTTAAAGCAATTAACCCTAATATTCGTCAAGAAGAAATTAGTCATTTAGAAACGGAGCAGAAGCAGTTGGCACAATACATTGCAAATGCTCAGGTACAGCTTGACTGTTTACGCTTTATTGTCGTGTCGCCAGAATAAGTTGTTTGCAAGAGTGCTTACTCTTATCTGAGTAAGCGCTCAATAATGGCGGACTAACTAATAAACTCAAGCCAGCTTTCTAGCATGGTTTCAAAATCATCGAGCCCACAGGCACTAGCACTTTCATCATCATAATGTGAAAAGTCTTCACCATCAGGTAATTCACTTTCTATATTTAAACTATTCGCCCGTACCAATGCATCATCACAGGTTAACGTTAATGAGAAATCACGCCCCTCAATCAATACTTCCTGATCACTATTTAACTGTTTAATAGCCACAAGGCGTTCTAGTAATTGCTTTACGCCTTTTACCTCTGCGCTAATTTCATTAAGCAGCCAGCTGCCAAACGCCTCATGTCCCATTGAAAAGTCAACACGATAAGAGTCGTTAAGTGTATCTTTTCTAAATCTGTATTCCATTTGTGTGTCTGTTTACGGCTAATCTATACAGCCATTTTAGCGTACTTATCATCTTGGTTCTGCGTTTAATCAGCTTGAATTGCGCCATCACTCGATGTAAATTGTATACTTTATAAAAAATAAGGCCATAAACATGTCAATCACTCGATTAAAGTTCGGCGCATTAAGCATGCTTTTCGCTAGCTTCTTAATCCCCAGCACTAGTTATGCAACCTCTCCACTTTATGACAACGTGATTGAACGCGCTGGCGTGCCACTTGCCATGAAAAATTATGATAAATACGCCAACCAACGATTTAACCCGTTGTTTGACTTGGGAAGTTGGCATGGGTTTATGCAGCCCAACAAGACAGATTACTATGGTGGATTTACCGGTCCGATGATTATTGCGCAAGAGTACACTCTTAACTTAGCGTCGCAATTAGAAAGGTTAAGCTTGGTCAATACCAACACCAGAGAGCCTTATAACCTATCAAGTGCTATCGTTAGTTTTAACAACGCTCCAGGCCAACTAAGCCAGCGCTACGACTTTAATGATTTAAGCCTTATTTTAACGTTGAATTTTGTTTCTAGCCGGACCGCATTAGTGTCTACAACGATCATCAACCACAATGATACCCCGCTCGATTTAGCGCTAACATGGCAAGGGCAGTTATTAAATCAATGGACAGACAAGCAAAGTGTTGCCGAGGCACTCCCCAAATGGCAGCGTCACTTTAAAGCGACCGATGACACACTGGTTATCTCGCTTGATCCTGCCAATCTCACCTGGTCAATGATGTTAAGTGAGGGCGCACATTATCAAATTACTCGCTCCCGCCATGCTAAGACACAACTTGACGAGGTCAATGCGCAATACCGTAGCACCGCCTCCTTACGCGTTGCAGCAAAGCAGCAACAGCATATATATACCGCCCATAGCTACTATCACAGTGAAGCAGATATAACGCTAGAAAACCCGACATTGGCACAGATACTAGCCAAGCCTGATCACTGGGCAGCACAGTCACGAAAGCGCTGGCAAACATACTTAGCCAAGGGCTTAAAATCTGACAAAAGCGGGAATAAACTGGCAGTAAAGGCCATGGAAACACTCAATGGCAACTGGCGCAGTGCCGCAGGGGCAATTACCCGCGATGTAGTAACACCTTCAGTAACCGCCCGCTGGTTTAATGGCGCTTGGGCCTGGGATAGTTGGAAACATGCCTATGCACTAGCGGCATTTAACCCTGAGCTGGCAAAGTCTAATATTCTCGCCATGTTTGACTACCAAATTAAGCACAACGATCCCATTCGACCTTATGATCACGGGATGATTATTGATGCTATTTTCTACGACAAAGACCAAGCGCGCGGTGGTGTTGGTGGCAATTGGAACGAACGAAATACCAAGCCACCATTAGCTAGCTGGGCAACATGGCAAGTTTATCAGCAAACCAAGGATGCTGAGTTTGTACACACGATGTTCCCTAAACTATTGGCCTATCACCAGTGGTGGTACCGCAACAGAGATCACAACGGTAACGGTTTAATTGAGTACGGTGCTACAAATCATGATCGTCACAACGATGAGCACGGCAATATCAAATTTAGCGTTAAGTACCCCAAAAACGAAGTACCTAAGCAGTTAGAAAACTGTGCAAATGGCAAGAAACAATGGCTACTGTGTAGCGGCATGGCTAACTATGAGTACGTACTTGATGTGGGTGGTTATAGCGATTTAGATATCAGCGCGCAGCACGGAGCAGGCTGGGAGTCAGGTATGGATAACGCGGCGCGCTTTGGCTTTATCAACGAGCAACAACTTGAGAGCTATGCCAAGCAACACTATCAAGGTGATATCAGCGCCGCCAGAAAAGATTGGCAAGTACGCTTTTATGCCAACAAGAATACGCAAGGGCAATTAGTCGGCTTCTCAATTAATCAAGAGTCTGTAGAACTCAATACTTACCTTGCACAAGAAAAGCAATTGTTAGCGAAAATGGCCAAGCTACTGAACCAACATGATATTGCCAACGCATTATCCAAGCAATCCAAGACATTAATTAAACGAATTAATCAATGCTTCTATGATCAAAAGAGCGGCTTTTACTATGACCGACAAATCAGCGGCAATAAAACCAGTGCCTGTGATGGCACACTGCTGACTAAACGAGGTCGCGGCCCTGAAGGGTGGAGCCCTCTATGGGCTAACATTAGCACGCCTGAGCAGGCCAAACGCGTCGCTAGCGTCATGTTAAACCCTAATGAGTTTAATACGCTCATTCCCCTTGGCACGGCATCAAAAACGAACCCAGCCTATCACCCTGATATCTATTGGCGCGGTAGAGTTTGGCTAGACCAGCTTTACTTCGGATTAGTTGCATTGAAAAACTATGGATACGAGCCCCAAGCTAGAGAAATGCTAGAACGGGTTTACACTAAAGCGCAAGGGTTAACGGGGCAAGGTTCGATTAGAGAAAACTACAACCCCGAAACAGCAGCGGTTCAGGGTGCAACAAACTTCAGCTGGAGTGCAGCGCATTTATATATGCTGTACCGTGAGTTTTAACGTTGTGAAATTTCGTGAGTAATACTATTGAGGCGCTGATTTAAGTTTAATAATGGATTGAGCACCAATTTATTTATCAGCGCCCAAATAAGAATGAATAAAACAAAGCAATAAGCAATACTTTGGGTGATTTGTTGCCATAAGATATGTTCTAGCTGACGCTCGAGATATAGCTCGTTATAGCGAATATAAACATGCCCTGCTTTGGCCTCACTACCACTCTCTATATGAATTAATTCAAATGATAACTGTCTTTCTTCAGGATCAAATTTTTCTAGATGATCCAGCAACATCTCACCGTTGCTATTTTTCACCCCAGAAAATAATGTTTCGTTATAATCTGTCACAACGATACCACTGATAAACTCACTGCGAAGTTCAGCCTTACAAAAATCAATGAGGCTTTCTGTTGATACATTCCAAATAAGTGCCGGTAACGCGGTGGATACACGTAACTTGGCCATTTCAACCTGCTCGTTCATCCGGGTGATAATTTCTTTTTGCGCTTTAAAATAGTTATGCGTACCCACCGCGGTGAACATCACCACAAATATGGTTAGTGAGAAGAATAAGAACTTTGATTTAATTGAATTATTCAATGCAAGAACTCCATTTCACGCGCTATGTTCAGCAGACAAATTTATACTAACTTAGTTTTACCTCAAATGATACTGACGGCACTTTATGCCCACATCACCATAATCGCAGCAATGGCAATTAACAACAAACCTAAACCATCTTTAACTTTAACAGGCTGCTTTAACCAAAAGTAGGAAACCAACATCATGAAAAACACCTCAACCTGTCCAAGTGTCTTAACATAAGGAACCGCTTGGTAAGCCATCGCGGTAAACCAACCGATAGAGCCGATACAACTGGTCACACTGGTGAGTAATAGTAACTTTTTATGCTTGAGCAGCGCCTGTAAAGTGGCGTAGTCACGCCATAGCAAATAGGCTAATAATAAGAGTGTTTGCAGTAAAATAACACTGAGCAAGACCCAGGCAGCGCGGTGCATAACGGGAAGCTCTAAGGTTAAGCTCGCCTCCCTCACCCATAATGATGTTAGCGCAAAACATGTTCCACTGGCCAAGCCTAAGCTCAGAGTCTTAATTGAAAGTCCTCTAAGGCCATTTTTTGCACTCATCAGGAAGATAGCAATACCACCGATAGCAACCCCACCCCATCCAAGCAAACTTAGGCTAGTGCCAAAGAATATGGTGCCGATAATCGCGGCGACAAGCGCTTCGCTTTTGGCTAACCCCGCCCCCACAGCGAAATTATTAAGCTGAAAAAGCTTAACCATTAACGCGGTCGCCAATATTTGCATCAACGCAGCACCGACAATATAACTTATTGTGTCCAGTTCAAAATTAGGCGCCGCGGCCTCTTGCCAGCTATACAGGCCGTAGAGATACAATGCTGCAAGAGGGCCCGCCCACAAAAAGCGCGCCAGGGTCACACCAACAACACCAACATCTTGACTCAGTCGGCTCTGAAACGCATTACGCCAAGCCTGCATGCATGCCGCAAGCAGGGTAAAATAAATCCACATGGTAACGCCTGTCTTTACTTAGGATTTAAATTTATCAGCCAATAAACCAATTGTTAAAGCGTAACTATTAGCGCAGTTGTAGCGCAGAATCGTGCGATAGTTTGGGTAGGTCAAAAATGCTTGCCCTGTCTTGCCATCGGGTAAAATTAAGGTTGCTTCAATTTCAACATTCGGCAACTCGCTTTCATTTAAACGTCTGATACCCAATTCATTCCAACGGGATAAAGGTAATTTAGCAGTATGTGCACGCAAAGCTCGGCAACCTTTTTCGGGCTTATTCGCTTTTACTGAATCGAGCCAAGAGGCTGCATTATCCGGCAAGGTTACCTGACGCCCCCAAGTCTGTTGGTCACTCCAGCCAAAGTGTTTTAGGTAATTGGCAATTGATGCAAATACATCGGCGTGGTTATTCCAGATATCTTTTTTACCATCACCGTCAAAATCTTGTGCAAAACGCAAGAAACTTGAAGGCATAAACTGGCCCTGCCCCATAGCACCACTCCATGAGCCTTTCATATCTTTAAGTTCAATATGCCCCTGATCCAAAATCGTTAATGCGTTAAATAGCTCTTTACGAAAGTACTCGGCGCGGCGCTTGTCATAGGCAAGCGTCGCCAATGAACGAATAATGTCATTGTTACCGGTATAGTTTCCGTAATTGGTCTCCAATCCCCAAAAGGATAAAATAAAACGGGGTTGCACACCGTAGGCCTTTGCCACCTTTTCGAGTAACTCTTTATGCTCGACACGCTTTTTATGGCCGGTGCCAACTCGCCACTCTGATAGGCGCTTGCTGGAATAGTTAGCAAATGTTCGCTTAAACTCAGGCTGGGCTCGATCGCTTTTAATCGCCTTAGGGTAAGGTTTCACATCCGTCAGCGCTTCCTTTATTGTCTGCTCACTAATCCCCTTTTCACTCGCTTCGATGCGCACCTTCGCAAGCCATTGGTCAAATGGCAACTCACTAGCCAGTGCCACATTGGCTAAACCACTCAAAGAAAAGGCCATGACGCCAGTGGTAACAAGTTTTATCAATTTCATAATCTAATTCCAATTATTTGAAGTTTTTATCAATACCATCCATCACTTTCAACGTGTTGGAGTGAAATTCCCGCTGATATAACACCAGTACAACCATCGCCGAGGCTACAATAAATGCCAGCGGATGAATAAACCAGGCTAATGTTGACATCGCGAAGTAATATGAGCGCAAGCCATAATTATAGCTATGACCGGCATGATCGATTATTTTCGCTAAATTAATGACATACTTTTGTTGTTCATCAGTTATCTCATCCCCTAGATTAGCACGCGGCACAGCCCCCATTAACACCGAACAAAAGCCATATTGACGCATCGACCAAGTAAAAGTAAAAAATGCAAAAATAAATATTGATATCATTAAGGTTAATCGGATCTGAATATCAAACATACTCGTAGGATAAGTCCCGGGAATTGCGGCTAACACATGAAATAGTCGCTCTGAAGTACTCAACAAGGTTAATAACGCAGCAAGAATCAAAATAGTGGTTGAAGCAAAAAATGTCACTTGTCGCTCCAGGCTGGCCAATAGCGCCGTGTCGGCAATAAGGTGCTCTCGAAACAGCAATCGTTCCATCCAGGCGATACGGTGACGGTGCATTACAGACGCAATACATCGTGTTTTTTTCGCCTGTCGCTTGGCGAAGGTCACATAACCTAACCAGCAGCTAACAAACCAAATCAAGCAGCCTATTATAATGATATTCTCAGTCACTCATTTACCTTAATTAACCCAGCCGTGAATATGGTCTCTAAAATAACGGTTAACGCCCATTATGCCAAGTTTTAGCGCATATTTTGTCTGATTTTTTATCTTTGTCTTAGCAATGAGCGTATAATTAAACGATAGGCTCACAAACTTAAGCATTTGGCCTTGTTTTTCATTGTATCGCCCATAGATATAGTTCAGTATTAATTTTTTGGTTAGCTTGAGCAGCTATCAAAGCTTCTAAATAAAGGTTTGAATATGTCAGCACAATACGTCGATTCATGTCGCCTACCCACTCGGTTTGGTGAATTTTCTATGCATGGGTTTACCGAAACAGAAACCGGCCAAGAGCATATTATCCTGACCTATGGTGACATCCAACCTGACGAGCCTTTGCTTATCCGGCTTCATTCAGAATGTTTAACAGGCGACTCTTTATTTAGCATGCGCTGCGACTGTGGCTATCAACTTGAAACCGCATTAGCCAATATTGTTGAAGAAGGTTCCGGGGCTTTACTGTACCTTCGTCAAGAAGGGCGAGGCATTGGCTTAATTAATAAGATCAGGGCCTATCACCTACAAGACGACGGTGCCGATACGGTAGAAGCAAACGAGCGCTTAGGCTTCGCTGCTGACTTGCGTCAGTTCCACTTCTGTAAGCCAATGCTTGAACACTTTGGCGTATCGAAAGTTAAGTTAATGACCAACAACCCTAAAAAAGTCAAAGCATTACAAGATGTTGGTATTAACGTTGTTGAACAGGTCGCTATCCAAGTTGGCCGCAATATACACAACGATGAATACCTAAAGACCAAAGCAACAAAAATGGGACATCAATTTATCCCAGGCACACTCAGTGATCTAGGTTAGCCATTAATCTTAGCCAAACTTGCGCTCTGTTAATGTTTGGCTTTGTGGTAGCTTTTTATCCCCCTGCGATTATGGTAGCTTGACCAGTATTATTTATCGTTGGACAATTTTTTGAAAACTATCCCCGTTACTCGCCCATCAGCTTGGCCCAGTCGCATCAGAAAAATTCATAAATGGCTTTCTTTTATTATTGGCATACAGCTGGTGATATGGATGCTAAGCGGCTTATATATGGCAAGCATTGATATTGATGTCATTCACGGCGATCACCTGTCTAAGTCCCCTGCTCAACCCATCGACTATCAGCAGCTCAGCGCGTTACCAACCCAATATCAGGATCTTAGCGAAGTTAGGTTAACGACACAGGCCAGTACTCCTGTCTATTTAATTAACTCGTTGACTCAGCAAGTTGCGATAAACGCGCTCACAGGGAAGCTAATAACAGTCGATCAATCCTATATTCAGACTCGCGCATTAGAGACCTATACCCAGCAAGGCTCTATTTTATCTATTTCATTGCTGCCTCAATATCCAAGTGAGTTAGGTGGGCGTAAAAAGCCAATATGGCAAGTGGTATTTGATGATGCTTTTAGTCCCACGTTATATTTTTCAGCCAGCAGCGGCGAGTTTGTTCGAGCAAGAAGCGACTTATGGCGTATTTTTGACTTGATGTGGGTGCTTCACATCATGGATTATGATGAGGGAGAGAACGTTAACAACCTGCTACTGACCTTTGCTTCCTTTGTTGCCCTATTTGCAGCCTGTAGTGGTCTATGGTTAATCTGCTATAGCTTTAGTCACCGCAAACAAAAAGCTAGCTCACTGTCTGTATTACGCTCGTTACACAAGTGGCTAGCCATGTTGGTTGGGAGCCAAGTTTTGCTGTGGCTTATTGGTGGTCTTATTTTCAATTTACTGGCCAGTGATCAAGTCAACTTGAAACACCACTTGCATCCTCAATCCAAGCAGTTCTTTTCGCCTGAGCAGATAAACTTTAGCAACATCATTAATAAATTCCCTGGTGCCACTTCAATTACAATCCAGGCAACGCCAACTGAGCCACTAGTAGTTTTCGATAAGCGCTCACAACTTCAAAGTGTACAACTTGCAACCCTAGCCTCAGTCACTATTAATCAAGCGCGGGCGCATCAAATTGCCAAGAATGTCTATAGTACCAGTGCTGCAATCGCTCGCAGTCATTTAGTCGCACCGGGCCATATTGAATCACGCAAACTAAATCGTAGCTTATGGCAGATTAGTTATGATGATGCAGACAGCACAACACTTTATATCGATGCAAAATCAGGACAGGCTTTAGCACTTAAAGATGACACCTGGCGCTTAAAAGACTGGTTCTGGATGCTCCATATTATGGATTACACTCAGCGTTCTAATTTTAATACCCCCTTACTAATCACGGCAGCATCCTTAGCAAGCTTAGCCGCATTAAGCGGTTTTCTGATGCTATTTTATGTGTTTAGTCGTCAAGATTTTGGGTTTAAAAAGCGACTTAGCCAATACACAATACAAATAAGTTCAGTCCAAGACGGTCAGCAAACAGTGCAAGTTAACGGGGCCCAACCTCTATTACACGCCTTAAAAGAACAAAAAATTGAGCTACCTTCGGGCTGTGGTGGCGGCGGAACTTGTTGTCAATGTATGATCACAGCACCGCATACAGCTCAACCGCTAACAAGCCAAGAACACGTCAGTCTCTCGATGGCTGAAATTAATCAAGGCCGACGCCTTGCGTGCCAACTGCAAGTTAACAGTAATTTGGAGATAGCGTTATCGGACCAAGCCACGACTTCGAGCATCAGTGCAAAAGTTATTAGCAGCGAATATAAAACCCCCTTCATTAAGGAGATTGTACTGCGTCTGCCAATTAATCATGGCTTTAACTTTGCGGCCGGACAGTACGTTAATGTTGATATACCGTCTTTCAACAGTACCATTAGTGCAGGTCAAGTGCCCGTGGCTTACAGTCAGCAATGGCGCGATAAAAAATTAATAAATCAGCGGGTCAGCTCGCCATCTCCAATAACCCGTAGTTATTCAATCGCCAATAAATCCGATGATCTAAACACCATTGCATTTAATATAAAACTTGCAACGCCGCAGGGTGGATATGGTCCTGGCGTTGCTTCATCGTACCTGTGCAACTTAGCCGTTGGCCAAACAATATCGTTTACTGGCCCCTACGGCGATTTCACCACCGATCCGCATAGTGATAAAGAGTTAGTGTTAATTGGCGCTGGGGCGGGAATGGCGCCGCTAAAATCTCACATCGATACGCTTTTATCACAGCGCAGTCATCGAAACATCTCATTTTGGTTTGGCGCGCGTGAGCAGGCAGATATACTCCATCAAGCGCATTTTGATACATTGTCTAGACGTCACGCTAATTTTGAGTGGCATGTAAGTTTATCTCGCCCTTCGGGAGACAGCTGGCAGGGTCATCGCGGGCATATTCAACATGCTTTATTTGAGCAACATATTGAGTCTCATCGACAGCTTAATAATATTGAATTTTTGCTTTGTGGGCCTAAGGCAATGATGCAAGATGTGCGGTTAAGGTTGCAGCGTATTGGTGTTGCGGCTGGCGCAATCAAGTGTGATGAGTTTAGCTAAAAGCAGGCACCATCAAATATAAACGCCGAACCGCAAGAAGCGTTCGGCGTTTATCAAAGATATTTTTTAGGAGTGATATTAGATATTAAAACTCGAACCACAACCACATGTGGCTGATGCATTTGGGTTGTCAACGAGAAAGCGCGAGCCCTCTAATCCTTCGGTGAAATCGACACGACCACCAACCAAATATTGCAAACTCATCGGGTCAACTATCATTGTCGCGCCATCCTGTTCAATTTGCATATCACCATCGTTGACCTTGTCATCAAAAGTAAAGCCATACTGGAAACCAGAACAACCGCCACCAGTAATATATACTCTTAGTTTAAGCTCTTTATTCTCTTCATCATCGAGTAAGAAATTAACCCGTTTGGCAGCAGCTTGGCTAAACTCTAATGGAATTCCTGCTTCAACAACTTCAACTGACATCTCAACCTCTTAATTTACAATATACCCGACTAATCTAGTCAATTATCTTATAGCGCTAGCGTTGGCGCAATCTTTTATTGATATTAATCGTTAAATTGTGCACCAGATAGACTATTTTATAGCGTTAAATTACTGCCCTAACATCGGTTTCAAAGGCACTTTGAGTAATTCGTTCCAGCTGTGTTCCTGCACCACAACACTAGCTTTCTGGCCACGCCTTTTTGGCATTTTAATCTCGACTTTCAACTTTTCAGGAATGAAGTCCTGCGGCAGTATGAATTCATTTTTTAAATGCTGAAAGTAACGAAAACTAAGCGTTAAATCTTTTTTCTTTTCGGTCAATTCGACAACATCAACCTGCTGTGGTTTGCCATTTTTACTACCGATTAAAGTTAAAAAAGCTTTCCCTTTCAAGTGGCTTCTGCGCTTTTCAAGTTGAGCTAAGATTAGCTCAAAGCGATAATGGCGCTCACTTAGGCCGGCTTCAATAGTCACTTTTTCAATGTGAACACCGTTACTGGTTAGCTCAGGGGCCATAATTTTCTGATAAAAACGCAACGCCAATTGTTGCTCGATAAGCTCCGATTGCAATCGAAGCACCGTGTCATTCATCCCCTTGATTGTTTCACGCTCGACGGTTAAGTCGAATTTACTTTTGGTAAGTGCTTGGGACAAGTCTTGCTTTTCCGCTCTTAGGCTAATCAATTCAGGATTCGGTCGCGAGGCATGCTCTAAGCTATAAAAATAATTTCCAAGAATAAAGCCAATAATGATTACAATGAGTAAACTGAGGTAACCAAACCTGTAATTTAAAAGAGTTTTTAAACTTAACATTAGACCCTTAATCTGTTTCAATAGAGTGATAAGGCAACTATTCTAACCTCTTTTATAACTTTATCCCAAATTCCTTAATCGGAGTAAAGATTGAGTACATTTGTCATAGACAACTGTTTTGCCACCCTAGCGATCACTCGTTGCTCGTATTTTCAATCGCCAATTTGCTGAGCTCATTCAACTATGCGTTTCATTGACAACATCAAGTACCCACTGGCTAGCGCTAAGACATCATGGCAATTAGTTGTCTTGGGCGCTTTGGTCGGTTTAGTTGCCTCTGCTGCCATTGTGTGTCTTCGGCTAGGCATTGAACTGGTTCAAGAAAGTTATATGCATGTCGCCGATGATTTTGTACAAGAGAGTTATTTAACACGTTTTATCGCGCCACTCATTGGTGCTGCGATAATCCTTGTTATTGCCTCTATTGGGCATCAGCGCTATCACCGCATGGGAATACCATTTGTTTTGCACCGCCAGCGTAAGCATTACGGTTATATTCCTTTTGGTAATTCGCTAAACCAATTTTTTAGTGCACTTGCAGCCATTGCAAGCGGCTTCTCTGTAGGCCGAGAAGGCCCAGCAGTACATATCGGCGCAGGGGCGGCAAGCCTCCTGAGCCTGAGGCTCAACTTACCCAAAAACACCACTCAAGTATTAACCGCTTGTGGTATGGCAGCGGGGATTTCAGCCTCCTTTAACTCACCACTGGCTGCCGTGGTTTTCGTGCTTGAAGTGGTTGTTCAGCAATACCGAATTTATTTGTTCTTACCTATTATGCTTGCTTCACTGATCGGTACGGCAGTGAGCAGAGCATTTTTTGGTGATATTCACTTATATAGTGACATCACTATTCCAGCAATCAATCACACTGTCATCTGGCCTTTGATCGTGCTTGGCTTAATTATTGGACTAACAGCGGTATTGTTTAACCGTTGCCTACTTAGTGTGATGGAGCGCTCTGCGCGCATCAGTATGGCAAAGAGATTGCCACTGGCGGGATTAATCGTCGGTGCCATTGCTTGCTTTATTCCGCAAGTGATGGGCTCAGATTTATTGGCTTTAGATATCGCATTATCTGAACATCCGCAGATTGGCTTCCTGCTTTTAGTATTGGTTGCAAAATTTGTTGCCACTATTGCGGCGCTAGGCCTCGGCATTCCAGGCGGCGTGATTGGGGTACTTTATGGCCTGGGTGGGTTAATGGGTAGTTTGCTTATTTGGAGCCTGATACCACTCTTCCCAGAGCTCACCGTTTTTGCCCCTATGGCCGTGATCATATGTATGGTTGCGATGATGGGAACTAGCTTACATGCGCCGCTCGCTGCTTTAGTTGCCGTGTTAGAGCTTTCAGAAAATGCCTCGATTATATTTCCCAGCTTATTGGTTGTTGTCCCTGCGATACTCATCTCGCAACAAGTCTTTGGGCTAAAGTCTCTTTTTCTCGAACAATTGGATTTACAACGTCTAAGCTACAAAGTTTCCCCGGTGACACACACGCTTCAGGATACCGGTGTGCTGGCGATTATGAGGCGTAAATTCAATACTTTTGGCACAGGTGATGCTTGGTGGTTAAGCAACAGCACCATACCAGCGCTTATCTGTAGCGCCAGTAACAATACTGAATATCTAATGACGCCCCAGGCGTTAGGTTATAACGATGACGATAAGTCATTAATAAAAGTACCTTGCTTAAAAGATAATGCCACCTTAGCCCATGCTTATGAACTATTGAGCCCGCGGCGAAATGGCTATGTGGTTATTGTTACTCAACATTCTCAAGTCCCTGTCGGCTTAGTGAGCTGGCAGGCCGTGCGCAAGCATTTACACCGAGAGCAAGGGGATTAATTTCTCAATTTTATCCCCCGGCTCCTCTTTAGCACAGGTTAAAAATCTGCTATATTTTGCGCCCATCTATTTCGCCTTCATTTTCCTGCTATAAAGGATCACAACATGACAGAGTTCACTGGCAATCATATCTTATCTGTTAATCAATTCGACCGAGAGGCGATTGGCAAGATTTTCGAAACTGCCAACACAATGCAGCCTTATGCTCAACGTAAAAAGCAAACCAGGGTGCTTGATGGAGCGATACTAGGTAACATGTTCTTTGAAGCAAGTACTAGAACCCGCGTTAGCTTTGGTAGCGCCTTTAATTTACTCGGCGGTTCAGTAAGAGAAACAACCGGTATGAGTTCATCTGCATTAGCTAAAGGTGAATCTCTATTCGATACGGCGCGCGTACTAAGCAGTTATGCCGATGTTATCGCAATGCGTCACCCGCAATCAGGATCGGTTGCTGAATTTTCTCAAGGTTCAATGGTGCCAGTCATCAACGGTGGAGATGGCAGCAACGAGCACCCAACGCAAGCACTGTTAGATCTGTACACAATTGAAAAAGAACTCTCGAGCAACCTACAAACCATCGACAATATGCATATCGCGATGGTTGGTGATTTAAAATATGGTCGAACGGTACATTCGCTGTCTAAGCTATTAGCTGCGTATAAAAATATAACCTTTAGCTTGATCTCCCCCAAAGAATTAGCCATGCCTGATGAAGTAATATCTATCATTGAAAATGCTGGCCACAAGGTAATTATCAGTCAAGATCTTGAAGGGAACGCAGACGCGGACATTTTATACCTTACACGTATTCAAGAGGAGCGTTTTGAAAATGCTCAAGAAGCCAATAAATACCGCGGTCAATTTCGATTAAACCAGCAAATTTATACAAAACACTGCAAATCAAATACTGTCATTATGCATCCTTTACCTCGTGATTCGAGAATGGAAGCGAATGAGTTAGATACGGATTTAAATTTAAACCCTAACCTAGCGATATTTCGCCAAGTAGAGAACGGCGTATTAATTCGCATGGCGTTATTTGCACTTACCTTAGGCGTTGAAGATAAGGTTAAACAACACGAATGTGAAGTTACCTGGTTTAGCCGTAAGTAATAGCTGTAGACATTTTAAGATTAATCAATTTAAGGATCGATAATGAGTCGTTCACAACAATTATTCGAACAAGCACAACAAACTATCCCAGGTGGCGTTAATTCACCTGTTCGCGCTTTCACTGGTGTTGGTGGCAGCCCGCTATTTATTGAAAAAGCTGATGGCGCTCTTGTAACCGATGCAGATGGCAAAGACTACATTGATTATGTTGGTTCTTGGGGACCGATGATTTTAGGTCACAATCACCCAGAAATTCGTCAGGCAGTTATCGATCAGGCAGCTTTTGGTTTGAGTTTCGGTGCACCAACCGCACTTGAAATCACCATGGCCGAAAAAGTACGCTCACTTGTCCCATCAATGGAACAAGTACGCATGGTAAGCTCTGGCACAGAAGCGACCATGAGCGCCATTCGTCTAGCTCGCGGCTACACCAAGCGTGATAAAATCATGAAGTTTGAAGGCTGTTATCATGGCCATGCCGATTCACTATTAGTAAAGGCTGGCTCAGGCGCGCTAACCCTTGGCCAACCAAGCTCACCAGGCATTCCTGCCGACTTTGCTAAGCACACGCTAACGGCAACATACAACGATATCGCTTCAGTTGAGCAACTATTTGCTGAATACGAAAGTGAAATTTCTTGTATTATTGTTGAGCCAGTTGCCGGCAACATGAACTGTATCCCTCCAAAAGACAACTTCCTGCAGAAGCTACGTAGTGTTTGTGATAAGCATGGCGCGTTACTAATCATTGATGAAGTGATGACAGGATTTCGTGTCGCACTTGGCGGCGCTCAAGCACATTACAATGTGACACCAGACCTAACGACACTTGGTAAGGTTATCGGCGGCGGCATGCCTGTTGGCGCATTTGGCGGCAAGAAAGAAGTAATGCAATATATCGCACCAACCGGTCCGGTTTATCAAGCAGGCACCCTGTCAGGTAACCCGATTGCAATGGCTGCTGGGCTGAAATCATTAGAATTATTATCAGTGCCTGGCTTACACGCTGAACTGGCAGATAAAACCAAGCAAATCGCTGAGGGCTTTAAAGCCGCCGCAGACAAGCATGGCATTCCACTGGCGATTAATTATGTTGGTGCAATGTTTGGCATATTCTTTACCGATCAAACAGAAGTAAGTTGTTTTGAGCACGTTACCAAGTGTGACATCGAACGCTTCAATACCTTCTTCCATCTGATGCTAAATGAGGGAGTTTACCTAGCTCCATCAGCATACGAAGCAGGTTTCTTATCTACCGCTCACGGTGAGCAAGAGATTGCGGCTACACTTGCAGCAGCAGATCGCTGTTTTGCACAGCTAGCTAGTGCTTAATCACCATACTAAAAAACTAAAAAGCCGCAACAATGCGGCTTTTTTTATACCCAGTGGAATTGGTATTATTTTCAATTAGCCACCCAGTACAAATTCCATTTGCTCGTTAGCCCAGCGCACTGAACTACGATAAATTTCTGGTACTTTGTCTGACGCTATTGCCAGCTGGGCTAAATCACTCTCTGATGCATCCCACTGAGTTTGCTCATAGTTTTTAGCCACATCTAATAATGTTGCTAATGGGCCTTCGCCTTTAAGCAGTGCCATTTTGATCTCAACACCCAGCGGCAGCTTTTTCATCGCTGATTCCATACTTTCACCGATAATAACGTCAATTAGCGACATCATACCCGTTAGAAACGCAACGCTTTCACTATCAACTTTGGCACTATTTTTAGCCAGCCCTTCTAAAAATTTCGCACGGCACAAAGACATCGCCATTAATTCTGGTGGTTTATCAGACACCATTTGCGCGGAAAACAGTATCGAGATGAACTTTTGCAGCTCAGCCTTCCCTAAGGTAACTAGTGCTTGCTTAATTGTTGAGATTTCAGCACGGCGACGAAAGATCGCTGAATTACTGTAACGCAACAATTTATAAGAAAGATTAACATCCATTTCAAATACATTGGTGATTTTCGGTAAATCTAATTCAGGCTTACTGGTCTCATATAGCAACTCAGCCAAGCTAAACTGCGCCGGAGAAAGAGACTTTACTTTCATTGCTTCGGGCCGAGCAAAAAAGTAGCCCTGAAAATAAGTAAAACCGAGTTCTATTGCTAACTCATGCTGCTCATGCGTTTCCACTTTCTCAGCCAACAACTTAATGTGCGGAAACCCTACAATAGCACTGCAAATAGCCTTTATCTGCTCCAGTGTTGTCGTAAGAAAATCAACCTTAATGATTTCAATAAATGGATAGAAATGACGCCAAACAGGCTCATGAATATAATCATCCAACGCAATAGTATAGCCTAACCCATGTAACTCTTTGACCTCTGCCAGTAGTCGTTTACCGGGGCGTTCGGTTTCCAAAATCTCTACAACAAGGTCTTCTTTGGGGATCAGTGTTGGGAATTTTTTTTCTAATGTCTCTAGCGTAAAGTTGATAAAGGCAGGGTTCGGACCGGTAAAGTCCGATAAGGAGAAGTCAAATTGACTGCCAGCCACTATCTTTGAGGTTGCCTCATTGCCATCGATGTCAGGAAAGGCATTGGTAATGCCATCTCGAAACAAAAGCTCATAAGCATAAAGCTCTTTGTTTATATCTAATATTGGCTGTCTAGCGGCATGAAAGTACATAATATAGTTGCGATCCTAGCAATAAAAACACACAAAACTCATAGGCATGGAGACAAAACTATTAACTTATCATGAGCCTTTAGTTTGATGATAGAACACTATAAGGGCATGATTCAATCTATATTTCACGACGCCGCCAAATAATAGTCAATATAGCTGAAATAGCCAACAGCATAGGATAAAACACATTTAGTGAAACAGCTAAAGGAGATAAGCCAAACATTGCACCGAGCATCAGTGCCTGAGCTCCGTAGGGCAATACACCTTGAATACAACAAGCGAAAATATCTAAGATACTTGCACTGCGCTTAGGCTTAACATTGTGTGTCGTTGCCAAATCCTTAGCAACATTGCTAGCAACAATAATAGACACCGTATTATTAGCAACAGCCATGTTAGTTAGGCTAACAACACTTGCAATCCCAAATTCGGCAGCACGTTCGCTCACATCTTTGTGCTGGCCACTAAAGCGCATTAGTAGTAAATCAATTTTCTTTACAATGAATGACAATCCTCCTTGATGGCTCATAACCGCCCCTAAGCCGCCAATAAAGAGAGAAAGAATGAATATTTCCTGCATATTGCTAAAACCAGTATAAATATTTTTACTAAGGACCATCAGGCTATAATCCGGCACCTGCATCAAGCCCACAACTCCAGCTAAAATAATACCGCTGCCTAGCACAACAAAAACGTTTAGGCCGGCTAAAGCCAATACAATGATCGCTAGATAAGGAACCACTTTAATCCAATCAACATCACCCACAGCTGGTAACACCGCCTCGCTACTTAAGAAATATAGCAACGCAATGACCGCAACTGCTGCCGGCAGTGCAATACGTAAGTTTTCTTTGAATTTATCTTTCATTTCACACCCTTGGGTGCGAGTCGCAGCAATCGTGGTATCAGAGATAATAGACAGGTTATCACCAAACATTGCACCACTAATAATGGCGCCAGCCATGATGCCCAGATCAATCCCCGTTGTTTGTGCAACGCCTAATGCGATAGGCCCCACAGCACCAAGCGTGCCCATAGAGGTTCCCATCGCCGTTGCAATAAAGGCGCTGATGAGAAAAAAACCAGGTAAGAGAAACCAAGAAGGAATAAGGCTAAGACCTAAGTTAACCGTTGACTCAACGCCGCCGGTAGCACTGGCAACGGCGGCGAATGCCCCTGCAAGTAAATAAATCATGCACATCGCAATAACATTGCTGTCACCAACGCCACTAATAAAGTTTTCTATTGTTGTGTTAACTTTATCTTTAGTAATAACCAACGCTAACAGCAGTGCAGGTAGTACAGCAACTGGCGCGGGCAGTTGATAAAACGCGTAATCGACCCCCTGCAGTGTTAAGTAAGTTCCAGTGCCTAAAAATAGTGCTAAAAACAACATCAGCGGCAGCAGTGCCAGCCCATTTGGCTTACTTATTTGAGCGGTTTGAGTCAACGGAGGCTGATTTGTCATGTAATAACCATATCGATTGGGTAAATATAATGAGGCAAAGTACCCAATCAAGTGCCACTTGTCAAATTAGACGTCTAAACGTCTATGAGATTTTTCGTTGCTTCTTCACCTGTTCGTATGCAACTTGAATATCCTGCGCTTTCTGATTGGCAATATCGAGCATTTCTTTAGGTAAGCCTTTGGCAGCCAGTTTATCTGGGTGATGCTCCGACATCAGTTTACGCCATGCGCGCTTTATCGTTTTGTCATCATCAGACTCGCTCACCCCCAGTATGCTATACGCATCCTTGAGGCTGGGGCCACTTTGAGCGGCGCCATTTTGGCGATGGTAATGCATTTGCGCTTCTAATTGCTGCAGTAACCTTTCGATGTCAGCAACCGAGAAACCCAACGTACGAGCAACGGTATATAAAATCTCTCTCTCTTTGCTATGTAGCTCTCCATCTGCAAATGCTGCTTGCAATTGAACTTCCAAAAAGAAGCGTAGAATGTCACGCTGACCAAAAGCACTTCGTTTAAAGTCCTTAAGTGTTTGTTCCAGTGGAAAGTCGCTACTTTTACCTTCGCTAAAAGCACGTTGGGCTTCACTGCGTCGCTCGCCGCGCAATCCCATTTGGTCCATAAGCATCGATGCAGCCTGGATTTCCTGAGCCGTCACCTTACCGCTCGCCTTTGCGATATGACCATAAACCGAAAAGACGGCATGAAAGAAAACAGCTTGCTTTGTAAAGGCAGCTTTATTAACAAAAAACTTGCTAAAACCACCTTGTTCAGCAAATTTTTGCGCTAGAGAGCGATCAAAGCGATGGCCGATATAACAACCTAAAAGAGCGCCAACGATATGCTTGGTTAGCATATAACCAAAAATTGTACCTAAAACTTTTCCCCACATAATCTGTGCAAAACCTCTTATCTAATAATCTCATTACTTAGTTGTTGCTCTAACAGTGCCAATCGCTCGGGCGTTCCTACATCAGTCCATTTGCCATTAAACAACTGCCCTTGTATCTGCTGTGCGCCCATTGCCTGACGTAGTATAGGGCCCAAAGCAGCGACATCGGAATCGACTAGATCAAATAATTGATGACGATAGAGCCCTATACCAGCAAAGGTTTTTTTATTAGCCCCGACTTCCATCAAGCGCTCGTTTTGCAAACTAAAATCGCCAGTAACGTTGTGGCTAGGATTATTCACCATAACAAGGTGAGCTAAGGTACCTTCAGGTAGAGTCTTGGGTAGGTCGGCTAAATCAAAATCAGTCCAAATGTCCCCGTTAACCACAATAAAACAGTCACTCTTCAAGCTTGGGAGGGCGTTTTTTATTCCACCGGCGGTTTCAAGTGCCCGCGCTCCTTCATCAATGTACTCAATATTAACCCCCCACTGCTGCCCATTACCAAGCAGCTCTGGTAGCTTATGCCCTAACCATGCCTGATTAATAATAATATTTTTAATCCCAAATGCTGCTAACTTCTCCAAGTGGTAAACAATTAGTGGTTTGTCATCCACGCATAATAATGGCTTAGGTAGCGTATCGGTAAGTGGACGCATTCGTTCGCCGCGCCCAGCGGCCAAAATCATAGCGTACATTAAATTTTCCTTTGCGCTAACGCTGGTAAAATGGATTGCTCAAATAATACAGCTAATGCTTCCATCGACGGGTACTGACAACAAGTTTCCTGTATATATTCAATAACAAGTGGTAAATCATCAAGGTAATTATGCTTACTATCCCGCAGTGATAAGCGGCTAAATATTCCGCATACTTTCAGGTGGCGCTGCAACCCCATCAAGTCGAACCATTGCTTAAACTGTTCAAATTGACAAGTGATCAGTTGAGACTTACTAAACTGCTCAAAGGCTAGTGCTAATAATCTATCTCTTTCGAGTCTTGGCAATTTAAAATAGCAATCTTTTAACAACGATGCCAAATCATAAGTCAAGGGCCCAACCACGGTATCTTGAAAGTCAATAATCGATAGCGAAGCTTCATCACGCACCATAATATTGCGAGAATGAAAATCGCGATGAACACTTACTTGAGGCTGCTCAATCGCATTTTGTATCAATAGACTAAAGCAATCTTTTATTGCAATCTGGTTATATGCTTCATTGGGTAGTTGAAGTAACCCGTCACAAAACCATTGTTCAAACAGCCCTAGTTCCAGCTCAAAAAATGCGGCGTCATAATATGATGGTGGTGACATAGGCATAACATTAGCCACTAATCCAAGTTGTGCAATCGCAGGCTCATACCAATGCAGCTCCCCAGAGTTTAACAACGGGAGCAAAGTTTGATCCCCCAAATCAGTTAGACAAAGAAAACCTTGTTCAAGATCGTAAAACAGCACGTGCGGAACATCGATGCCCTGGGCCGCATAATTGGTGCTTAGCTCAATAAATTCTATGTTTTTCTCTGTAGCCGCCGGCGCATCGACTAGTATATAACTGGTATCTGGGGCCGAGTAGCGGAAATAGCGTCGAAAGCTAGCGTCAGCACTTACCGTCGTCAGGCTGACATTTTTTAAATCTAAATGTTGTGAAAACCATGTACATAAAGCATGTTGACGTATATCTGTCACATTTATTCTCTTATATAGCCCAAATCAGCAGGGATTATAGCTCTAACTAACAATTTACGATACTATAGCCGTAATCATTGAAATAGCTTGTTAAATGCATTCGCTTTGGTCGTAGGTATCACACAATACGTCACTTTTGGATCGGCGAAGAATTATTTTTTATTTTATTAAGTACTCCGGCATGGGCCGTGTAATTTAGTACGTAATTAGAGATTAATACCATCACAATCATGCGCCTTATCTTTCTCTCTTTCTTTTTTGTTAGTCATTTGGCACTCGCTAATGATGTAAAACAAAGTCCTGTATCCTGCGCTGTCAATAACCCGCGTATTGAAGATTCAATGCTACAGCAGCTCAAATGGGACAATACTAGTCAAGTTTTTGTTAAGGCTAACCACGCTGAAATTAATTACCCAAATCGAGCATCGTATACCGGCAACGTAAATTTTCGCCAGGGCAATACCCTGATCAAAGCGGATAACGCCAAATATAGTGAAGCGGAGAATATTTTTAGCGCCACAGGCAACCTTTTTTATCAAGACGATCTACTAACCCTAAAAAGCAATTCGTTAACTACATCATTAGATGGTAAAAACACTAAGCTATTAGAAACCCAATACTGGCTAAATGGCATGTCTGTACACGGGTTTGCCAAAAATTTCTTAGTTGAGGATGGCCGCTATTTAGTACTCAATGATGCGTTATTCACAACGTGTCCAGACCATCAACCAGACTGGTCACTTAATGCAAAGCAAATCCGAATAGACAGCGAGAATGACTGGGCTACGGTTGAGCAAGCAACCCTGGAAATATTTCAAGTACCGGTATTTTATTTCCCTTACTTGACCCTGCCAGTTTCCGACAAGCGCAGTAGTGGCTTTTTATATCCAACAATAGGTAGTAATAGCCGCAATGGCCTAGAGTTGGCGATTCCATACTATTGGAACATTGCCCCAGAATACGACTTAACCATTACACCACGCATAATGACCGAGCGCGGCCTGCAATTAGCAACTGAGTTCAGATACCTAGTTGATGAACAGCAAGGGCTTTTTAATCTTGAATACCTTCACGATGACCGCTCTTACGAAAATCAAAGTCGTTACTTGGTCTACTGGGCTCATGCTGGTTCAATTAATGACAACTGGCGTATTTCCAGTGATTTTACCCATGTTAGCGATGACAATTATTTTAACGATATCGGCTCAACATTTGCCAATAAAACGGATAACCAATTAATTAAAAACTTGGAGTTGAGTTATTATCAACAGGATTGGTGGCTTAACTTTAAACTTCAAGATATTCAGGTTCTTGGCGAAAACAAATCGCCATATCGCTTGCTGCCGCAAATCAGTTTACACAGCTACCAAAATAGATTAAACCGATACTTTGAATATGATGTGTATTCCGAGTTTAGTGCCTTTGAGCGCTCAGACAATGGCAATGATAAAGCTAATCGGCTGCATATTGAACCCACACTTCGGATACCACTGAATTATTTGTCAGGCAGCTTAGTAAGTGAAATGTCTTTGATGCAAACTTGGTATCAACAGTCTGACCAGCATCAGCAAAACCAGAGTATCAGCCGTTCACTGGCTCAATTTAGACTCCATGGTATAGTTAACTTTGAACGAGACTTCTCGAAAGAGTTAGTACAGACCCTTGAGCCTCAAATCCAATATTTAAAAGTACCTTACGAACAGCAGTCTCATATCAATTTGTATGACACAGCATTACTGCGAGACGATTATCACGGTTTGTTCCGTGCGAGACGCTTTAGTGGCCTGGACCGCATTGCGGATACGGATCAGGTCACGTTAGGGATGACCACAAGGATAAAAGACCATCGCAATATAGAGACTTTAAAACTAAGTGTTGGCCAAACGTTCTATTTGCAAGAAAGCCAGATGTCCTTAATTGAAGGAAACAATACTGAGCAGCTCAAAGGGCAATCGGCGCTGGCTGGCGAGCTTGATTTTAGTATCAATAATCGATGGTATGTCAGCCAGGCAATTCAACTTAATCAGAACCAAAGTGCAATCACCCAAAGTAAGTCGTCTCTGGACTACCGTTATGGTGACAATAAAATTGTGCAACTGAGCCATCGCTATGTAAAAGAAATTAATGACGGTAAGATTAATCAACTTGGCGTCCAAGCTATCTGGCCAATTAATCATGAGTGGACTTTTGTTGGTAACTACTATCGTGATATCAACTTAAATCGAACTATTGAAAGTTTTGCTGGTCTGCAATATGAGTCATGCTGTTGGGCTATTCGTGTGCAAGGCTACCGCCAATTGCAAGCGCAGTTTAACGATGGTTTAGGGCAAATTCACCAGCAAGAGTTTGATACGGGGATCAATTTTAGTTTTCAGATCCGCGGCCTGGGAGCAAATGACAAGCAAGAGGCACAAGAAATGTTAAGCCAAGGCTTGTTTAGTTACCGCAGACCATATTATTTAAAAAATTAGATACGTTGCACTGGCTCAGATAATTTCCACTAAATCTGGAGAAATTATGCTAAATTACTGCCAAGTTGCGAACACAAGCTGTTATGGAAACAAAATGAAGTTAATAAAAACAATACTAGCACTTACTCTTTTTTCAACCGCCACGCTATGTTCGGCGCAGGTTACACCACTGGATGGTGTTGCCATTGTTGTCAATGACGGAGTTATTTTAAAAAGCGAAATCAAAAACTTAATCACTGATGTTAAAAAGCGTTCGCTCAGAGCAGGACAAACCTTGCCAAGCGACCGAGTATTAGAAACCCAGGCAACTGAGCGACTAATCGATAATATTTTGAAAAAGCAAATGGCTCAGCGTATGAGTATGCGCATTGGTGATACGCAACTTGATCAAACAATTGAGAATATTGCC
>CAKZQF010000228.1 GCA_937139475.1 uncultured Gammaproteobacteria bacterium | reverse complement strand
AGGCCTAATCCACAAAAACAAAGCTGCACGTCATAAGTCTCGCTACAACGCTCTAATTAAAGCTCTTTAATTATTAGCTAAGTATCGAAGCTGCTTAACGGCAAGCTTAATTGAGAAACCGACATCACGCATGTCGGTTTTTTTATGTCTGAAATTCAGCTAATAACCGATGTAACGAGACCATCGAAATGATTAGTTACATTCAGGTTTAATGTTAGAACACAATTCACTGCCCCTAGATCCCAATTCGGTATATTATACTGCCTCTTTAAAACCAACAATAAAGGACCGAGATGAAATCCTTGTTACTTCCTGTTGCGTTGTTAGTAGCCAGCGCAGTTACCATGCCTGCTAATGCAACGACAAGTGAACAGTCATTAAAAAAAGCTGAGCAATTGCGTGAAATCGCACTGCGCTCCCACCTTGGATATGACATAGTCGAATCATTAACGGTGGAAGTCGGTCCTCGCCTCGCCGGTACACCTGCCGATGCGCGCGCGGTCGCATGGGCCCAAGCTAAGTTTAGCGAGTTAGGTTTTGATAAAATCTACAAACAGCCAGTCACCGTACGCCATTGGGAGCGAGGCAATGCGAGTGCCGAAATCCTTACACCATTCCCGCAGCCTTTGGCCATTACAGCGCTGGGTGACAGTGTTGCGACCCCCAAAGGCGGAATTACCGGTGAATTGGCTTTCTTTGACTCGGTCGCTGAACTTGAAGCAGCAGACCCGAAAACAGTAAAAGGCAAAATCGTTTATATCGATGCACGTATGCATCAGCATCGTGAAGGTAAGGAATATAGCCTGGCAGTGGCGGGTCGCTCAATCGGTTCTTCTGTCGCAAGTGAAAAAGGCGCGATTGCGCTGATGATTCGTTCTGTTGGTACAGACAAGTCGCGTATGCCCCATACGGGTAACATGCGCTATAAGGATGGTGTTAAGAAAATTCCAGCAGGCGCGATATCAACTTCAGATGCCATGATGTTAATGGCAATGAAGAAACGCGGTAAAGCAATTACGGTCAACATGGACTTGGGAACCACTGCATATACACCAAAAACTTCTTACAATGTCATTGGCGAAATCACAGGTTCAACACTGCCTGATGAATACATCCTGATTGGCGCTCACTTGGATTCCTGGGATGAGGGTACTGGCGCACTGGATGATGGAGCAGGCGTTGGCATCACAATGGCGGCAGCTAAACTGATTAAGGAGTTTAAGCCCAAACGTACCATTCGCGTCGTGTTATTTGCCAATGAAGAAGGCGGTTTAGTCGGTGCTAAAGAATATCGCGATGCTAATGCGAGCGAACTGCATAAAATAAAACTCGCTGGCGAATCTGATTTTGGCGCACGCAGCATTTGGCGCTTCGATAGCCAAGTGAACCCAGAAAACTTAGGGCTAATGGCGCAAATAGCCAAAGTATTAAAGCCACTAAGCATTAACCATGGTAATAATAAGGCGGGCGGCGGACCAGATGTTTCTGTTCTTCCAGCCAAAGGTGTGCCGGTATTTAGTCTACGCCAAGATGGCACTGATTATTTCGATTATCACCACACAGCGAATGATACATTAGACAAAATCAACCCTGAAGAATTGCGTCAAAATGTAGCGGCATGGGCTGTTGTGGCATATATAACAGCACAGTCAGATAGCAAATTGCTACCGCTTGAAGTTAAGTAAACTTCAAGCAAACAAAAAAGGGATGACGCTTATCGCTTCATCCCTTTTCATTTTTGGCCCACCAAGCGTTTGCTTATTCTGCTAATTTTCGAGTAAAGACCATTGAGGTATTAGTTGACTGACTCTCATCATAAGCATATCCCTCATAGTCAAAGTTTGTTAACTGCTCTGGGTTTTCAACTCGCTTATCAATCATGTACCTAACCATTAAGCCACGCGCTTTTTTGGCGTAAAAGCTAATGATTTTATATTGCCCGTTCTTATAATCTTTAAACACCGGCGTAATAATTTGCGCGTTAATATTTTTTGCTTTAACCGCTTTAAAGTATTCAGTCGACGCTAAATTAACTAATACCTGCGTGTTATTTTCTTCCAGCGTTTGATTCAGACAATCGGTGATCAAGCTTCCCCAAAAGTCATATAGATTTTTGCCGCGTACGTTATCAAGCTTTGTTCCCATCTCCAAACGGTATGCCTGCATTAAGTCTAGTGGACGCAATAAGCCATACAGACCAGATAATATACGCAAGTTATCTTGTGCAAATGCCAAGTCTTGCGGCGACAATGTTTCTGCGTCTAAGCCGACATAAACATCCCCTTTGAATGAAAAGATTGCCTGCTTGGCATTGTCCAGCGTAAACGGTGTTGCCCAATCACCAAAACGTGCCGCATTTAGTCCGGCAAGCTTATCGCTAAGCTTCATTAAGCTTGCGATATCTGCAGGAGATAGCTCCTTACAGCGCTGAATGAGCGTTTGCGCTTCGTCTAGTAGTTGGCACTGATGGATCGGGAGGTCTTTGGCTGGTGTTTCAAAGTCCAGTTTTTTCGCAGGAGAAATTACAGCTAGCATTAAACAGCCTTAATATTGAGTTATCTTAGCAATGATTGTACTAAATCTTCCGACCAGAGTAACCCACAAAGAATAGACAATTAATGTGATTAAAATAACGCTTTTGCTCAGAAAAGCCTTTCTCAACACAAAATTGTAATTTAATTACAGAAGAGGGCTATAGTTTCCATAGATTCCATGCTATATCTAAAGATAAGTGAAATAAATGAACAAAATAATGCTCTACAAAGAGTAAAAAACAAGCATTAGGGATGGAGTATTAAATGAACAAGCTAGAACAGTTAAAAGCAATGACATCAGTAGTTGCAGACAGTGGTGATATTGAAGCGATCAAACTTTATAAGCCTGAAGATGCAACAACAAACCCTTCGCTGATTTTAAAAGCGGCACAACTACCGCAATATAGCCAATTATTGACCCAGGCAGTGGACTTCGCAAAGTCTCAAGAAGGCTCACAGAAAGAACAACTGGCACTGGCTAGTGATTATTTAGCGGTTGCCATTGGCCGCGAAATATTAACCACCATTCCAGGGCGTATCTCAACAGAAGTAGACGCTCGTTTATCTTTTGATAAGGAAGCGTCTGTTGCTAAGGCAAAGCAAATTGTTGCAATGTATCGTGATGCTGGTGTGGATAAAAGTCGAATTTTAATCAAATTAGCCTCGACGTGGGAAGGCATATGCGCAGCGAAGGAGCTTGAGGAACAAGGCATTAATTGTAATTTAACCCTGCTATTTAGCTTTGCTCAAGCGCAAGCTTGTGCTGAAGCCAATGTATTTCTCATTTCACCTTTTGTTGGTCGTATCTTAGATTGGTATAAAGCAAGTACAGGAAAAGCGTCATATGCAAGTGACGAAGATCCAGGCGTTGTTTCAGTCACGGAAATTTATAACTACTACAAACAGCATGGCTACAACACCGTTGTGATGGGTGCTAGCTTTAGAAATACCGGAGAAATATTAGAGCTTGCAGGTTGTGATAAGTTAACGATTAGCCCGAACCTGCTCCAAGAGCTAGAAGAATCATCAGGTGAAGTTGAGAGAAAGCTTACGCCAGTATCAGAGGTGGTGTCACCGTCTAGCCCATTAACCGAAGCTTCATTCCGCTGGCAGTTCAATCAAGACCCAATGGCGGTAGAAAAGCTTGCTGAAGGGATACGTAACTTCGCGATAGATCAGGATAAGTTAGAAGAAGTATTACTAAGTTTGTGGAAGTAATGCTCAATAAATAGCACTTTTGTACTATTTTTAATCTTATTTGGTCCAAATGTTTGACTTTCTTTTTGCTGTTGGGTAATTATTAACCTAGTCAGCAGAAGGAGATAACGATGGATAGGTTAGAATTTGCAGCAAACTATGACGCAACGCCAGCCAAACGTGGACGCCCAAAGGGTAGTAAAAAACGTAAGTGGCGCCAGATTGAAATTATTCAAGATAAGCAACGCGTTGCTCGTGAACTTACAGATATGGATCTCGGCCATGAATACAGTATCGATGAAATAGAACTCGATTTTTAATTGTAATTCATTCAAAATAAAGCGTCTTTAGGGGCGCTTTTTTACGCCTGACATTTTATTATTAAGGCGTGACTGTGTACTCTATTCCCTCGTCAATTCATCCAAGTTGGCAACCTTTCTTTGAGTCTCAATTTGAGCAACAATATATGACGCAACTGTTGGATTTTATCAGCCAGCAGCAAAGTGATGTTACTATCTATCCTCCGCAAGCTTTATGGTTTAAAGCTTTTGAACAATCGGTAGCAGATATAAAACTGACCATTATTGGCCAAGATCCTTATATTAATGAAGGTCAGGCAATGGGCTTATCATTTAGCGTTCCCCGTGGCGAGAAAATACCGCCTAGCCTACGCAATATATACAAAGAACTACATACAGATATCGGCATAACGCCTCCTTTGCACGGGGATTTGTCTCGTTGGGCAGAGCAGGAAGCGATCTTTCTTCTTAATGCATCTTTAACTGTCGAGGCAGGAAATGCGGGAAGTCATTTAAAAAAAGGCTGGCATCGATTTACACTCGCAGCCATAGATTACATTAACCAAAATAATCGCCATAGCGTGTTTCTTGCGTGGGGTGCCTTTGCACATAAATGTTGTGCCAAGGTCAACCTCAGTCATCATCATGTCATTAAAACATCTCACCCTAGCCCCCTAGGCGCCTATAAAGTAATGAAAGTAGCGCCTGCATTTCTGGGGTCAAACTGCTTTAGTAAAGTGAATGAATATTTAGTAAAACATAACCAGCAACCAATAAATTGGTCGATAGACTAATTTATTGGTTAAAGCGCAATTTGGTAATGAATTAGAGCACATGTTCTGCGTTTTATCAGAACCTAAGTACTCCCTCTCACCTTGGCAACTATTTACTTATACCAATCAGACTAAGTTTATTCCCGCTGAGTGGGAAATTACTTTATCTGATTGGTATTACAGAGTAAAACACTAGGTATCAACATGCCTGGCTACTTCGCACTGTCATCATCGATTAACTGACGTAGATATTTAACCGGTATGGCATAACTGATACCACTAGGCTTGTTTAACGCACTTTCTTTGCCCTCTTTTACAAAGACTTGATTTAGTACCCCAAAAACTAAGCCAGACTCTTTATCATAAATTGGGCTCCCACTATTTCCAGGATAGGCGGTGGCATCAAGTTGATACACTAAAAAGGGATTACGTAGCCGTTTTATATGGGTAACTTCGAGTAGCTTAGAGCTATGCACAGGCGTTGCTATTGGCGTTAAACTTGAAATAATTCCTTGATGCGTCGCAGGATATAAACCTAAAACAGCGCCAATAGGATATCCTGTAAATGCTATCTCAGTCCCTTCAGATACAAGCTTCGATCCGCCAAGTTTAAAGGTGGGTAGTGGTTTGCCCGAAATTTTTAAAATAGCAAGGTCATGCAAGGCCGATTTTTTAAGTACTGTCGCATTACGAAAAGCTGGCTGCTTGCCTGTACCGATAAATACAACAAGCTGCTCCTTGGGTTCTAACTGCAAGGGAAGCACATGGCGATTAGTGACTATATGAAGCCCATCGAGTATCGCAAACCCCGTTCCCATTAGCTTAGTATTTGGCCGTGAAAGAGGATTAACAGTGCCAATTCCAACAATCGCTGGCTTAACCTTTTTAATTGTTTTGGCCAAGTCATTTGCCTGTACGCTTCCAATACAGATAAAAAAGCCAACGAAATAACAAAGTGAGCTCTTAATGAATAATTGTATATAACTCATCTAATTATTTGCACCTCATATTGTAAATTTGCCATAAGCAAACTAATGTTAATTACATACATGATAATTAACTATAGTTTGAGTTGTTTAGGATGAGCATTTTTTTTCACCAACTAGTGACGGACGGTGCCAAGCGGTGGCCAGATAACACGGCGTTAAGCCACAAAGATCAACAAAGAACCTATGCCCAACTTGCTAATGATGTGCGCAGTATTGCTCACTTCATCAAAAGTATAAGCCAGCTCTCTTATTCACGGGTCGGAGTTTACTTACCAAAAAGTCTCGAAACAGCGACAAGCCTATTTGCAATCAGCGCTGCTGGCAAAGTGTTTGTTCCGATAAATGCCGTTTTAAAGCCACTTCAAGTGAGTCATATTTTGAGTGATTGTGACGTTGAAATACTTATCACTTCCCGTAGTCGATTAAAACAACTAGCACGCGTATGTAATAGTGCCAATGCCTTGAAGCATATAATTGTGATTGACCAAGGGAATGATGTTTCAGTAAATGCGACAATCCACCAATGGCCCGAATACACAGCGCAGAACGCCCATCAGGTTGAACTATCTCATACCAGTTCAGACATGGCTGCTATCCTTTATACCTCGGGCAGCACTGGCGCAGCCAAAGGCGTGGTGCTATCCCATCAAAATCTTCTATACGGTGCCAATAGCGTGGCCCAGTATCTTGAAAACACAGAACAGGACAACATACTTGCTTTACTACCATTGAGCTTTGACTATGGGCTAAGCCAAATAACATCGGCTCTTTGTGTCGGTGCCCACTGTATTTTGATGGATTATTTATTACCAAATGACGTAGTAACCGCAGTCCAACGATTTAAAGTAACGGGACTCGCCGGAGTTCCTCCGCTTTGGTCAGTGCTAATGAAATGCAACTGGGATCGTGGCGATGTTAGCAGCTTGCGCTATTTCACTAACTCGGGCGGCACGATGCCAAAGGCATTGTTATCGACATTACGCCAGACATTTCCGCATGCCAGTCCTTATTTGATGTATGGCTTAACAGAAGCGTTTCGCTCAACCTATCTTGATCCAAGCTACATTGACAGCCACCCAGACTCGATAGGAAAAGCTATCCCAAATGCGATGATCAGCGTGATCAATGAAGACGGTATCGAAGCAAAAGACAATGAACTAGGTGAACTCGTTCACGCTGGTCCCTTGGTGAGCCTGGGGTACTGGAATGCTGAAGAAAAGACGCAAGCTCGCTTTAAGCATATAAACTTACAGGCCGGCCACCACCACCTGCCCCGATACGCCGTTTTCTCAGGTGATTGGGTGACACGGGATAAGGATGGCTTCTTGTACTTTGTTGGACGTAAAGATGACATGATCAAATCATCTGGGTATCGAATTAGCCCTAGCGAGGTAGAGGAGGTCATTTATCAACAACCAAAAATCATCGAAGCCGCTGCACTTGGCCTCCCGCACCCTGAACTTGGACAGGGTATCGTCATCGTTTATCGAAGCGAAAATAACCAATCACTGGAACATCAGCTTGCCACCCTTTGCCGCAGCGAATTAGCTAACTTTATGCAACCTCATCATTACCTGCAGTTAGATAACATGCCACACAATGCTAATGGAAAAATTGACCGTTCGTTACTAAGCAAACAACTAAAAAATACTTTTAATACGGATTAAATATGAGCAAGAAAAAACCGGTACATGCGACGAACTCTCTATTTAGTATCTGTAATGATCAGTTGCTAATTAACGGGCTTTCAATGGGCCAGATTGCAAAGATTGTTGGCCAAACGCCTTTCTACGCTTATGATAAAAGTATCATTTCTGCATCAGTATATGCACTTAAAGATAAGCTGCCGGGCGCAATAAAACTACACTACGCGATAAAAGCTAATCCTTACACTCCGCTGATCCACTTTATGTCCACGTTAGTTGATGGCTTTGATGTTGCTTCCAAGGGGGAAATGCTCCAGGCAATGCAAACCAATATGCCCACTGCACATATTAGTTTTGCGGGCCCAGGAAAAACGAATGACGAGTTAATTAGTGCATTAGCAAGTGGCGTGACAGTAAACATCGAGTCAGAGAATGAACTCTATCGAATTGAAGAACTCGCTCTTAAACTCCAGATTGAAGCTAAGGTCGCAATTCGTGTAAACCCAGCATTCGAGCTAAAGTCTTCCGGTATGAAAATGACTGGTGGCGCAAAACCCTTTGGTATCGATAGTGAGAACGTCGCAAAACTAATACGCTATATTGATCAGTCATCACTTCATTACCGTGGTTTACACATCTTTAGCGGTTCACAAAACCTTAACCCAAAAGCGTTAATTGAAGCACATAACAACACATTTGCACTCGCGCTTGAATTACAACAGCAAAGCGGGGTTGTTGCCCCTAGCATTAATATTGGCGGAGGCTTTGGCATCCCCTACTTCCCGGGAGAGCAACCACTTGATGTAGATACTGTGTGTGCCAACCTGGATAAACTTTGTGAAGATTATCAACTCTTGGTTACTCATTCAGAGATAGTGATGGAACTGGGGCGATACCTGGTTGGGCAGGCTGGTGTCTATGTGAGTGAAGTCATTGACATTAAACAGTCTCGCGGAGAGACTTTTGTTGTCACTAACGGTGGCTTGCACCATCACCTTGCTAATTCAGGTAATTTTGGCCAGGTTATCCGTAAAAATTATCCCGTTGCAGTTGCCAATAGAATGCTACAACCAACTGAACAACCGGTATCCATTGTTGGCCCCCTTTGCACACCGTTGGATATTTTAGCGAACAAGGTTGAACTCCCTCCCTTAGTGGTAGGGGATCTAATTGCGATATTCCAATCAGGCGCCTACGGTGCCTGCGCCAGTCCTCAACAGTTTCTGGGACACCCCGTTGTAAAAGAAATTCTTCTCTGATAATGCGAATAAATAAGCGCTAAATGATATGAATAGAAAGCACATTATTCAAATTAAACAATGTGCTTATATTGGCCCCTTATACCATCAATGACGCGCCAAGTTGATGGCTTCAATACGATTAAAGCTCTTCACTTACGGTATTAAACAATTCTTTTTCTGCCTTCGTTTGTGCTTCGACTTTATTAATTAATCGCTTGGCCCTAGCCTTATCACCAGTTAATAATGCTAATTGTGCATTATGCGCATTAATAGAAAAGTCTTTTGGCCGCAGCGTTAATGCTTTCTCCAGGCTAACTTTTGCATCACTGAGCTGCTTTAATTTAAGTAAAATCATGCCATGGGTATCCAGAATTTGGGCATTACTATCAGCCTTACTAAGGGCCTTATTCGCATACTCCAAAGCACTGGTATATTCACCATTAGAATAGAGCGCCCAGGCCAAATTATTTAGTAAGGCTGGGTTATTTGGATATTGCTCAATAAGACGGTGGTAAGATGCCTGAGCTTTAGCGCTTTCACCCGCTTTTGTATACGCAGAGGCCAATATCGGCTTTAGCAGGTGATCATTAGGCGTTGATTCCAAATGCTGTTCTAACAGTGGGATAAGTAATTTTTCCTGCTCTAACTGTGTATAAGCATTGGCTAAAGGTAACAGTGGACGAAGCTTCTTGCTTTCTTGATAAACTGGCAATAGCTCATTAATACCAGCTTGATATTTTCCCTCTGCAACTAAAAGCTCCCCTTTAACAAGCTTGAAAGCCCCCTCAGCGTAGTCCCCAATGGTTAAACGATTAAACTTGGCTCTTGCCTCCTTAAGCTTTCCTGCCATCACAGAAAAGCTGACTTCTAGTAAATGGAACTCTTCAATATGGCCAAAGTTTTTCTGTCCTAAGGCGATAATACCTAGACCTTGCTCAAATAAGCGCATTCGTTCAGTTAGCGCAATCTGTTTCAATAATGGCCCCGGAATCGTTGGCTTTGCTTTAGCCCAATTTTGATATACCGATAATGCCTCGCCGTTTCGTTGATCCTCTATAAGCATTTGACCGTAGCTATTCCAATACTTATTAGACAGCTTCTCTTTGTCTGAGATAGAAGCTAACAATAACAAACCTTGCTTAAAATCTTTTTTGGTCGCATGTATTAAAGCGCGTTCAACAATTAAGGCATTGTTGTCGGGGAATTGCTCATAAGCCTTGATAACAACCTCTTGGGCCAGGGTGCGATCTTGCGTTGAGCCGAATATAATTTTGGCCTTCAACATGATTAAATTAACATTTTGTGGCTCCATAGCCAATGCACTATCGATATGCTCAATGGCAACTTGGTACTGGCTCTCAATCATCGCAACTTTTGCTAAATGAATATAAGCGGAAATTTTATCTTCCGTTAAACCCAATACATAATTGAATTCTTTTTTAGCTAACTCAAAATCCTTATTATCTGCGGCTAAACTACCAGCAAGCAACCAACCATTCTTATTTTGCGGTAGCTTTTCTTTTAACATATTTGCGATATCAAGCAGTTCGCCTTTTCTCCCGCTCTTGAGGTAAAGGGAACTCACTATTTGCATTGATTTATCTGAGAACTGAGGATCGATTAAGGTTTGTTTTAGCTCGTCTAGTCCGGAGCTATCCCCCATCTCTAATTTTATATTTCCTTTAGCGAATTTAAGCGCACTAGAGTCAGGGGTTATTTTTTCAACTTCTTGGAGTATCGCGAGCGCTGTTTTAAAATCCTGAGCAATAGTAAATTCATTGGCAGCTATCATAAACAGGCTGATGTTCTTATCGTCTAATTTACCTGCCCCAGGCAATAGCGAACGTGCATGTTCGATGTTACCTCGCCTTAAATTATTAATAACATTCATAATAATTGGCAGAGTATTGCCCGCTAAATTCTTCTCAACCTTACTTAGCATGCGGTATGACTCTTCAAACTGTGATTCACGAAAGGCCGCAATACCACCAATAAGATTAGCGACTCCATGGCTTGGTATCGCTTTAACGGTGTTACTGGCGTGTAACAATGCTAACTTAAAGTTTTCCTCAGCGAACAAAATACGGGCCTTAAGAAGATTAGCTAATGGCTGCAGCGGGTTTATCTTTAAAATCGCATCAATTTCAACATTAGCCTTATCAGGCTGTCCATTATTAACTAACGCTTCTGCTAATAGTAAGTTAATCATTCCCGCATTTTTGTTATGGTGTTGTCTATGTAATTTGTACACCTTTACCGCCTGAGCATACTGCCTATTGGCACTATAAATGGCACCGGATAACATTAACGCATCCGCCATATCAGGACGCTTATCGACAACCTTATTAATCATCCCGGCTGCTAAGTCTAGATTGTCATCCAGCATAGCGATGGTAGCTCGGCACAATTGAATGTAGTCACTTTCTACTCCCCCTTCGCTGCACTTAACAAACTCAGAACGAGCCCGTATCTCATTATTTAATCTAATATAAGACTTACCCCGTAAATAGTAGGCTTGTGGAATAAGTTCACTTGACAGGGAAGAAGCAAACAACGGCAACGCCAGCACTTCTTTTGACTCGCCTAAATCGTTTAGTACGGCAGCATAAGGGATCATTGCATCTCGGCGTGTTTCATCTCTTTCAATGGCGCGAGCAAGCTCCTTCCTGGCGGCTGGTAGTTCACCTTTAGCACGGTAAACTTCTCCCAGGGCCAGACGTGCACTAACATTATTTAGGTCTTTTTTAAGTGCATTTTTATATTCAATAATCGCAGCATTCATGTCACCACTGTTTTCATGGGCCTTGCCGGATGCAAAGTGTTCTTCGCTTGTAGTATCGTCACCACAGCCAATCACTGCTGCTGATAACACAGCAACAACCATAGATAGCTTGAGTAATTTATAGTTCATAATTTTTCCTTAAGTCCTAATGACACTAATCCGTTAGTCCGATTAGCCTCCTAATGAATTCAGCGTAATACGCTCTACTTCCTCACGCCATTTTTCGCTCGCAAATGTATGATTTGCTTTATCTATCTGTGTAATTTTTACTAGTGGCTTACTACATACATCATGCCATTGCTTGTCTTGGTTAATCAGTAATTCAAATTCTGCTGCAACCAGGTCAGCACCACTTAAAATAATGCATACGGGGCCACTAAATTCTTGTAACGCCTGTTTCATTAACCCAACATAGTTATTCTTATTGGGCTTGGTGATACACTTTTTATCCCTCTCTGGCTTTGAGGAAAACGAGTTTTTTACACTAACAAAAAAAGCGTTAAGGGATTGCGTAAGGTTTAATTCAAAGCGCCAACATTTTTTCCAAAACTGCTTATCTATTAACTTAGCTAAATAATAGTTTTTGAGCATAACTTGCGCTTTTAGATGCTCTGTTGTCACCCATGGGTTAAGCAACACCAGTTGAGAAATTTGCTGCTGAGTATCACTTTTACAGAACAATAAAATTGCTGAAGCCGCATCACACAGCCCCCAAAGTGATATGTTATCGATAATCGGACAATGTGTTTGAAACTGCTCAAGTGCATTTTCAATATCGTTTGTTGCATTAAAGAAGGAGTCGATAGCTCCCTCGCTATCGCCCATACCATGATAATCAAAGCGCATAACATGATAACCCTTGCCAGCAAGGTAGCGCGCCAATAATAAAAACTGACGGTGACTCCCAACTCTGGTTTGAGGCCCACCAACAACAATTAGCACGCCTTTTCCCTGGCATTCGGCCACTGCTCCAGTAGGTTTATGTATAATGCCAGTTAACCATTTGCTATCACTCAAAAATGATATGGGATGCTCATTCATATATTGCCCCAGACAACCCATCTACAGTTTGCCTTACCAACACTGGTGCAGTTGTTATCTCAGCCGATTGCCAAAATGCATTATCGATACAGAATTTACTGACGACGGCATTATGTTGCTGCCATCGCATAATAATTTTTTCACTCAGCGGCAGTAGCTTGCCCTTGGATTTACTCCCTACTTCAATCCACAGTACATTGAGCCAATTTGGCAACCTGCAAAGCTCATGAAGTCTAAGCGATTCCAATGACTCCACCATAGCCAACGACAGGGTGTAACCACTCACCTCGACATATTTTTCTTGGCACAAGGTCGAGCGAAGCTGAGTCATTGTCAACTTTTCACCTGTTACCATCGATGCCGCAATCTTCATTCTAAAGAACTGGTTTAAATATTGACTTGCATTGAGCGCCGGTTGCCAAAAAATGACATGAGGCTGGTTATTATTGACATCTTTAATAGCACAATCGAGCGCTAATAAAGCCCCAATACGCAGGCCTAGCAAAGTACATTTTGCCTCCGGATTCTCCGCGCTTAACTGGGCTACCAAATCGTTGATATTGCAAGACCAAGTGTGCCAACTCGCATCACAAAGCTCCCCTTCACTATCGCCACAGCCAAACAGATCAATTAGGTAAACTGCAGTACCAGAATCTGAAGGTTTTGCCACCTGCCTGGCAAATTCACTACATGCTTTACGGCTCTTATTCATTTCCTCTGCAAAGGGAGGCACTACAACGATATATTTCGTAATGGTTGCGGCGGGCTCAAAGCCAGTAACAAGAATATTCGCATCGCAACTTGGTAAAAACCACATCCTTGGTTTCATACAGTGTTAACACCGAGCTTGCACAAAGCTGGTCAAGTTGCCCACCGTTTCAAAGATATCGGCACTGATCTCATCATCATCAACAGATAAGCCAAAATGCTCCTCTAGCTGAGTTAACACAGTAACTACCGCCATCGAGTCAAACTCAGCTATAGCCCCTAATAACAAAGTTTGTTCATTCCAGTCGCTACAATCTTCAATTTGTAGGCAATCTTGCAAAATCTCAATTACTTCCTTAATCATACTTTTCCATTCTTAGCTTCATAATAAATAGCAACATAACTTGTATTGCTGCACATATTGATTGTTTAAAAAAGGTTATGTCAGCTCCATATAAGCACCCTGGCATACCTATCCCCTTCATAGCTAAACGAATTTAATCACGGTGCTGCAAGGAAGGGCTAACACAAACAACTAATTTAAGTTTAGATGCTTTTTCTGCAACTGCTTGGGAAATTGGAAGGAATTTGTAATACCCTTTGCATTAAGTAAGTGCTCTTGTTGTGTCTAGGGAAAATAATACCAATCAGATAAAGTAATTTCCCACTCAGCGGGAGTTAAAATGGCTTTAGACAAGGCAGATGAATGATGGA
>CAKZQF010000227.1 GCA_937139475.1 uncultured Gammaproteobacteria bacterium | reverse complement strand
CAATTTACATTGGAAACTAACGCGGGCGATCTACGCTGCGATCGTTTGCTGGTAAGCACCGGGCGACACGCCAATACCCGCCAACTCAATCTGGACGCGGTGGGTGTCACGACCAACAAAAAGGGCGAAATCGTTGTTAACGAACGCATGGAAACGAATGTGCCCGGTATTTACGCCGCCGGAGACTGCTGCAACATGCCACAATTCGTCTATGTCGCAGCGGCTGCCGGAAGCCGTGCCGGTATCAATATGACGGGCGGAGACGCCAAACTGGACTTGTCCACCATGCCGGCAGTGATCTTTACCGATCCTCAAGTGGCCACCGTTGGACTCACGGAAGAACAAGCCAACGCACAAAATATCGTGACTGACAGTCGTGTATTAGATATGGAAAACGTCCCGCGTGCGCTAGCCAACTTTGAAACCGACGGTTTTATCAAACTGGTCACAGAAAAGAAAACTGGTTTGTTGATCGGCGCGCAGATCTTGGCTCACGAAGGCGGCGAACTGGTTCAGAGCGCGGCTTTAGCCATCCGCAACCGTATGACGGTAACGGAATTAGCCGATCAGCTTTTCCCCTATCTGACCATGGTTGAAGGTTTGAAGCTGTGCGCGCAAACCTTTAACAAGGATGTCAAAGAACTGTCCTGTTGTGCAGGATAAGAGAGGGCAGTATGGGAACGGCTCACGCCACGCATTCACTGACAGCCCCAACGGTCAATGCGTTGGCGGATGGATTGAACAAGGGTGAATTCGTTCCTTTTTACCAGCCCCTATGGGACGTTCAACGCCAATGCTGGGAAGGCGTTGAAACGCTCGTTCGCTGGCAACATCCAACTGAAGGATTGATTCAGCCCGACATCTTTATTCCCGTTGCCGAACAAAGCGGATTAATTCTGGAACTGGGCGCGTTTGTGTTACTGGTGGCCTGTCAGCAGATGATGCACTGGCGTCAACGCGGCCTACCCGAGGGGGTCATCGCGGTCAATGTCTCTGCATTACAAATCCACCAACCTGACTTTGTCGAAGACCTTGCTAGGATTTTGCGTAATACGGGACTGCCAGCTCCGGCATTGGAGCTGGAATTAACCGAAACACTGGCCCTGGAGGATACACCGATCCTGATCGAAAACCTGCATCGCTGCCAGGCGCTGGGCATTCGCCTGTCCATTGACGATTTTGGTACCGGGAGTTCGTCGCTGGCACGCTTGCAATGTTGCCCAGTGACCCGTCTAAAAATCGACAAAACCTTTGTTACGCATATGACAACCGAGCCAAAGGATCGCGCCATTACCGAAAGCATCATCACCCTTGGGCATAACCTGAATTTATCCATCGTCGCGGAAGGGGTTGAGACGGCCGCTCAGCAACAACTTTTAGAGAAGCTTGGCTGTGATGTATTACAGGGCTTTCGGCTGGCGCGGCCAGCTGATGCCATAACCACGGCAACGCTGTGGCCAAGCCATAATGCTTGAAACAAATGGAGACAAACCTATGTCAAAAGCCATCGTGTCAAAAGATGTGTCACGATACTTTGAGGTGATCCCTGATTTTGCGGCGTTCATGGATAACGAAGGGCAAACACTTGAGTTTCCCTTAACGATCTCGCAACTGGCGAAAGCCGCGCAAACCACAGTCCATACCGTCAGGAATTACGTCCTGGAAAATTTGGTACTTTGCCCTGAGCATTCCGCCGGTGGTTTCGGTTTATACGATCAATGCGCCTTAAACCGGCTGCGCTTCATTCGCGCGGCACGTGCGGCAGGTTTGTTGATTTTGGATATAAAACCCTTGCTCCACGCCATCAACGAAGGCGACCAGCAAGCCTGTGAAGCGGCCATGCGCGAATTGCAAACAAAAATTGATGAACGCCAGGCATACTTGCAGGCATTGGATTCACAGCTGTCGGAGCTGCGTCAACTGGCCTGATCGCCATAACAAAGGAGTATACGATGTCAGAAAAATGTGAAACCGGACCCCACGACTGGGTAGCCAATAAAGGCCGATTTATTCTCACCTGGGTATTGCCAGCGATACTTATAGTGATTACCGGCGTGATGCAACTTGCACCGTGGATAACCGGCAGTATCTGGGCGATCGCTTTAAGTTGGATGGGATATGCCTGTTTAAGAAATGCGCGTCAATGTGGCCGAATGCATTGTTTTTTCAGCGGGCCATTTTTTCTGGGTTCCGCCATGTTGGCATTGGGTGTTGGGATGCAGTGGATACAATGGCCTACCTTTAACGGACTAGGACTCTTTTTACTGATCGGTACACCACTGGTTTGCGTGTTACCGGAGATGTTCTGGGGAACTTACAAAGTTGCGACACATGGCAAAGAAGAATGAATGCGATAGCGGAGCGCGCTACAAACTCTATAAAATGCCTCTGGTCACTTGTGGTGTATGCATTTCAATCTCCGGTTCAGGATTCTCACTCAAAACGGCGTACCGCGATCCTCTTTAGTCTGGTGCTGGTCGTCCACTTGGTTGTCCTGCCAGCGCATGTTCTGGGTTCCGATATTGGTTTTCGATCTTTTGCACATCTTAATCTGAGTATTGCACTATTTGCGTTTCTGTTCGCAACACTGGAGAGCGTGCTCATCAATTTATGGGTTCAACTGATACGCCAGAAGACCCATTGCAGAACGGCTTCAGCGGCGGGCGGCATGTTGATCGGGCTCGTGAGCCCCCTCTTGTGTTGTACCCCGCTGCTGCCGACCTTCTTAAGTTTTGTCGCCATACTGTTTCCTTTTGCTGTTTCTGGTATGGGTCTCAAAATTCAGTATGCGGTCAATGTCTATCAAACCGAAACGTTGCTGTTGGCGTTGGTATTACTGTTGTTTGCGATTGTTCAAAATGCTTGGCACCTCAATTCAGGCACCGTAATGGCAGGCCATCACAAGGAATAAAGCAATGAAAGCCACTTGCGACTAATCTGGGAAAACCCAAATGACAACTAAAAACCTAATAACTATAACGCGATGCTTTTACACAATAATGCATCTGTCAGAGAAAATTTAAGTCGATGGCCGCTATCTATCAGACAGCTTATCCACGAATTAAATCTGATATCACGGAAGATGAGTTAGGGGATGTCTTTACACCTACGCCGGAAGAGAAAAAGTTTGCACTGCGTCACTGTAAACGAACCAGCGCATCCTTTTTGGGGCTCCTGATTCAGCTAAAAATCACACAGCGATTGGGCCGGTTTGTGAACCTGGGCGAAGTACCAAAGGTGATCATCACGCACATTAAAAATCAGTGCCGTTCGCGGGTGACACTGAAGGATCTCCAAACCTATTACACATCGGGCGCGAAGGATCGTCACGTAAAGCTGATTCGACGCCATCTCAATATCAAAGCCTACGATGCGGCCAAGACCTCTGCATTGGCGCAGACATGGGCACTGGAAGCAGCGACCACCAAAGAAGCATTAGCGGATATCATCAATGTCACGTTGGAATATTTGGTAAAGGAGCGATACGAACTCCCGGCGTTCAGTGTACTTGAGCGGATATGTCAGGCGGCCAGGGCCGAAGTCAACACTCGGTATTACGATCAATTGTGTGGCTTTTTAGAGTCTGAAAGTCGCCAATGCATCAACGATATTCTTCGATCCAGCACAGGACTGAATGGTTTTGGTTGGAGCACGCTGAAAAATGAACCCAAACGCCCGACCCCTCGTAATATCCATGCGTATATCCAATACCTGGAATGGCTGACCTCCCTGCAAACACTTTTGCCCACGGATTTGGCTTTGCCGCCGGTGAAGCACCAGCAGTTTATCAACGAGGCCAAGGCCCTGGATTACGCCGAATTGATGAAACTAAAGCTGAACAAGCGACTCGCACTCGTCATCGTTTTAATCCGGCACCAATACGCACAAACACTGGATAACGCCGCCGATATTTTTATCAAGTTGCTGTTAAAAATGGATCGCTCGGCGCAGAAGCTGCTGGAGAAATACCTGGCAGACCATCAAAAGCAAACCGATCATTTGATTTCTGTACTGTCTGGGACAGTCAAGGTGTATCTGGATAAACCCGATTCAGTGACAGCTTTTGACCCGGTACTGGGAAAGAACAGTGATCAGTTACTGGCAATGTGCGAACAATATATGGCATTCGCTGGCAACAACTATTTACCGTTCATGGTACAACTCTACAAAAAGCAACGATCCACCTTGTTCCGCACGATTGAAATACTCAACCTGGCATCGGCCACGGAAGACAAGGACTTGCTCAATGCGTTCCAGTTTATTTTGAAGCACAAAAAGCGTCGCACGGAGTTCCTGTCAATTCAAAGCGATCCGAACGATCCATCTTCCAGGAATGTCCTCAATATTCGCTGGATTCGCGAAAGCTGGTGGAAATTAGTCACGGGAAAATCAACCAAATCAGCACAGGTGACGGAGGTTAATAAAACCTGTTTTGAGCTGTGTGTGTTTGAACGGATCGCTGAAGAACTGAGTACCGGTGACTTGTTCATTCCCTACAGTGAAACCTTCGATGATTACCGGGAGCAGATGATCACCTGGGAAGAATACGAAGCGCAGTTGCCTACCTATTGCGAGGAGGTAGGGCTCGTCGCCGGTGATACTGAATTTACAAAAACGCTGAAGGAGTCCATGGAAACGAGCTGCCGGAAAGCTGACAGCCAATTCCCAGAGGACGAACTGGTTCGTATTGAAAACGGGAATCTGATTATCGGTAAACCAAAGCCTGATCAACCCTTACCAGAAGTCGAAGAAATTGGAGCGCTTTTGCGCGATCGGCTGGACAAAATCAACCTGCTTGATGTGATTATCAATGTCGAAAAGTGGCTGAACCTGAATAAACATTTTGGCCCGTTGTCGGGCTTCGAATCACGTATCAGCGACCCGGAGTTACGTTTTGTCCTGACCGTGTTTTGTTACGGTACCAACATTGGCCCCACCGAAACCGTGCGATCTGTGCAGGGTGTTTCTCGTAAGCAGGTAGCATGGCTTAATTTAAAGCGCACGACCGAAGCCCGTCTCGATAAAGCTATTGCGAAGATTAATAGCGAGTACAAGAAATACCGGCTCATCGAGTGTTGGGGATCGGGCAACAGTGTGTCAGCCGATGGAAAACTTTGGGATCTCTACGAAGATAATTTGCTATCGGAGTATCATATTCGTTACGGCAGCTACGGCGGTATTGCTTATTACCACGTTTCGGACACCTATATTGCGTTGTTCAGCCGGTTTATTCCCTGCGGTGTCTACGAGGCGATTTATATCCTGGACGGCTTACTCAACGACGAATCTGATTTCAATCCAGACACCGTTCACGGGGACACACAGGCGCAATCTACACCGGTGTTTGGCTTGGCGTACCTGCTGGGCATCAAGCTTATGCCCCGCATCCGAAATATTAAAGATCTTAGTTTCTATAAGCCTGACCGCGCTATGGTGCTCGATCATATTCAGTCCTTGTTCAAGGAGCCGATCAAGTGGGATCTCATTGAAAAGCACTATGCGGATATGATGCGAACGGCCATGTCAGTTAAAGCAGGGAAAATCACCGCTTCGACAATCCTGCGCCGGTTCGGCACCAAGAACCGGAAAAACAAGCTGTACTTTGCGTTCCGTGAACTCGGGCGCGTGGTCAGAACCATGTTTTTGCTGGAATACATTACCGACGTTGATCTGCGCAAAACAATCCAGGCAGCGACCTGTAAGAGCGAAGAGTTCAATGAGTTTGCCCGGTGGTTGTTTTTTGCTAATGGCGGGAAAATTCCTGCAAACTTGAGACACGAACAAAGCAAAATTGTTAAATACAATCATTTGCTGGCCAACTTCGCGATCTTATACAACGTAAACGCGATGACCGAAGTGTTCAATCAATTGAAGTCGGAAGGGTACAATATAACCCGCGACCTTATGGCCGAATTCTCACCGTATCATACCGAGCATTTAGGGCGGCTAGGAAGTTTTGAGCTGGATCTAACCAAGCAGGTTAAGCCCATGACTTTTGAACTGCTGGTTGATTAACCCATAATATTCAATCGGTTACGTTAGAAGTGGCTAAATTCAACGCTTTTACCGGCCGGACCTCTATTAACCCAGCGCGATTAGTTACGATAAGTTCACCGCTCTTTGAGATAAATTCAATTGTGTTTGATTGTATATTATATATTTCAAATAACACATAAGCTGTTGCCAATGTAGCATGACCACATAAGTCAACTTCAACCGTTGGTGTAAACCACCTTATATGAAACTTATTACCAACCCTAATATAAAATGCAGTCTCTGAGAGATTATTCTCAAATGCAATTTTTTGAAGGGTTTCATCAGGTAACCATTCATCTAGCGGACAAACAGCAGCAGGATTTCCAGAGAACACCTGATCCGTAAATGCATCAATTTGAAAAATATTGATTTTCACATTACTTCCTTAATAGGACCTACATAACGAGCCTGTAGAAAAACTAACAAAAAACGACAGTTTCTACCCAAGTCTTCTTGTTTATTTGGTTTATCGAGACATTGCCTGAACTTCTTAGTTTCGGCAAGTAATAGTCAATATTTCGCTAATTAGCTCACATTTGATTCTAGGGAGCCACAATACCTGAAATAGTTCGGGTATCCCTGGCTCATTATGCCGCTAGATAATCGTAGTTTTTTATCTTCTACTGACGTCCTATCACATGGTGATATACGTATTGTCGAAAATGATTAATATCTGCACACATCGTGTTTAATCGACTTCTGATGAGTATAATTACACTCTCAATTTCACGGAAAGCCCTTAAAAATACGGATTGTTATTTAACTATATGAATATAGATGTTGTTGATTATCGTTGGATTAATACTTACTACAAATTAACACAACCTACTTGGGTTAAAATTGTTGTTTTTATGGTTGCGATTGCAACTTTTTCACTTGCTGGATATTTAGTCGTCAAGACTCTTAATTATTATATTGCTACTGGCTTTGCCAGTATGATAATTATTTTCAGTATTGCTTTTCTTAAGCAACGTTCTTCTGGTATTTGGAGCCCTATTCTTGCAAATAAAAAAGCTTTATATATCACCGCGTCTAACGAGGGACGGTTTTTTCTAGAGTTGCCCTGGGAATATCTGAATGAAATTCAATTAGGTATCTATGGGCTTAATAAGCGGGGGTTGATTATCAGTGTTAACTCAACATTGATTTCACCTGACGATCAAAAGTTGATAAATCAGCATTTGAATGTGGTAAAAGTAACTTCAAACCATATATTTTTTTCAATACCAACAGGCCTCATAAATCGCACTAAAGCAATTTCGGAACTGCATTCTTATAAAAATATCCAATATATTTAATTTGGTCATTGGTTATTGCATAGCCAAGGATGCTGCTTACATAACCTATCTAATGCAAGTTCCGAGGGGCGATATCCGAGTTTGGCAGATGCTACATACCAGTCATAGGCTTTGAATTTATTGGCTTTAACACCGGTTCCGTGCTCAAACATATTACCAATTCGATTACTTGCAATCTCGTTACCTTGCTTTGCTGACTTGTAATACCAGTCTAACGCCTTTTGGTAGTTCTTTTCCACGCCATAACCAAACTCATACGCATTACCTAAATTAAACTGAGCTCCTGCCTCCTCATCTTCAATGGCAACCGTTTTACTATGATTAAAATAACACTCATACTCTTTTAGTATCCAACATTCACTAGCTTTTTCAAGGCTTGCGGTATGACGTATTGTCGTTCGAATATACTGACCTAAATGGTTAAAATGAAAAAATGTATTCGAATTAGTGTCATATCTTGGCATTCCATCGCTATCTAGTTCTTTTGCTTTATTTATACGAACAATAAAGCCATCTGGAAATTCTAATAATTCATGACTACAAGGCTTATCATCTAAGCAATTCTTAGTTTCTAGAAGCGCTTGCTCAATAGCTTTAATCCAATAAGAGCGTATTTTAATATCCGACTTAAGCTCTAAAAGTCTTTCAATAGTTTTATTCCCTAAAAAGTATTCTTGGTCTAAAACAGTTAGTCTCTGATACCAATAAGCAGCGTTATTGAAATCAGATTGTTCATAATACACATTTCCAAGATATCTTATTGATTTCATATATCCTTGGTTGGCTGCCATATGAAACCAGTTTAAAGCTTCATCAAAGTTATCAGAGTAAAAGGCTACCATCCCTAACTCATTTTGACTTTCAGCG
>CAKZQF010000226.1 GCA_937139475.1 uncultured Gammaproteobacteria bacterium | reverse complement strand
ACGGCGGGCGAATTAGCCGTAGCAGTTCGTGAAAAATTAAAAATTGTCTTTGTACTCTTTACCGATAACGATTTGGCTCTAATTAGAATCAAGCAGGAAAAGAAAGATAATCCAAATTACGGCATGACAATTCGTCGACAAGGTACTATCGGTGGAGACAACATCTTTGGCGTGCCTGTGATCAAAGCTTATGATAAAGCTGAATTTGGTGATGCTTTACTGACTGCTTTTGCCCAAGAAGGTCCAGTACTGGTTGAGGCAATCTTAAATTCACGTGAATACGATTCGTTGGTACTACGCAAGGACAAACCATAATGGAAGCGGTTGTAAATAGAGCGCCGTTGGTTTCACTTGAGCAAGCAAACACCATCTTAATTGATGGTCAGTGGCAAGGTTCTGCTGCCACTATGGTGGTTAACAACCCGTTTGATGGTAGCGAGCTGGCAACAGTGGCTTGTGCCAACAAAGATCATGTTTCAGGTGCTATCGCCAGTGCTAAACGTGCTTTTAAGGCCAACAAGTATCAACCAAGTGCTCAGCGTGCGGCAGTTTTACACACTGCAGCGACCTTGATTGAAATTCGCCACGAAGAGTTTGCCCAAACCATTGCTAAAGAAACGGGCAAGCCGATCACTGCTTCTCGCAAAGAGGTAACGCGCTGTGTTAACACCATGATGTTATCGGCTCAAGAAGCAACGCGACTTGTTGGAGAAACGATTCGTTTTGATAGTTTTTCTGGCGGTGAAGACCGCATTGGACAATATGACTATGTGCCATTAGGCGTGGTGGTTGCGATAACGCCATTTAACGATCCGTTAAACTTGGCGGCTCATAAACTTGGCCCTGCGTTAGCGGCTGGTAATGCGGTGATATTGAAGCCGTCTCAGCAGGCACCATTATCTGCGATTAAGCTGGTGGAAGTACTAATTGAAGCAGGTTTGCCGCAAGGGCAGGTGAATGTATTGACTGGTTATGCCAGAGAGTTTGCTAGTGCACTAGTCTCTTCTCCAGAGGTTAACATGGTGACTTATACTGGCGGTGAAGCGTCAGGTGAAATTATTGCCAAAGAGGCCGGAGCCAAGAAAATGGCAATGGAACTTGGCGCCAACTCGCCAGTGATTGTGATGGCAGACTGTAACATCGAAAAAGCGGTCGCTAGCTGCGTATCTGGTGCTTATTGGGCGGTTGGTCAAAACTGTATCGGGGTGCAACGCATCTATGTTGAACAGCAAGTTTTCGATAACTTTCAAGTGGAATTTGCCAAGCAAACCAAACTGCTAAAGGTTGGTAGCCAACTCGATGACCACATTGATATTGGACCGATGATTAACGAAACTGAAGCCAAGCGTATTGAGTGTTGGGTGGATGAAGCTGTTAATCGTGGTGCAACCGTTATTGCTGGCGGTAAGCGCGATGGTGCATGTTATTATCCAACCGCTTTAATTGATGTTGAGGCGCAAGATAATTTAGTTTGTCATGAAGCCTTTGGCCCAGTGGTCAGTCTATTTCCATTTAGCGACTTAGACGAGACTATCGAACTGGCCAATGATGTTGATTACTCTATTCATGGTGCGGTATTTACCAGTAACATTAACACTGCCATGAAAGTTTCTCGTGAGCTGGAAGTTGCTGGTGTTATGGTTAATGACTCCACAGATTATCGCCTTGATGCTATGCCATTTGGTGGCTCACGCCGAGGTGCTATTGGACGTGAGGGGGTGAAGTTTGCCATACGTGAGATGAGCCAGACCAAACTGGTTTGTATTAACCTCGATGCTTAGGCAGATTTAGGCTATAAAACAGTGCTTTTTCGCTTAAAAACCGTAACTTTGTCGACTTTTTATAAGTATACAAATTGCGGTTTTTGTATTTTGTAAGTCGTGTAACCATGCTACACTTTCACGCAATTCAAACGCTTAAACGGAATACATAACATGGCAGCGCTCACGATTGCTGAGAAAATATTTAGCGAATTATCAAGTTTAATTATCGCTGGTAATATCAAGCCAGGACAAAAATTAGAAGAGCAAGAAATTGCCGACAAATTCGCTGTATCACGTACCCCAATTCGAGAAGCCTTTCGTCTATTAAGCACCAGTGGCTTAGTTGAAGCAAAAGCGCGTAAGGGCATCACTGTTATCGAGTTAGACATTGAGCAATTAAGTGATATGTATGAAGCGCTTCAAGAGCTTGAAGCACTGTGTGCAGGCATGAGCGCTGAGCGGATGACGGTTGTTGAGCGTAAGCAGATTGCACGCTTACACGAGCAATCCCGTAGTGCTGTGGAAGAGGAAAATGTTGAAGAGTTTGCTCGCATAAACAGCCTCATTCACCAATCAATTCATAGCTGTTCGCGTAATAAAACACTTCAGGAAACCATTGCTAATTTGCGTCAGCGTTTAGCACTGTATCGTCAGCCATGGCTGTTCGAAAAGCGCAATCGCTTAGAGAAGTCGTTTGCGGAGCATCAAGCGCTTGTTGAAGCAATTGAAAAGGGCGATAAAAGTGCTGCCCATCAAGCGATGAGCAACCATATCTCTAATACCAGTCTAGGTACGATTGAATATTTGATGAGCTTAAACGATTAGGCTCGCTCTTTTCCTGGATGCAGGGTACCGCAGTTTTTACAGGTTCTTGCATCTAGGTCATCATGAAATGCTTGGTAAGCGGCTGGCAAGTCTTCGACGATAGAAAGGATTTCTGCTTCGATATGATGTACTACTTGGTGGCAGGAAGGGCAATGCCATTGCAGGCGATCTAACTCTCCTTTAGGGCGCGCCGGCTCAACCACAAGACCAATACTGTCTGGATCTGGTCGCTGGGGTGAATGCAAGGTGCCGGCAGGGAGCAGCAATACCTCACCTTCTTTTATATGGATTTCACATGGCTCACCATTGTCATCATATGAGTTCAAGTAACAGTCACCTTTCATTTGATAGAAGAACTCTTCGACCGGGTTACAGTGGTAATCATTGCGCACGTTTGGGCCGCCAATCATCATTACCATCATATCGGCATCTTTGAAAATAAGCTCATTGTTCACTGGCGGACGCTTGAGCATGTGTTGGTTGTCTTCAATCCATTTTTGTAAGTTAAAAGCCTTTGGTATTGCCATTGTTGTTACCTCGTTTTTGCTTAAAAAGTAATAATTACTATATCGAGTTTTGGCTGCTCGCTTTAATGATGTGGATCAAATTGGGTATGTTTGAAATATAGTTATAATACGCTGTATTATAACTAAAAATATATACCGGCTGTAACTGTTTACGAGACCTTTTGGGAGGCTTAATCCGGCTTATTTTACTTTGACCCTCATGCCATCGAGTTTGTCCTCAACAATGATTTGACAGGCAAGTCGCGAATGTTCACCTCGTTTTCTAAGTGTTTCTAATACTTGTTTTTCTCCGCTATACATCGGCGATATTTTTCTTGTCTCATCAGGCATGAGTTCAATGTGGCAAGTACCGCAGCTACAGCACCCGTTGCATACGCCAGGGAGTCCTCCAATGTCATGGTCTTGCGCGGTAACTAGCAGGCTCATTCCAACCTCTGCTTCGACACAGACTTCATTGTTGTCTTTGGTAATAAAGATAATTTTAGGCATAGTGCATCCTTAGGGCGTAATGTCGGTTAAAAAAAGCCGAAGCGAATTAATGTTTGCAGCGCAAGCAGGGTTAATATCCATTTTAGAATATTGATAAAGCGTTGATGATCGAATTTTCCACGTAGCTTGGTGCCGATAAAAGATCCTAAAAAGGCACCACCAATGGCCCAAATGATAGTGCTTAAGTAATCCCAAAAAATGAACCCTATGGTGGCGTAAGTAACCACTTTAGCAAGATTTACTAATCCCATTAACACCGAGGCCGTTGCAACAATCTGCTCTCGGTCATCAAGCTTTTTCATTAACAATGTAATAGTCAGTGGTCCCGGCGCGCCAACCACCAAACCAAGCCCTGTTTGGATCATGCCAACAAGGTAAAAGCTCTCAATTTTGTTGAGCATACTTTGCACCGAATTGACCCATAAACTCAATAGTAAATAGACTGAAATTGCTACCGGAATATATTTTGTCGGCATGTTGGATAGCACCAAAGTAAACAATGC
>CAKZQF010000225.1 GCA_937139475.1 uncultured Gammaproteobacteria bacterium | reverse complement strand
GCGAGTCTTATAAAATATTTCAGGAAGAGTATAGTAATTTTGAAACAGACTTTTATCATTGGCAAAAAAGTATGAACAATGATTGACAAAAGGTCGAACTAAAATTCATTACTGTTTAATTTCAACTAAATGATGACCGGTTTAATAAGCTCGACGATTGTTTTGGAGGACAGGAACAAGAAAATTTTTCATTAATAGGTTTGAGTTACTCTGATGAATTCAGAATAACTCAAACCTGAAGAGTATGATGATTTATTGTAAAATCACAAAAAATGTCATCGCTTAACTAAGTTGGAAAGTGACCACTGATCACTTTCCTTTAAAAATCAGTAAGTCTTTTTGGGACGCATTAAAACAAGGATGGAAAGTTAAGAGCGCGGGGGAAAACTCGTTGAGTGAAAAGAGTTGTAGAACACGCCCTGCCTTTAAGCTGGGCATACGAACAGATAAGCCGTGCGATGGCACTTCTCGCACATGCAACCATGGCTTGTAATCTTCATTCCGGCCTTGCCCACGACCTTCTTTAACCCACTTTTGATACTTCCTTGTATTTTGAACATAGTTCGCCATCCGCTTTACCTCCAAATTTAAACGGAAACTGTAAAACCAGACTCAATCCTTGAATCATTAACAGTTTTTACGTGATCAAATTATAGCAAAGTGAGGATCAAATTGGATCTAAAAAAGTCGTTAACTTTTTGAATTACAAAACATAATTATTGTTTTTATTAAAAACTCAGCATGTTAGAAGGTCAAAAAAATTTCAATTCATGATGAAATAACAACATATATGTTGTTGAGCTGCTAAAAACTCAGCTATTCGAGATCAAAAAAACCACCAGTGAGATCCTTTGACGATAGTCTTTGCATATCATTGCTAAATTAGCTAATTTAGCTAAATGATAAAAACGAAGTCCTGATCATGTCTGAACAAACAATTTTTGAGCAAATTAAATTGGCACTCGCTGATGCACCACGCAATCAGTATACGGCTGAGTTACACCTGCAAATGATCAAATTCGCGGATGAACTCAAGCACATCACTTCAAAAGAGTTCTGTGAAGGTGTTGGGCTTAAACAAAGTTTAGGAACTGAGTTCAGTAAAATGCGTAATTTAACCACCAGGCTTAAAGCTGCGGGGTTGGATACCAACAGAATTTAGGTTAAATGACCAAATCGCCCCCAAGTTAGAATTTTTGATACGTGTCGAATGACATGTATTAGTATCAGTTTAATAGGAATTAACAGATGACCCAATTACAACAAAGCGCTACACAACAACGTGCCGAACTTCAACGCCAAATATGGGCGATTGCCAACGATGTAAGAGGCTCAGTGGATGGTTGGGATTTTAAACAATATGTACTGGGTACGCTGTTCTATCGCTTTATCAGTGAAAACTTTGTTGATTACATCACAGGCGGTGATGAAAGCGTTAATTATGCAGCCATGTCTGATGAAGATGAAAACATCAAGTTTGCCAAAGAAGATGCCATTAAAACCAAAGGCTATTTTCTTTACCCTAGCCAGTTGTTCAGCAATGTGGCGGCCAATGCGCACAAGAATGAAAATTTAAATACTGATTTGGCCGCTATTTTTGCTGCAATCGAAAACTCAGCCAACGGCTATGATTCAGAAAAAGACATCAAAGGCTTGTTTGCAGATTTTGATACCACCAGTAATCGCTTAGGTAATACGGTAGAGGCAAAAAACAAACGCCTAGCAGCTGTGTTAAAAGGCGTGGCTGGCTTAAATATTACCCAATTTGAAGATAACGAAAACGACTTGTTTGGTGATGCTTACGAGTTTCTTATTTCAAACTACGCCGCCAATGCAGGTAAATCCGGTGGTGAATTTTTCACCCCTCAGCATGTTTCAAAACTCATCGCGCAGCTGGCCATGCACGGCCAGACCAGTGTCAATAAAATTTATGACCCTGCGGCGGGTTCGGGCTCGTTGCTGTTACAAGCTAAAAAGCACTTTGATGCGCATATCATTGAAGATGGCTTTTTTGGTCAAGAGCTAAATCACACCACCTACAACTTGGCGCGTATGAATATGTTTTTGCACAACATTAACTACGACAAGTTTAATATTCAGTTGGGTGATACCTTAACCGAACCACACTTTTTAGATGACAAACCCTTTGATGCGATTGTCTCTAACCCGCCTTATTCGGTGAAATGGATTGGTAGCGACGACCCAACCCTAATCAATGATGATCGCTTTGCGCCCGCTGGCGTGCTTGCGCCCAAATCAAAGGCCGACTTTGCCTTTGTGCTGCATGCGCTTAGTTACTTATCAAGCAAAGGCCGTGCGGCGATTGTTTGCTTCCCAGGTATTTTCTACCGTGGTGGTGCTGAACAAAAAATTCGTCAGTACTTAGTTGATAACAACTATGTTGAAACCGTGATTTCACTGGCACCTAACCTGTTCTTTGGCACCACTATTGCGGTGAATATCTTAGTGCTGTCTAAACACAAAACCGACACCACCACCCAGTTTATTGACGCCAGTGGCGAGGCTTACTTTAAAAAGGAAACCAATACCAACGTTATCACCAATCAGCACATCGAAGAGATCATGAAAGTGTTTGCCAGCAAAGAGAACGTTGATCACTTTGCTAAATCGGTTGATTTGGACGTCATAGCAGGCAATAGCTATAACCTATCGGTAAGCAGTTATGTGGAAGCGAAAGATAATCGCGAGCTAGTGGACATTACTGAGCTTAATGCCGAACTTAAAACTACCGTTGCTAAAATTGATGCGCTTCGCAGTGATATTGACGCCATTGTGGCGGAAATTGACGGTGAGGAGCTTGAGGCATGAGTCAGTTGAACTACATGGAAAGGTTATTAGATGGTGTGAATGTTGAAAGGCTACCAATGAAGTCACTTTGCCGCACCATAACAACCGGGAAATTAAACGCTAATGCAATGGAAGAAGGAGGAATATATCCATTTTATACTTGCAATGAAAATCCATATAAAATCAATTCTTATGCATTTGATTTGGAAGCAATAATTATTTCAGGAAATGGTAGTCAAGTTGGGCACTTGAACTATTACAAAGGCAGATTTAATGCATATCAAAGAACCTATGTTGTTGGGGACTTTGAAGAAAAAGTAATTGTGATGTATTTGTTTCATTATTTGAATTATACGCTCAAATCATATATCACTCAGAACTCAAGAAAGGGCTCTGTACCTTACATTACAATGCCAATGCTTGAAAATTTTCAAATCCCAATCCCATGCCCAGATAACCCAGAAAAATCGCTGGCAATACAAGCTGAAATTGTGCGTATTCTGGACGCATTTACCGCCATGACCGCCGAGCTGACCGCCGAGCTTAGCATGCGGAAAAAACAATACAACTACTACCGCGACCAGTTGTTAAGTTTTGAAGATGGCGAAGTTGAGTGGAAGGCACTAGGGAAAATCGCAGAAATAAATACTGGTCAGAAACCATCTGAAATCTTGGATACAGAGGCGGAGTTTGATTACATCAATGCTGGGACAACTAGGTCTGGATATTGTGCTCTGAGTAATTGTGAGGGCGATACTGTGACGACCCCATCAAGAGGGCAAGGTGGCATTGGCTTTGTTGGTTACCAAAATAAGCCATTTTGGTTAGGTCCTCTTTGTTACAAAATACGGTCTATAGATAACAAAGCGCTAATCAATAAGTACCTTTTTTACATTCTTCAGTCGAAAAATCAGCTGTTATTAGGATTAAAAAAAGAAGGTGGTGTTCCAGCAGTGAATAAATCTGATTTAGCTAAGTTAGAAGTTCCAGTTCCTTCTGTTACAGAACAGGAGCGAATTGTGGAAATTTTAGATAACTTTGACACGTTAACCACTTCAATCCAAGAAGGTCTGCCCCGCGAAATCGAGCTACGCCAAAAGCAATACGAGTATTATCGCGATATGTTATTAAGCTTCCCTAAACTTGAAGAGGTGGCAGCTTAATATGGGCAAGGAACTAAGGGACATAGCTAAAGAATTAATCAGCACGAATAAAAAGGTACAGTTAATCTATGCCTTTAATGGCACAGGGAAAACTCGATTGTCACGAGCTTTCAAGGAGGAAATTGTTCCTTCTACACAAAACGATGATAGTGAAGTAGATGGTGAGAAAACTCGTGATAAGTTTTTGTACTACAACGCCTTTACGGAAGACCTGTTTTATTGGGATAACGATTTAAAAGTAGATTCAAGGCCAAAGTTAAAAATACAACCAAATACTTTTACGGGTTGGTTGATAGACTTGTTAAAAGAGTTGGGCGAAGACGGCAACATCGCTACAAACTTTCAACGTTATACGGGTAGCAAAGCTACCCCAATATTCAATGAAAAATACAAAGCTAAAATTGATGAAAAGGAAGTAACGATACCTGCGTTGTCTGAGGTCACTTTTCAAGTCGCCGCAAATGAACCTGTCAACTATGAGCCAGGTACTGCCGCGACTGATGGTGTCGAAAATGTCGTTCAGGGTAAATACGAAGTAATAAAGATTTCAAAAGGTGAGGAAAGTAACTTTGTATGGAGTGTTATATACACTCTTTTAGAACAAGTTATTTCCACCCTTAATGAGCTAGATGCTACTAATAGAATTACTGATAAGTTTGATGCTTTAGAATACGTATTTATTGATGATCCAGTGAGTTCATTGGATGATAGTCATTTAATTGAATTAGCGGTTGATTTAGCAGGTTTGATCAAGTCTAGTACGTCAGACTTAAAATTTATCATAACAACGCATAGTCCCCTTTTTTATAATGTGCTCTGCAATGAGCTCAATAATAAGGCTTATCAAAAGCAGGCCGATGGTACTTTCAAACCAATCTATAAGCCAAATAAGGAATTCCAAAAATATCGATTAGAAAAGCTGGCTGATGGTGATTTTGAACTACCTGAACAACCGACAGACTCGCCGTTTTCTTATCACTTATTCCTTCTAAATGAGCTTCAGAAAGCCATTAATGACAGACAAATCAGAAAGTATCATTTTAGTCTTCTGAGAAATGTTCTTGAGAAAATGGCCACTTTCCTAGGTTACAACTATTGGCCTGCACTTCTTCAAAAATCTCAAGACGGAAAGCCAGATCCATTCGCCAATAGAATCCTTAATTTATCCAGCCACTCTGCTCATGCTGGCGACGAGATCTCGGATCTAGAAGATAAAGACAAGGATAAATTAGAAACCTTGGTTGGTTACTTAATAAACACTTATGGATTCAAGAAGCAGGAATTACAATGACCAACTATAAAAGTATTGCAGAATCGAATAACTTTATTGTTTTAGATAAATATACACGACAAGACCAAATTGCTGAGGGCTACCAGAGCGAAAGTGATTTAGAGCGTGAACTGATTCAGGACCTAAGCAACCAAGGCTATGAGTATTTACCTGCGCTAACGACGCCAGACGCCATGCTGGCGAATGTACGCAAGCAGCTACAAGCCCTTAATAAGGTCGAGTTTACCGATGCCGAGTGGGCGCGCTTTTGCGAGCAATACTTAAACACCCCAAGCGATACTATTCTTGATAAAACCCGTAAGGTGCACAGCGACTATATCTTCGATTTTGTCTTTGATGATGGCCATATCGAAAACATCTACCTGTTCGACAAGAAGACCATTGCTCGTAACAAAGTGCAGGTCATTAAGCAGTTTGAGCAAACGGGAAGCCATGCCAACCGTTACGATGTGACGATTTTGGTCAATGGTTTGCCTTTGGTGCAAATTGAACTGAAAAAGCG
>CAKZQF010000224.1 GCA_937139475.1 uncultured Gammaproteobacteria bacterium | reverse complement strand
ATGCTTACGTATCGCCAACATGGCATGAGGAGCAAGTGGTGCCAACATGGAACTATCAACGTTTGCATTTGAGCGGTGCTTTTCGCTTTATTGCCGATGGTAACAGCGCTGAGAAACTATCAATGCTCGATGGGCAGGTAAGTCACTATGAACAAGGACAATGGCAGCTGGCAAAGCAACCGCAAGCGTTGCTCACGAAAATGAGTGAGCATATTCGTTGTTTCGAGATTGAGATTGCAGAGCAACAATTGGTGGAGAAGGTGAGTGCTAGGAAAGGGCAGTCAGTAAGAGATGCAATTGCGGCGCAATTACAACGACAAGGATTGCATCGGTTGGCACAACGCCATCAATAACATTGGCGACATCACGAGGTAGATTGCAGTATAATCATTGCATATTTTATTCAATTTGGGTTTGATAATGTCTTCTCACTATATAATCAATGGTTTGCGCTGTTGCGATCATTATTTCAATGTTCCGCTTAATCATCAGTTACCCAATGGGCAGCTGCTCACGATTTATTGCCGTGAGGTTGCTAGTCAATCAGGCATTGATAGGCAATTGCCCTATTTAGTTTACTTTCAGGGAGGCCCTGGTTTTGGTGCTGGGCGTCCATCAGGACTGGATGGCTGGATTAAAGCGGCCAGTGAGCATTATCGAATCTTATTACTCGATCAACGAGGCACTGCTAATAGTAGCCCCGTCACGGCGCAAACATTGGCTGTGATGACGAGTGAACAACAGGCCGGTTATTTAAGCCACTTCCGCGCCGATAATATTGTGCGTGACGCCGAGTTTATTCGCCAACAACTCATCGGTGATGAAAAGTGGTCGATCATTGGGCAAAGCTTTGGTGGTTTTTGTGTGCTGCGCTATCTTTCAAGCGCACCTCATGGGCTAGCACAAGCCTTTATTACCGGTGGTATTCCTTCGTTGACTCGTTCGGCTGATGAAGTTTACCAAGCAACTTTCCCACGCGTTAAAAACCGCAATGCTAAATTTTTTGCGCAGTATCCAAAAGCGCAGGCAATGGCTAAGGCGATTGCAGACCATCTGCTATTTACCCAAGAATTGATGCCAAATGGTACGATATTAACCGTGGAGCAGTTTCAACTATTGGGCATTCATTTGGGCATGACTGGTGGTCATCAAGAACTGTATTTCCTCATGGAACAAGCCTTTGCTGATGTTGCTGGTAAAAAAGAGCTAAGTTACCACTTTAAGCATCAGATGATGAGTTTACTCGATTATGACACAAACCCTATTTTTGCCTTCTTGCATGAGTCGATATATTGCCAGCAATCATCCTCTAGCTGGGCTGCTCATCGTGTCAGAGAAACTAAGCACAGTAGTTGCTTTAACTATACTGGCGGTGAGCAAATGTTTAATTTCACTGGCGAAATGATTTTTCCGTGGATGTTTGAGCAGTTCGCTAATTTAATACCGTTGCAAGGCGCTGCTCATTTGTTGGCTGAAAAAGATGATTGGCCGATGCTTTATGATCTGGATGTGCTAAAGAACAATGAGGTGCCAACCGCTGCTGCGATTTATTTTGACGATATGTATGTTGATATTAATTACAGCTTAGAAACGGTCGCTCAAGTGGCTAACTTGGCAACCTGGGTTTCAAGTGATTTCGACCACAATGGTATTCGTGTCGATGGCGAGTTAATTTTTAATAAGTTGTATGGCTTGCTAAACCCCTAGGGTGCTAATTTCTGGTATTAGTTTTCGGATTTGCTGTGGTTAACATCATTGCTAATCGGCTTTAACTTGCGTTGGTCTATCAGGTGATTTTCTTGGATTAACGCATGTATGCTATCAGGTTTACCAAAGTGGTAACCTTGGTAATATTGGCATTCGAGCTGGTCTAAAAACTGATACTGGATATCATTTTCGATTCCCTCGGCAATGACGCTAATGTCTAATGAGCGGGTCATGGTTAAAATGGCCGTTACAATGGAGGCATCTTCATTATTATGAGGTAATTCATGGATAAACGAACGGTCAATTTTCACTGAGTCAATCGGCAATTTTTTCAGGTAAGTTAAGGAAGAATAGCCAGTACCGAAATCATCTAGCGAAAAATGTACATTGAGTTTCTTGAGCGTATTCATTTTATTAACAAGATCATCGACATCGCCAATGGTGACTTCCTCGGTGATTTCTAGAACCAGTTGAATGTTGCCCAATGCGTAATTGCTGATAATCTTTTCTACTTGCTCGATAAAGTCATCTTGTAAAAAATGGGTTGGACTAATATTTACAGCGACTTTTAGCATGTTATCGGGAAAGTCAAAACTCGCGAGGTCGCGGCATTGCTGACAGACCATTCGTAAGATATAACGCCCCAGTTGGTCAATAATCCCAATTTCTTCCGCTAGCTTCACAAAGTGCTGTGGGTCCACGCTGCCTTTGGTTGGGTGCTGCCAGCGCAATAGGGCCTCGAGCCCAATCACTTGCCCTTGCTGGTTTACTTGGGGTTGATAATGTAAGTATAGCTCTTTGTTTTTTAATGCATTCTTAAGTTCACCAGCTTGTTCCACCCGTATTTGAGCTTTTTTCTGCATTTCTGGCTGGAAAAACGAGAATAAGCCATGCCCTTTATCTTTGGCATGGTAAAGCGCTATATCAGCTTGACGTAGAATATCTTCTGAGGAGTGAGTTGAATTATAACTAAAGACGGTAATGCCGATACTAGCCGATAAGTTCACTTGTTGGTCTTCAACTTTCAGTGGTGCTTTAATCAATTCATGCATGGCAGTCGCATTATTATAGGTCTGCAATGCCGCCTCTTGGGTCGTACCTTCCATGTTTGGCAATACTAGTACAAATTCATCGCCGCCTAATCTGCCAAGAAAATCTTCTGAGCGATGGTTAAAGGCAAGACGGTTGGCAATAGCTTTGATTACCTTGTCACCAAAGGAGTGGCCTTGGGAGTCATTGATTGACTTAAAATGGTCCAAATCAATAAGAAAGACAGCTTGGAAACTACCCTGAGAGGTGCTGCGCAGGCGTTCGTGTTCAAGGTATTCAAGTAACGCATAGCGGTTAGGTAGTTGAGTCAACGGGTCTTGTAACATTTGCTTGTCGAGTTGGCTTTGAGCTTTCTCGCGTTCTTTTATTTCTAGACGCAATTGCTGGTTAACCTCGCTTAACTCTTTGGTTCGCTCATCAACAAGTTGCTCAAGTCTACTATTAAGTTTTTTAATATTCTTTTTGGCTAAGGAGAGCTCTAGTATGGCTGGAAGCCAACGCTGAAAACCAAAGGCAAGTAGGATCAAGCCAAATAAAGAGCCGAGCCCTTTTTCTATAAAGGCCTGTATTGGGGTATCGCCAATAATTATATATTTGTTTAGGTTTGGAAAATTATCGGTAACATCAATGGCTAAACTAAGGAAAATAAGAAAAAAACCGGCGATTAAAAAACGTGAGCCAGGTTGAGTTTCCACTTTATGACGAATGGCTGAACTGTATAATGTCCAAAGAACAATTAGTGCCGTTAATGCGCCAAGTGTTTCGAGAAATATCTCGTTCATTGGTTAAAGCCTACCTTATGATTAAGCGCGAGTAATTGTTATCTATCAATATTTTACAATATAATGAAAGTTATCACTTATACTGTTATATAGTTCTTTTTTATTACATGCTAAAACATCGAGCACATTTCCTATGATTCAACACCTTAGCGCAAAACTGCTAAATAAACTAGGCTGGAAGATTGTTGGCCAACTTCCTGATGCGAATAAATATATAATTATTATTGGTCCACATACCAGTAATTGGGACTTTATGCTAGGGATCTTAGTGCGTACCTCGTTGGGGGTAAAGGTTCGCTTTCTTGCCAAACATCAACTATTTCGTTTTCCATTTGGTTGGTTTTTTCGTGCAATCGGCGGCATGGCTGTTATCCGCGATAAAGACAATAACTTAGTGGATCAAGTCGTCGCGATGTATGACGCTCATGAGCAGTTTATCATTGGCTTAGCTCCGGAAGGCACAAGACGCACAATAAATCGCTGGCGCAGTGGTTTTTACCACATTGCCTGTAAAGCTAAGATTGATATTGTAATGATAGGCTTTGATTTTAAAAGTCGTGAAATACGTATTCGAGAACCGTTCACTCCAGCTGATAATGTTGACCAGGATTTTCCGATTATTTTAGATTACTTTAGAAAGATTGACGGTTGCCATCCTAAGTCCATTCCATTTCATCGCCCTGTGGCCAAATAATACCAATCTGACTAAGTTTATTCTCACTCAGAGTAACTCAGGGCATTCAGTTTGAGGCGCGATGATTTAGGAATGGTTATTCCCGGCAACTGCTCCTGCGTTGCCCTTATGTCCTACATCCATGTAGGAACCTTTCAAATTATCGCAACAACAAAATGATTGTCCTGAGTTCCTCCCGTAGGGCGGGTTTGAAATGACTTTATACTGCGTTAGATGAACTTGAAATAGAATAACTAATCCATCATTCATCTGCCTTGTCTAAAGCCATTTAAATTCCCGCTGAGTGGGAAATTACTTTATCTGATTGGTATAAGCAGTATTTTTAAATAAAAAAGGGGGCTTAACCACGTTAAGCCCCCTTTTATTTGATTAGTTAAAAACTAAACGATTTTCTTCATTGCTGACATGTGACCACGTAGCGTGTTGCCAATCGCTTCTACTGGATGAGAGCGTAATGCATCGTTAATCGCGATTAATTGTGCGTTATCAACACCGTTATCGCTTAACTCTAAGCCTTTACCAATCACGTCAGTGTCAATGCGTGTCATGAAATCACGTAGCATAGGTACACAAGCGTGGTTATATAGGTAACAACCGTATTCAGCAGTGTCAGAAATCGTAGCATTCATTTCGTAAAGCTTCTTACGAGCGATAGTGTTAGCGATTAATGGCGTTTCGTGCAATGACTCGTAGTAAGCTGACTCGTCTTTGATGCCCGCAGCAACCATAGTTTCAAAGGCTAGTTCAACACCAGCGCGAACCATAGCGACCATTAAGATACCGTTGTCGAAGAACTCTTGCTCACTGATTTCTACGTCACCTGCTGGTTGCTTTTCAAAAGCTGTTTCAGCAGTTTCTGCACGCCAACCTAGTAGGTTTTTGTCGTCGTTTGCCCAATCTTCCATCATGCCTGATGAGAAAGCGCCGCTCATGATGTCATCCATGTGCTTGTTGTATAATGGACGCATGATTTGCTTAAGTTCTTCTGAAAGCTCAAACGCTTTAACTTTAGCTGGGTTAGATAGACGATCCAACATGTTAGTAACACCACCATATTTAAGAGCTTCGGTGATTGTTTCCCAACCGTATTGTAGAAGTTTAGAGGCGTAGCCCGCATCGATACCTTTCTCAACCATTTTTTCAAAACATAAGATTGAACCAGTTTGCAACATACCACATAGGATTGTTTGCTCACCCATAAGGTCTGATTTTACTTCGGCGATGAAAGAAGACATTAATACACCAGCGCGATGACCACCAGTACCAGCAGCATATGCTTTTGCTAGTGCTAGACCTTCACCCTTAGGATCGTTGTCTTCATGTACAGCGATTAGTGTTGGTACACCAAAGCCACGTTTGTATTCTTCACGTACTTCAGAACCAGGACACTTAGGCGCAACCATGATAACCGTTAAATCTTCACGAATTTTCATGCCTTCCTCAACCACGTTGAAACCGTGAGAGTATGTTAGACAAGCGCCTTGCTTCATCATCGGCATAACAGCTTCAACAACCGCAGTGTGTTGCTTATCAGGTGTTAAGTTTAATACAACATCAGCTGTTGGAATTAATTCTTCATATGTGCCGACAGTGAAGCCGTTTTCAGTCGCGTTTTTCCACGATTGACGTTTTTGCTCAATTGCTTCAGCACGTAATGTGTAAGAAATATCTAAACCACTGTCACGTAAGTTCAAACCTTGGTTCAGGCCTTGCGCACCACAACCAACGATAACCATTTTCTTACCAACAAGCGCTTTAACGCCGTCGCTAAACTCTGAGATGTCCATGAAGTCACATTTAGCTAACTGTGCTAATTGATCACGTAATGATAAGGTATTGAAGTAATTCTGAGACATTATTATTTCCTGCTAAATCTAATTTGTTGGCCGACATCGCGGCAATGAAGCTACTCTATCGCAAAGCTCGTCTTGCGTAAAATGATATAAATGGGTTACTGTATTGCATTATTTGCAATAATGGTTGGTTGAATGGATAACAAACAATTAAAAATGTTTTTAGCACTTGCTGACTCGCTTCACTTTGCTCAAGCGAGTGAGCAGTGTCACGTGAGTCCGTCGACGCTGAGTCGAAATATTCAAGCGCTTGAACAGCAATTAGATGTGGTGTTGTTTGACCGTGATAACCGTACCGTATCTTTAACACGTGAAGGTGATTTATTTGTCGCCTATGCCAAGTCATCCTTAGCGCAATGGGATGTGTTTAAAGGCTCGCTGGAGAATACCAGCAACGAACTTTGTGGCGAACTCAGTATCTATTGTTCGGTAACGGCCAGTCATAGCTTTTTGCATGAGATATTGGCTCGTTATCGTCAGCAATTTCCAAAAGTAGAAATAAAACTGCGCACCGGTGATGTGGTGCAGTCACTCCCGCGAGTTCACAATGAGCAGGAAGAGTTGGCAATTGCGGCAAAGCCCGATCAGTTGCCACCTAACATGGCGTTTCAAACGATAGGTGTCTCACCGTTAGTTTTTATTGCCCCTGTAGAGCGCTGTGAGGTGCAGGCCTTGGTAGATAGTGGGCAGTATCGTTGGAGCGAGCTACCGCTCATCGTGCCTGAATCAGGCCTTGCTAGAAAACGTCTGGATCAATGGTTTAAGCGAAAAAATGTTAGGCCTAAAATTTATTCCGAGGTGGCAGGTAATGAAGCCATTGTTAGCATGGTGAGTTTGGGATTTGGGGTCGGGTTAGTGCCTAAGATTGTACTGGATAACAGCCCATTAAAAGACTCCATTCAAATCATGGAAGTGAGCCCCGCTCTAAAACCATTTGAAGTGGTTATTTGTTGTTTGAAAAAGAAGCTAAAAACCCCACTGATCAGCTCACTTTGGGATGTCGCTAAAGAAGGGATTGATAATTAGTATATTTACGGTAGTTTAATAAGAAACTTTGCCATAAGGGCGCAAAATGAAAAAACACAAGAATGAAGAAAAGCTATTAAAGCTGGCGATGCAATTAGGGAAAGCTTATGCCACAAAGCGTGGTTACGGTGGCCTTGAAAAGGCTGAGTCGAATAAAGATAAAGTAGAAGCTATCTATCGTCTATTGGTTAACGACAAGCTAATTAGTCCACTGCCGGAAGATAAAGAAGACGGCCCGGCATTAAAGCACCGCCTTGTTTTATGGATAATTTCACAGCTACCAGAAAATCACGAATTATTGCAGTGATTTAAGAATAGCAACGCCTTGGCGGTAGCCTAAGCCGCCATTGCCATGGACCAAACCATAGCGCTTTTCTCCAGTGTTCAATTGATCAAACATGGTGATGAGTGCGTTGAGTGAAGGGTTATTCCATGGCGCTCGAGCAAGGTTCATTCCACCCGTTACCGTTATTTGATGTTTGCTTAAAAACTCGGGCAGCTGCGCTAAGCTGTCAATAAAACCATTGCGCGTGAGAAAAGCCATTGGCACCACCGGGTAGCAAGTATAGGTTTCTAACAGCGCATTCCCTTGCTTAAATTGTTCGACAAAGTCTATGCCCGTTTGCTGACAAGCTTGTGTAAATGCCGTATTTAAGTGGTCATATTTAACAATTTTTTCAATCGCTTGCGGCTCATCATCAGTATCGATAATGCCTAATGAAACCCCTGCTACCTGTATCCTGCTTGGGGCATTCAATTGTTGGGTAACCTCATCATTACACAGTAGTATTTTTCCTGAAAAATCGATGAGTGGATTAGCACAGTCTACTCCTCGAAAAAGCGAGGTCACCGGAGTAAACCATTTGCTTGATGGTAGTGAAAAGTGAGTTTTATTTTGCTCGGACTGTTGCTGGTAAACAGACAGATGATTTTGAAATACCAAATCAACTAAGTTGATAAATTCTGACTCATCGCACCGGTGTTGTGCCATATACTGGGTAGCCAATCGAGTATAAAGTTCGGCGATTGACGGTTGATCCGAGTAGACCATCATCAGTTGATGACGCTGCTCACGCGTGTAGCCGCTTGCTAATGGTTCCTCTCCTTCAATAATCACTGCCGGATGTCCTTGGGCAATTAATTGCGTGGCATGCTCCAGTGCCATGATTGGTGCGCAGCCACTGCGAAAGTGTCCAGGTGCTTGCTCGCTTTGCCAAGGCGTTGACAAAGGGTCAATACATAGCACTGTTGGTGTAATGCCGAGTGTTGAAAGCTTGGCTAGCTGTGCTTCAAAGAGTGCTTTTTGTGAAGAAACGTTTTCTAAACCATCGTTTATGACAGCGTAGGCTGACGTGATGTTGCTTGTTGGTTGTGTCATTGTTGGTTTCTTTTCCGGTTAATGAGCAGCAAGGCGAATGGTGCTTTTACATTGCTCAATTTATGTGCGGTTAAAAAGCAGGTTACAAGATTATGCACTATATTTAGGGAATTCCAATAATTTGAGTTGATGTTCATGTATTAATTATGGAAAACACTAATTTGCAAAGTTCTGACTATAAGACTATCTCCGAGCAATTCTTAAAAATTCCTATTGAAGGTTTCTTTGAGGAAATGAGTAAGTGCTTGGCGCAGTTATTTTCTGTTGACTGCGTTATTATCTCGCAAGCGAGTGTGACGTGCGCCGACACCTTGCATGCTATTTCTATTTATTGTGATGATCAGTTTTCCCCGCCTTTTATCTATTCCATTGATGGTGCCCCCTGCAAGAAGATGCTTAACGGGAAGCCATTTAGCACGTATGGCAATTTGGCAGAAGAATACCCCAGCCTGAGTTTTTTAACGGATCAAGATTTTAAGCATTATATGGGCTTTCCTCTGCAAGATTGCAATAAGAAGGCTGTCGGTTATATTGTGCTTTTTAATCGTTGCCGGATTGACAATGCCGAGACCGTCTTATCGGTACTTAAAATCGCTTCAAAACGCTCTGTGCGGGAACTTTTATCTAGTAAGAGTGTGGCCAAAATAGAGCGTTTGAATCAAGGGCTACGCCTACCTAGCGGGAAAGATTTTTATCAACGTTTGACTGAGATAATGACTAATCACATAGGCGTTGATGTTGCCTTCATTGCTCAGCTCAATGCACCTAATGCGCGGTCAATGCGAATCAACGCACTAAGCGGTGTCAATATCATCAAACAGAAATCTTGCGATACGCTTGAGCTCGCTAATAACGTTAGAGTTATTAGCTCCACTCAAGATGCTGCTGAGAAATTACCGCAGTTAATCCCTTTGTTGTCACAAGAATTTAAAGCGGGGGTGGTAATTAAGCTTAATGATCAAGCGGGCAACAATATCGGCTTTATCGGGGGGCTTGCGTATCGAAAGCTCACCTGTACTGATAGCGTTGTTGAAATGCTAGATGGCTTTTGTGCCCGGATTGAAATGGAACTGGAAAACCAAATCAGTGAATACCAGCTTAAATATTTCAATGAAATCTTATCAGCCACAGATGACTTACTAAGTTTTGTTGATCACAATTATCACTACCGTGCGGTAAACCAGGCTTATTGCAAAAAATTTGGTAAAGATGCCCACGAATTGATTAATCAGCCCATCGCAGCGCTGCATGGTCAAATGCAGTTTGAGAATACAATACGACCGGGTATTGCGCTGGCCTTAAAGGGACAAACTAACACCGTTGAAGTCGTGCATAAAAATAATGAGGGCGAGGACATATATATTCATGGTCGTCACCATCCTTCTTTTGACGCCAACGGACAAGTTGCCGGTGTGGTTGTTTCAGCACGTGACGTGACAGAGCTAAAACAAGTTCAACTCGCTCTGGCTGTTAGTGAAGAACGATTACAGATGCTCTACAACCAAACCCCCTCAATGTTTTTTACCATCAATACGCACTTTGTGATTCAGTCGGTAAATACCTTTGGTGCGAATAAACTTGGCTATCAGGTTGATGAGCTAATTGATAAGAATTTACTGACACTTTATGCAACCGATGATCGCGAGCAGATGCGTGAGCGATTGACTTGTTGCTTTGAAGCGCCCGATAAAGTCTATGACTGGGAAGTTCGACAAATGCAGCTCGATGGTCGTAGCCTGTGGGTAAAGCAAACAGCACAGGTTGTTAATATGCTAGACCAAGGCTACCAGCTATTTCTTGCCTCAGAGGATATTTCAGAAAAACATCGCTTATCACAAAAACTAAGTTATCAGGCGACTCATGACTCGTTAACTGGTCTCACCAATCGCCTAGAGTTTGAGCGTGCTTTAAGGCGGTTAATTAAAAGAAAAGATGAGTATAAACAAGAGGTTCATATTTTATGCTACATAGATCTTGATCGGTTCAAGTTGATTAATGACTCTTGTGGTCATTTGGCTGGGGATGAGTTGCTAAGAAATGTTGCGGACATCCTTAGTCAAAATGTACGAAAAAGTGATGTCTTGGCGCGCATAGGCGGTGATGAATTCGCAATATTGATGGAAAATTGCGCCTTGCATAAAGCGAAAGCCATCGCAGAGGTCATTAGAATGGCGATTAAAGATTATACGTTGGTTTGGAAAGATAAAAACTATCAGATAGGGGCAAGTATCGGTATTTCAGTATTTGACTTGCAAGCCGACAGTATCACTCAGGCCCTATCTGCGGCCGATGAGGCATGTTATAGCGCAAAAGCAGGCGGGAGAAATCAAGTGTTTGTTTACAGGAGTTCAACCGAAGAGCAAAGGGAGCAACGTACTGAACTGCAATTTTTAGCCAGTCTTAAAGAAGCAATTAAATACAGTAAGTTTGAGGTGTACGCGCAGCCCATTTTCCGGGCAAAAGAGCGCAGCGAAGTTAAAGCTTATGAGCTTTTGCTACGTTTACGCAATAATGGTAAATATGTTGAGGCCAACAAGGTATTTCAAATAGCGCAACAACATCAGCTAATAACAGAAATTGATGAGTGGGTGATTGCCCATGGATTCTCTTGGTTAGCAAATGCTGGCCATCAGGTCGAAATGGATTATTGTGCAATTAATATTTCAGGCAGCTCTGCAGGAAACGCTGAGTTTTTAGAGTACGTGCTATATCAGTTGAGCAAACATCAGTTATGTGGCACTAATATTTGTTTTGAAATAACTGAAGCTGGCACCATGTCGAATTTAATCGGTGTAAGCAACTTCATGATTGAATTGAGAAAACACGGTTGCTTATTTACTTTGGATAACTTTGGCAGTGGCACCTCTTCATTTAACCATCTAAAAAACCTTTCCTTTGATCAAGTGAAAATAAGTGAAGAGTATCTCCACGGGTTAGTGATTAATGACGTAGATAAGGCGATGGTCGAAGCGATTGTTGGAATTTGTCGGGCGCTAGGGAAAACATCAATTGCGGTAGCCGTTGAATCGGAGTCAGTTTACCAATATCTGTTGGAGATACAGGTTGATTGCATTCAAGGGTTTTACTGCGGTAAACCGATGCCATTATTAACTATTAGCTAGATCTGTTATATTCCACTAAATTGTCCCAATAAGAAGACTAAATAATGAAAAAGACACTACTAGCCCTCACTGTGATCGCTGCAATATCTGGCTGTGCACAACAAAAAACCGCAGACCATAATAACAACGCTCCACAACAGGTAACATTAGATCGCCAGGGACTTGACCTGTTGATCGGTGAACATACCAAGAGTTTTGTTGCCACACAGCCAACGCTTGCTACATCACTTGGCCTGAGCAAACAACAAGCAGGTGACTTTGCGCGAAAACTTCCCGATTATTCTCCTTATGGCATGGCGCAGCTACAGCGCACTATGCAAAATGCAGCTCAAGCATTAACTAAGGTTAACCTTGAAGCGTTAAGTCCTAATGATAAATTGCACACCCAAGTTAACCTTGAAATAGACCGCTATTACGCAGGCTTTCCATCATTTGAAGCAGGGTATATTGATACGTGGGGCGGTCATCTTCCTTATGTAGTGAGCCAAATTTCTGGTCCATTAATGAATGTACCTACCGTTTTGCAAGATCAGCAAGTGGTCAAAACAGCGCAGGATGCTCAAGACTATTTAGCGCGCCTTGAAGCATTAGCAGTAATGGCAGATCAGGTTTATGCAAAGGTTAAGAGTGATGCTGATAACGGCATTGTGTTACCTAAGAACCTCTTTCCAAAAACGATGACTTTCCTAAACGGCTTTGTTGCACCGCAAGCCAAGTCACATTCACTCGTGAGTGCATTAGCGGGTAAGCTAAAGTCTTCTGAAGTGACTGATCCTCGTGAAGTTAAAACGCTATTAGTAACAGCAAGTAATATCGTCGACCAAGAAGTTTATCCGGCTTACCAGCGTGTTATTAAATTAATGCAGTCGCTAGAGGCAAAAGCGCCAAGTGGTGACGGTATTTGGGCACAGCCAAACGGTAGCGATTTTTACCAACATGCAATCAAATACTTAGCAGACTCGGACCTAAGCGCTGAACAGATTCATCAGGTTGGCTTAGATGAAGTGGCTCGTATTTCTGGGCAGATGGATGAAATATTAACTGCTAATGGCAGAACTGATGGTAGTGTTGGCAAACGCATGGTTGAGCTTGCGAAGGATCCACAATTTCTGTTTGCTGACTCAGATGAAGGGCGTAGCCAATTATTAAATTTCTTAAATCAAGAAATTGAAACCATTATGGTGAAAGCGCCTGAGCTTTTTGCCACGATGCCAAAAACGGGTGTGATGGTGAAACGTATTCCACAGGTTATCGAAGCGGGCGCTCCAGGAGGCTACTACATGCCGCCAGCGCTAGATGGGTCACGCGAAGGTGAGTTTGCCATCAACCTACGTGATATGACTGAGGTGCCAAAATTTAGCCTTAAAACGTTAACCTATCATGAGGCGGTACCAGGACACCATTTCCAAGTTGCGCTAAACATGGAGCAAACAGAAATTGGCTTAATGCGTCAAAATGCACCATTTAATGCTTATGTTGAAGGTTGGGCGCTTTACTCTGAATTAGTTGCTATGGAAATGGGGATGTACAAAGATGATGAGTGGGGCAATTTAGGTCGCCTGCAAGCCGAACTTTACCGTGCCGTTCGTTTAGTGGTTGATACCGGTCTTCATCATAAGCGTTGGACCCGCCAACAAGCTATTGATTACTTCCACAACACCACAGGGACAGGGTTATCAGATGTAACATCAGAAGTTGAACGTTACATGGCGTGGCCGGGCCAAGCGCTAGGATACAAGCTGGGTATGTTGAAGTTCGTAGAATTGCGCCAGACGGCACGTGATGCCTTAGGTGAAAAGTTTGATGCCAAAGTGTTCCATGATCTTATCTTGCTCAAAGGTGCGCGGCCAATGGCTTTAGTAGAGTCAGATATTGAGGCTTGGATTGCTAAACTTAAATAGCCTCCAAAAATAAATCGGTTAACTCAAGCCCTGCTTCTTTAGCGGGGCTTTGTTTTTTCAATACGCGAATGATGGAATCATAGCTACAATATTTTTCTATAAACACGCAATGACTGTTGCTGACCATTTTGCATCATGTAATTGTCCAGCTGATGGCTAAAGACCGCCCCCGATTTTAGTGCCACACTGATGCTGGCATGGTTTTGATCTAAACAGCAAAACTCTATGGTATGAGCTGGTGTATGTTGTAGTAACGACGGCGCTTGCGCGATAATTTTATTAATGATGCCAAAGCCGGTAGCATGACGAGAAAGCCAATAGCCAACCTCTGCAATACCTTCATCGTTTACCAATTTTATCGCGAAAACACCTGACAAATGACCTTTAAAGTTAATGGCGTACCACTGTGAAAACGGTTGCCGACTATCAATACGCTGATTAATGTATTGGCTACAACTGATGAGATCTCTTACGTCATCAACCCAGTATAAATAGCTGGCAAGATGATGGCGGCTTTCGTTGATTAGTGAATACATTTGTTCACAGTGATCAAGTGATAGTGGTTCCAGACTAATGTCTACATCGATGTCAAAATTCAAAGAAGCGTCCTATGGGTAGGTAGATACGTTGCATTTTGAGATTAACTTAATCGGTGGCAGGTTTTCAACAAAACCCCCTGTTTATGTGAACTACGACTACACTAAAATGTATTCGAGCTTTAATGAAGAGAACACAGTAAATGGACCCCCTTAAACAGTCTTATTGGCAATGCCTGTTGGAGAAAAAACGCTTTGAAAATAAAGTGAAAAATTGGCTTCGATTGTGGCAGGGGCGATCAAAACATAATGTGCTACGGACTTTTTGGTTTGAAGAACGTAAAAACTTCGGTGATCTCTTTACCCCTTTGTTTATTAAGCATGCTGGCTATACAGCGGTCAACGGTACTATCGAAAAAGCACAGATGTTTGCTACTGGTAGCATTATTCAATTGGCCCCAGAATCATTTAGCGGCACCATCATAGGTAGTGGCATAATCAAAGAGCAACATATCCGCTTGCCAAAGGCTAATATTTTATCTGTGCGTGGATTGCTGACAAAGAAATGTTTAGGCATTGAAGGTGATATGCCACTGGGAGACCCAGGTTTAATTGCTTGTGATTTTATCGAGCAACCGCAAGAGCAAATTTATGACCTGGGCGTGGTTGCTCATTATGTGGATAAGAATTTACCAGCGATAGCTAAATTAACGCGGTTAGCGAGCTCACGAGTAAAAATAATCGATGTTGAACAATCAGCGTTGCAAGTGACTCACCAGATAGCGCAGTGTAAGCATATCGTCTCATCTTCGTTACATGGGATCATCGTAGCAGATTCACTTGATATCCCTTGTGCCTGGATTATTGTTTCTGAGCATGTGATTGGTAATGGCTTTAAGTTTTCAGATTATCGCTCAGCCTTTGGCGAGCAGATTACGCCACTAAAAATAGATGGTAGTGAGTCCATTGATAGTTTGATTAGTGCGACATCCTCACGAGATCATAATGTCACTAAAAAATTGCAGGGGAGTATTCGTCAAGTCTTTCAACAATACTTTGAGTCATTGAAAAACAGCACCACTTAACCCTATGTTAAGTGGTGCTGCAGGACGATTGAGACTAGAAGCTCGCTAACATGCCCTGTGGGATAAGTGCGTTAAGTTTACACTTGGCAATGAGCAGAGTCGCATTGTCGATATCAGGTGAGAAGTATCGATCTTTATCATAAAAATCAACTTCTTCACGTAAAATCAATTTTGCTTTTTCAATGGTCTCTGACGATAGCAATGGTAATCTGAAATCTAGGCCTTGCGCCGCAGCGAGGTATTCCACAGCCAGTACGCCACGGGTGTTTTCACTCATGTCACGTAAGCGGCGCGCTGCAAAGGTTGCCATCGAAACATGATCTTCCTGGTTAGCACTTGTTGGCAGGCTATCGATTGACGCTGGGTGAGCTAGAGTCTTATTCTCACTCGCTAATGCCGCACTGGTTACTTGCGCAATCATAAAGCCTGAGTTTAAGCCGCCATTGTCCACTAAGAATGATGGTAGCTTACTGATGCTCTTATCGATTAACAGGGCCATACGGCGCTCAGATAGCGCGCCAATTTCCGCAATAACCAATGCTAGATTATCGGCAACCATAGCCACTGGCTCAGCATGGAAATTACCACCGGAAATAATGTCGCCTTCTGTTGCGAATACTAATGGATTGTCGGTCACACCATTGGCTTCAACGCGAAGCACCTCTGCCGCATGGCGAATTTGGGTTAAACAGGCCCCCATCACTTGTGGCTGACAACGCAGACTGTAAGGATCTTGTACTTTTTCACAGTTAACATGTGATTCACTGATTTCGGTGGTTTCACCTAAAATTGCGCGATAGATTGCCGCTGAATCGATTTGACCTTGCTGACCACGAACTTGATGAACACGATCATCAAACGGGCTACGACTACCAAGTGCCGCATCAACGCTCATCGCACCAATAACGCTGGCGCTGGCAAATAAGTCTTCGCTGTGGAATAGCCCTTCCAGTGCTAGTGCCGTTGAAGCTTGCGTACCGTTAAGTAATGCTAAACCTTCTTTGGCGATTAGCTCAATTGGCGCCAGACCGGCGATTTCTAAACCCTCAAGCGCGGGAATAATTTCACCATTGTGGCGACACTCACCTTCGCCTAATAAAATAGCACTCATGTGTGATAGCGGGGCCAGATCACCCGATGCACCTACCGAACCTTTCTCTGGTACACAGGGAAATACCTGGGCGTTAACTAACGTCATTAATGCTTCAATCACTAATAGTCGAATGCCAGAAAATCCGCGCGCCAATGAATTGATTTTTAATGTCATCATTAGGCGAACTGTCGCATCGCTCATGAAGCGACCGGTGCCAGCAGAGTGAGATAGCACGATAGAGCGCTGTAACTCTTCCAGTTTGTCTTTTGGAATTCGGGTGTTAGCTAGCAAGCCAAAACCAGTATTAATGCCATACACAACACGGTCATCACGAATGATTTTCTGTACTACCTCAGCACTGGCATTAATTCCGTCAACTGCACTCTCATCCAGCGCTAGCGTCACATTATTACGACTGATCTCACGCAACTGACTAAGGGTCAGTTTGCCCGGGGTGATATTAATAGTTGTCATGTGTAGTGCCCCTTATTTGTCATTCAGCATTGGCAGGTCTAAGCGCTGCTCTTTGGCACATTGTCGTGCGATTTCATATCCAGCATCGGCATGGCGCATTACGCCAGTGCCTGGGTCGTTCCATAATACGCGGCTAAGCCTTGCGTCAGCCGCTTCGGTGCCATCGGCAACAATAACCACACCAGAGTGTTGGCTAAAGCCCATGCCAACACCACCTCCGTGATGCAATGATACCCAAGTGGCCCCACCTGCAGTGTTAAGCAGCGCGTTGAGTAGCGGCCAGTCAGAGACAGTATCTGAGCCATCCATCATTGATTCAGTTTCACGATTTGGCGACGCAACTGACCCTGAGTCAAGGTGGTCACGACCAATCACCACTGGCGCGCTTAGCTCGCCGCTTTTTACCATGTCGTTAAAGGCGCGGGCTAGTCGTGCCCGGTCTTTTAAGCCAACCCAACAAATTCGTGCTGGCAAGCCCTGAAATTGAATACGCTCACGTGCCATATCAAGCCAGTTATGGAGGTGTGGATTATCAGGAATAAGCTCTTTAACTTTTTGATCTGTTTTATAAATATCTTCAGGATCACCAGACAGTGCGACCCAGCGGAATGGACCAATTCCTTCACAAAATAACGGGCGAACATAAGCAGGCACAAACCCCGGGAAATCAAAGGCGTTTTCAACACCGACTTCATAAGCCATTTGGCGAATGTTATTACCATAGTCAACGGTTGGTGCGCCGCGCTTTTGCATTGTTAGCATGGCGTTGACTTGCACTGCCATAGATTCTTTCGCTGCCTGCACAACACCGGCTTCGTCAATTTTACGCTGATTAGCCGCGTGCTCCATGCTCCAACCTTGCGGTAGATAACCATTTAACGGGTCATGTGCACTAGTTTGGTCAGTTACAGCATCTGGGGTCACGTTACGTGCCACTAAATCGCTATACACATCGGCCGCATTACCAAGTAAGCCCACTGAAACTGCTTCGCCTTTGCTGGTCGCTTCATTAATGATTTCAAGTGCTTGGTCTAAGCTGGTGGCTTTCTTATCGACATAACCTGTTTTTAAGCGGTAATCGATGCGGCTTTCATCCACTTCAACCGCTAGCATCGAGTAGCCAGCCATAGTTGCTGCCAGTGGTTGTGCGCCGCCCATGCCACCTAAGCCACCGGTTAAGATCCATTTGCCTTTGGCATTACCATCAAAGTGTTGGCGTGCCATTTCAACAAAGGTTTCGTAAGTGCCCTGGACGATACCTTGTGAGCCGATGTAGATCCATGAGCCTGCGGTCATTTGGCCATACATCATCAGCCCTTTACGGTCTAATTCGTTAAAGTGCTCCCAGTTTGACCAGTTAGGCACCAAGTTAGAGTTGGCAATCAGTACGCGTGGTGAGTCTTTATGGGTCTTAAAGACACCAACCGGCTTACCTGATTGAACCAGCAATGTTTCATCATCTTCTAGGCGCTGTAGTGTCTCAATAATTTTATCGTAACATTCCCAGTTACGTGCAGCGCGACCTATGCCGCCATAAACCACTAATGATTGTGGATGCTCTGCTACCATCGGATCTAAGTTGTTCATTAACATGCGCATTGGCGCTTCAGTTAACCAACTTTTACAGCTTAGTTTCGTACCTGTTGGCGCGTGAATGACGCGGCTTTCATCTAAGCGAGGGTCGGTGTTAGTTGTCATTATGATTTCCTCTATGTATTGGTTACGCTAAAACGGCCGCCGAGTCTAAAGCGGCTACTTGGGTGAATTAAACGGGCAAAGCTAACAACTCCTTTGGAGCTGAATGTTCGGCGCTTAATCTCAAGGCAAGGTTCGTTTGGCGCTAGTTGCAATTGTTGCGACAGTGTCGCGTTAGGCATGATGGCTTCAATGATATGTTCCGCTTCGGTAAGCGGTGCCGCCATGCTTAAAAATTCGTGTGGGGTATGTTTACTAAAGTCATTTTCCAGGTATTTGCCCACCATATTCGGGTTGACGTAGCGCAGCTCTAGCTGAACTGGCAGGTCATTCTCAAGGTGGATAAGTGATGAAGTATAAACCGTTGAGCCTTCATCAACTTCTAGTGTGATAGCAAGTTCTTGATTGGCCGCTATTTCTTTAAGTTCGATAACTTTTACGCTGTAGTGGTGTCCGCGCTCACGTATCTCATCGCAAATATTTCGAATTTCCATCAGCGATGATTGAGATTTTAACGTCGCGACAAAGGTTCCGCGCCCTTGGCTGCGTACTAATAGGCCAGTCTCACACAGCTCAGTGATCGCGCGGCGTGCCGTCATACGGCTACAAACAAATTGCTGCGACAGGGCATTTTCAGAGGGTACTTTAGCGTTCTCTTGCCACTGTCCTGAGTCAACTTGCTGACAAATATACTGTTTTATTTGCTCGAACTTTGCGGGAGCCATCGTTATCCTTAAAGCACATTAGTTTTATGCTATATAAAATGTCACAATCAACTTGTATATACAAGTTGTTGGGCGTATTATTTTTAAGATAAAAATAGCAATGGGAATATAGGTATGACGCAAGTATTTGATAGTGTTTGGTTTGATGTAAACCTGGCCACAATGGAAGGTGATGGATATGGCATTATTGAAAATGCGGCGTTAGCGATTAAGGATGGGCGTATTGCATGGCTTGGTAAGCGTGAAGATTTACCGGCATTTGATGCGTTTGCAACACCCACCTATCAAGGTAAAGGCGGCTGGCTAACCCCGGGGCTTATCGATTGTCATACTCATATTGTTTATGGCGGCAATCGTGCGAAGGAATTTGAAATGCGCCTTGAGGGCGCGAGTTATCAAGAAATCGCCAATGCTGGCGGCGGTATTGTGTCAACGGTAAAAGCGACCCGAGCGGCGGATGAAGAAACTCTTTATGTTAGTGCTAAAAATCGGCTTAATGCGTTAATGAAAGAGGGCGTGACGACCGTAGAGATAAAATCAGGTTATGGCCTTGATGTTGAAACGGAATTGAAAATGTTGCGTATTGCCCGTTTACTTGGTGAGCATCATCCGGTGGATGTTAAGACGACGTTTCTAGGTGCTCACGCACTACCTCCCGAGTTTAAAGATAACAGTGACGGGTATATTGATTTAGTCTGTGGTGAGATGATGCAGGCTGTTGTTGATGAGGAGTTGGCAGATTGTGTTGATGCTTTTTGTGAATCGGTTGGCTTTGATTTAGCTCAGACCAAACGAGTTTTTGAGGCAGCAAAGGGCCACGGATTACCGGTAAAACTTCATGCAGAGCAAATGTCTAATCTTGGTGGTAGCGCGATGGCAGCGGGTTTTAACGCACTGTCAGTTGATCATATTGAATACCTTGATGAAGATGGGGTAAAAGCGATTAAGTCGGCAGGCACCACTGCTGTGGTTCTGCCAGGGGCTTTTTACTTTTTGCGCGAAACAAAGCAGCCACCGATTGATTTATTAAGAAAGCATCAAGTTCCGATGGCTATTGCCACGGATGCTAATCCGGGGTCATCACCTTTGTGTTCATTGCAATTGATGCTAAATATGGCCTGTACCTTGTTTAAAATGACGCCGTATGAAGCGCTAGCAGGTGTCACTGTTAATGCTGCTAAAGCGCTGAATATATATGATAATGTAGGAAGCTTAGCGATTGGTAAACAAGCTGATATTGTACTGTGGGATATCGAGCACCCAGCACAGTTAAGTTACCAGTTTGGTGTTAATCCGTGTCAGCAGATAATAAAGAATGGCGCGATAGTATAAGTGTCGCTAATCGCGCCCATTGCGGGCGCGACAAGAAGCTAGGCAAAAAGCTGTTGTTCTAACGACAGGCCTTTGGTTAATTGACGGTAATTGAGATTGTGTTGTTGTAAAGCCTGTAATAACTCGATATCAAAATTTGGGTTTAAGCTGCCATCGTAATTGAGAATAAACTCCTGTTTATTAAGTGGCTCAACAGAAATTATTGCTGATAACTGTTTCAAAACCGCTATTGCACTGTCATTACTTCCATCAAGTAGCAGCGTCATTGTTCGTGTATTGTCTGCACTAACATGGCCAACTTTTTGTTGGGTTAGCTTACCTTGCTCAAGCAATAGCACCGTATCACAAAGCTTTTCAAGCTCATCGAGATTGTGCGAGCTAATGACAAAATTAGCCTCTCCATTTAAGTCCATTACCAGCTGGCGAATATTTTTTGCATTCGCGGGATCTAACCCCGCTGTTGGCTCATCGAGCATCACTAGCTTTGGTGAGCCAATTAGCGCTTGCGCAATGGTGACGCGTTTACGCATGCCATGACTTAATGCGCCGGGGCGCTCATTTAAAGTTTGGCTCAGGTCAACCAGCTCCAATACCCGCTGACATTCTATTGCTGCCTGCTTCTTACTAAAGCCTTGAAGTTTGGCATACAGTTCCAGCTGGTGTTTTATGGCAAAGCGTGGGTCAAGCTGAGCATCTTGCGGTAGTGCACCTACCTGTCCAAACAACGCATTGCTGCCAGGCTTGTGCCCCAAGATGGTAACCTCGCCAGAGCTTGGTAGATGATAGTTACACAGGATGCTGAATAATGTTGTCTTACCTGCACCATTAGGGCCAACTAATGCAGTCGTTGTCCCTTGCTCTAGCTCAAAGGTGACATCTTTGAGTGCTTGCTTACTGCCATAGAACTTATTGATTCCCTGACAACAAATTAATGAACTCATAGTGCTCTCCTTGCTAATAGGAACTGCGCGGCCGTTAAATAAATAACCGTTTGTATTAATGGAACCATCGTCGTTGCTGATAACTCAATGTGCGGCATTTGCACTGAGTCTATTAGCTGAATACCGGGCAGAATTAATAGCAAATGCTCGAGTGATTGATGAAAATAGCTAAGGTAACTAATCAGGCCATGGAAAATCGGTAGCACAATAATAATCATCACGATTGAAAGCTTCGACGATTTTAATACGATGTTAAGTAGGCTAGTCACGGCGATAAACGGCATGCTAATAACTAACAAATTAAGTCCGACAAAAAAGGCATCGTCAAGGGCGCCTACCGCCAACGATGAATCTCGCGTTATCCCCATAATAAACGCTGTGAGCAAGGTCATGCTGATGAGACTAATAAGAATGAGTAACTGTCCTAGAAAGCGACCAAACAACAATTGATTGCGAGAGCTACGTAGCAGAATAAAGCGTAAGGTACCACGGTTGGCGTCTGATGCTATTTGGTCCGAGCTCATCAACACTGCAGAGATTGGAAACGCAAACACGGCAAATAGCCAATAAATAGCAAGCTCGCCATAGTTCCATTCAATGAGATGTTGCAGGTTGAGCTGCTGAGAAAAAGCGCTGACGTTTTCGCCGAAACTTGAATTACTTAAGATATTGGAAGCTTCCAAAATTGGATATTTGAATATCATGAACCAAATGATTGCAAAAGCGAGCAGTAAAATGCCGCCGCGTTTCGTTAGAAACAGTCGCGTGAGCTCAAATTGGCATATTTGCCAGACAGAATGCATATTTATTCCTCGTTATTTCAATGTAATTTAAGCACTTAAGAGAATGCTCAAGCCGATACCCGAACCAGATCGTTGTCTGTACTCAGTCGATAGTAAAGCAAGCACTGTACCAGTAAATTAAATAGTTATATATCAATTAATTAGCTTTTTGTTATTGTGCGTTGTTGTATTTTTTACCAAATTTTAGTCAAAGAATGACAATAGTAAGTTTTATTTTGCCTCGTCATTTGTTGCTGTTATCTGCGCTGCGCTTTTTGTCTATAGTCTTGAGATTGAACAACATTTAACCAAAAAATCCCTGCATGCCCTAGCATCCGATTTAATAGAAGTGTTAGTCTAATAGAGTATTAACTCAATACCTTAAAAAAATAAAAAAGTGAACTTGCCTTTATCTTGTGGCAGGAAATCACTTTATCCCAACGGAGAGTCATTTTGAAAAGTCTATCTTTAAAGCTAACAGCATTAGCGGTGAGCGTGGCGTTAATCGGGTGTTCCGGTGATAACGACAAAACTGAAGAAGTAGCAAGCGCTGGTGAACGCGCTCCTTATTCTGCTGAGATTAAATATACCAGTTTTGGTGTGCCGCACATTACAGCAGACAATTACGGTAGCTTAGGCTACGGTACTGCTTATGCTCAAATGAAAGAAAATATGTGTACCTTGTCTGAGCAAATAATGAAGCTAAAGGGGCTAAAATCTTTATACTTGGGGCCAGGCGCAGCAAATGAGAACTTGGCTAGCGATATTGGCTATAAAGCGCTGGACTTATTAGGACAGGCTGAAGTTAAGTGGGACACTATTACCCCCGAAGCTCAGGAATTATTAGAAGGCTATGCGAAAGGCTTTAATGATTCGTTAGCAGAGCGAGGTTCAGCAGCTAACTACCCAACTCCTTGTGTTGGTGCTCCATGGGTAACAGAAATTACCGCTAATGATATTCTGGCTTACACCATGGATATTTCATTGTTAGCCAGTGGCCGTAGTTTGATCCCGGCTGTCGCTGCTGCAACACCACCCGCCGTTGGTAATAAGTCAGTAAAAGCGCAAGGCCAATATGCTAGGCTTAATGTCCAGTTGGATAAAGGCTTAACGTTTACTAATGAAGGTATTGGTAGTAACGGTTGGGGGATTGGCGCCAAACGCTCTGAATCGGGCAACCCTTTACTATTAGCCAACCCACATTTTCCTTGGGACGGCGAGTTACGCTTCTTTGAAAACCACCTAACTATTCCAGGTGAACTAGACGTTACCGGTGTTACCTTTGCAGGCTTACCAGGCGTATTAGTTGGCTTTAATAAAGATATCGCCTGGACTCACACGGTATCACAAGCTAAGCACTTTACCTTCTATCAGTTAACCCTCGATCCGGCGGATCCAACGCGCTATATGTACGATGGTGAGTCAATTGCCATGACAACTAAAGACGTTGAAGTGGAAGTTGCCATTGGTGGCGGTCAAACCATGATGGTGCCAAAAACCATACATTACAGTCACTTTGGCCCTATTGTTGATATGAGCAGCATTAGCTCATTCCTAGGCTGGTCACATGGCAGCGCGATCACCTACCGTGATGCGAATGCTGGCAACTCGCAAGTATTAGATCAGTGGTTAGCGATTAATCGTTCGCAAAGTACTGAAGAAGTTGCTGCTAAATTTGCTGAAATTCAAGGTAACCCTTGGGCCAACACCATTATGGTTGATAAGTCAGGTAAGGCAACCTACATCGATGCAACTAATGTGCCTGCATTAAGTCCAGCAACAGAAAGCTATGTTAAAGGCGCTGTGAAAAAGCAACCATTGGCAACCATGTGGTTACACGGTGGTGGTTCATTAATGCTACCGGGTAATACTTCGGCACATGAATGGCTTGAATTTGAATCTAGCGTGACGCCTGGCTTGCGCTCAGTAAAAACAGCACCAAAGCAAGTGCGTGATGATTATGTATTTAATGCTAATAGCAGCCACTGGTTAACTAATGTCTCTGCACCTCTTGAAGGCTACAGTATTATTTACGGGCCAGAAAAAACGGAACGTAGCACGCGTACGCGTCACAATGCGCAGCTCATTTCAGATATGTCTGGCACTGGCTTGGCAGGCGAAGATAACCTATTCTCGCTTGATGAGCTACGTGACACTATTGTGGATAATCGCTCGTTATTCTCAGGAAAAATGCGCGCACAGCTTGTTGCATTATGTGAAGCAAACCCTGTTGTTACTGTCGGCGCACAAAGCATGGATTTAACCGCTCCTTGTGCCGTTCTAAAAGCATGGGGTGGTCGTTATAATGTTGAAAGTAAGGGGGCTCACCTAATGCGTGAGTTCTTACAAACTTACACTTGGCCAAGCCACACTTCACTTGCCCCAGCATTATTTAAAACACCGTTTAGCGCAGCTAATCCAGCAACGACACCGAGCGACTTAAACCCGGAAAATGCACTACAAGCGTTAGCTGGCGCAGTGGTTCGTTTAATGCAAAATGGCATTGCACTTGATAGTGCGCTTGGCGATATTCAATACGTACTTAAAGGCGACGAACGCATTGCTATTGGCGGCGGATATAGCTTTGAAGGCGTGATGAATATGACTGAAGGTAAGATCCCGTCTCGCAGTACATCGGTATTTGCGACGCTTGCTACTGGCAGCGCACAAGCAGGGACTAAATTATCGTTACTTGATAATGAAGCGGCTTACCGCGTGAACTACGGTACCAGTTTTGCGATGGCGTTAGAGATGACACCACAAGGGCCAAAAGCACAAGCTATTCTGACTTTCGGTCAGTCACATGATCCGCAAAGTGAACACTTTAAAGATCAAACCAAACTGTATTCTGCAAAAGGATGGCGCTCACTGGCATTTACGGATGCTGAAATTGAAGCTGACCTGGTTGAAACAGTAACCGTTGCTGAATAATTAATTTAGTAGCCGTTCTCTAAAAAAGCCCGATAGCTATTCTAGTTATCGGGCTTTTTGTTGGGTGGGAGTAAGTGAAGTCACGTCATTGTATAGACAAGTTACTCGCGAGCTGATAAAACATCGCCTGAATCTATTATTCTAATAACAAAAGGTTGTTCTATGAGTTCTATTGCGCTTAATCGCATTAAATCGCTTGGCTTGGTTAGCCAGATAATTATTGCGATATTTATTGGGATCTTTATTGCCCTCACCATGCCTGACATGGCAAAGTCATTGTCGTTCTTTGGTTCACTATTTGTTAGCGGTTTAAAAGCTGTTGCGCCTATCTTGGTCTTTGTACTGGTGGCAGCGTCAATTGCCAATCAAAAAGCCGATAGTGACGCAAATTTAAAACCCATTGTTGGCCTTTATTTTATCGGTACCCTAAGTGCAGCATTAATTGCTGTAGTGATGAGTTTTAGCTTCCCTACGGTTTTGACCCTGGATTTGGCCGGTGCCAGTGCGAACCCGCCACAAGGTTTGGGTGAAGTGCTGCATACCCTGGCATTTAAAATAGTTGATAACCCAATTAACGCCATTGCGACAGGTAACTTTATCGGCATCTTGGCCTGGGGTATTGGCTTGGGGTTTGCGCTAAAGCAAGGTAGTGATTCAACCAAAGTCATGGTGGGTGATGTTGCTAACGCGATTTCATTTATCGTGCGTATAGTGATCAAATTTGCACCTCTAGGTATCTTAGGTCTGGTGGCAAATACCGTTGCGACAACCGGCTTTGACACGCTTAGTGAGTATAGCCGTTTGGTGATAGTGCTGGTTAGCTCGATGCTGATGATTGCACTATTGATTAACCCGCTTATTGTCTTTCTAATTACTAAGAAAAACCCATATCCGTTAGTGCTTACTTGCTTGCGAGAGTCTGGTATTACAGCTTTCTTTACGCGAAGCTCAGCGGCAAATATTCCAGTAAATATGGCGCTTTGTAAGAAACTGGAGCTGCATGAAGACACCTATTCAGTATCTATTCCGCTAGGCGCAACAGTTAATATGGCAGGTGCGGCCATTACGATTACGGTACTCACATTAGCTACCGCCAACACCCTAAACATTGATGTTGATTTCACCACCGCGTTGCTACTGAGCGTTGTCGCATCAGTGGCCGCCTGCGGGTCATCTGGTGTTGCTGGTGGCTCATTATTATTGATTCCACTGGCTTGTAGTTTATTTGGTATTAACGATGATATTGCGATGCAGGTGGTGGCTATTGGCTTTATTATTGGAGTGATTCAAGACTCAGCCGAGACAGCATTAAATAGTTCCACCGATGTCGTGTTCTCTGCTGCGGCTAGTCATCATCTACAGAAATAGCTAAATAATGGCTGGCGCTATATTGGGTAATAGAAATAAAACACTGCATTTCTAGACATAATATGTCACAATGCGCGCCAGATTTTATCTATATCCATATTTTATCTGAACAGATAGTAACAGTAATGAGGACATTATGTTTACAAAAAGAACCGTTTCAACTCTAGCAGCGTTGGTTGCTTTAGGAGCAAGCAGCTCAGCAATGGCTGAGACATTCAGCTTTGGTGAAAAAGCACAACAAGCTAAAGCTATGGTTGTTTTTCAAGCTGGCGAACAAGCTTCTGCGGACCTTTCGCGTTTAGATAAGTTATCTAACAACCAAATTAGCAACGCACTTAATGCGGCTAAGTTTGAAGGTAAGAGCAAGCAGGTTGTTGAAATTTTTGCCCCAGCAGGCATCAATACCCAACGTTTACTTGTGGTTGGTTTAGGTGACGCTAGTACTTTGGATGCCGGTCAGGTTAATCATGTTGGTGCCAGCATTAACGCTAAATTAGCGAAAGCTGAAGCGGCTAATGTACAAATTTTTACTCAAGGCATTAGTGATAACACCAGTAACGCAAACTTTGCGGCTGAACTAGCTCATGGTATTAATTTACGTGCTTATAAGTTCGATAAATACTTAAGTAAGAAAAAGCCAAGCGAAAAGAACTACAACTTCTCAGTAGCAAAACCAGAGCTGGCAACTGCTGCTTATGAGCAATTAGAAGCTATTGAGTCAGGTGTTTTCTTAGCGCGTGACTTAACCTCTGAAGTACCAACAGAAATGAACCCTGCTCATTTTGCAGCCGCTGCAAAAGAGCTAAAAGATCTTGGCGTAAAAATCAAAATCTTAAAGCCTAAGCAGATCAAAAAATTAGGCATGGGCGCATTACACGCCGTGGGTCGTGGCTCTAGCGAAGGTTCACGTTTAATTGTTGCCCATTGGAAGGGTAGCGATGATGCGCCAATCGCATTAGTTGGTAAGGGCATCACCTTTGATTCAGGCGGCTACAACGTTAAAACGGGTAGCTCAATCGCTAACATGAAATCTGACATGGCTGGCGCAGCTGCCGTACTTGGTACTGTTAAGGCAATGGCCCTGCAAAAAGCACCGGTAAACGTTGTAGCGGTTATGGGCATGGCAGCTAACATGGTTTCTGAAAGCTCATATGCGCCAGGTGATGTGCTAATGACCGCCGAAGGCAAGAGCGTAGAAATCTTAAATACAGATGCTGAAGGTCGCTTAGTACTAGCAGATAGCCTGTGGTATGCACGTAAGCATTACTCACCAAAAGTCATGGTTGATGTTGCAACATTAACAGGGTCTAAAATCCGCGCTATTGGCAATCGTTATACCGCTGTATTTAGTGAAGATGATGAGTTGGTTAGCCAATTAACTAATTCAGGTAAAATTGTAGACGAAAAGCTATGGCGCTTGCCATTGGCCTATGGCGATCTACTAAAAAGTCCAATCGCTGACCTTAAAAATGCTGGTTACGGCGGTCCTGGTGCAACAACTGCGGCAATGTTCTTAAAAGAGTTTACTGGAGATACCAAGTGGGCTCACTTAGATATCGCAGGCAACGCGCTAATTAAAACTGATAAAGGCTTAACTCAATCAGGCGGTACCGGTCACGGCGTTCGTCTGCTAAGTCATTGGATTTTAAACACGCAAGTTAAGTAATTTACTGCGCATTTGTTAAATTAAAAAGTCGCCCGTTGGCGACTTTTTTGCTTAATGGAGCGACTGAACTTGAATATTGCCTAGTAAAACGCGCTAACAATAATCAAGGATGGAAATAGCACGAAGTAAAGGCGCATTAACATCCGGAGATTTCGATTGGCGCCTTTTAGCTCCATGAAATGGTCGATAACAACAAAACCTTTATAAATAACCGTTAGCGCTATTAGTATGCTGACCAAGGTGGTCGATGCAAATCGCTCTCCTAAAAATGTGTTTAATAGGGTGATGCCAACCAGTGCACTTAGATAATATTCCAACTTTCCAAATTTTTTCATCGTTATCACCTATCGAAGTACATACAGTAATGGAAAAATAAGTATCCACATTAAATCTATCATGTGCCAATACACTGCTAATGCTTCTAGTCCTGAGTTCTCTTCTGAAGAATAGGCACCTTTCCTTAACCTAAAGATGACCCATAAAATTGCACATGAAGCCCAGCCGACATGGAGAAAATGGTTAAATGTCATATAGTAATAAACAGTAAAGAATTCATTGGTGCTGGTGCTATATCCTTGCAAACTATTCCAATGAAATTCCCACGTCTTTACCAATAAATACAGCGCACCACAACTAACAGCCAGCCACAAATATCGTTCGCACTTTTTCCTGTTATCTAATCTAATATGGCTCATTGCCTTGGCCATAAAGTAACTACTTGATAACAAAACAATGGTATTGATGACCCCTAGAGCGGTATTCAGGCTTTGCGGGCCTTGTGCAAAAATCTCAGGGTAGTAGAACTTAGCAATGAAGTAAGCGGCAAAGAAAATACCGAACTCAGTAAGCTCTGACAATATGCCCACCCAGATGGGGATATTGCCGGGAATACGTCCTGCTTTGTCTTCACTCCATGACTTTGGAAAAATGCCAAGTGAAGTGCTTATTGGATGACTTTTCATATTCTCTTTCAGTTAACGTTTATTAATTAACAAAATAACAGCTCAATTAAATGCCGAAAGTTTGCTTAACTTTTGCTTCGAAGTCTTCATCGGATAATTCTTTTCTTAGCGGAACGAAGGTCGTTGCTTCCCCGCCAACAGGAATTGCGATAAGTGACTCTTCATCTTCAATTATAGCCTTTACAGCGTCTGCTATCGGTTGAGGATGAGGGCCTTCATTAATGGCTTTGGCGACAACTGGAACAAAGTGAGCAACCAAGTCTTTGTAAGGTGAGTTTTCGCTCGTGGTTTTTGCGTTCGCCACTAAGCCTTTCTTAACGAAATTAGTGCCGAAAAGTCCTGATTGGATTGAGTGTACGCGTATATTAAAGGGGGCAACCTCAAAGCGAATTGAATCGACAAATCCTTCAACAGCATATTTGCTCGCGTTGTAATGAGACAGGAGCGGCAGCCCCATCTTGCCAAGAAATGAACTGATATTGATAATGACACCAGACTTAGCTTTGCGCATATAAGGCAAGACGGTTCGGGTCATTTTCATTAGACCAAACACGTTGACATCAAACTGCTGAAAAATCTCTTCATCACTGGCTTCTTCTGCGGTCGATAACAGTCCAAAGCCTGCGTTATTAACTAACACATCAATTTTGTTTTCTTTTGCAATAATAGACTCTACTGCTGCTTCCATTGAGTGTGTGTCGGACACATCAAGGTAAACATTGGTAACACCTGGGATCTCCGGTGTTTTAAGGCTTTTGTCTCGAGTCCCTGCATAAACCGTGTAGTTATTTTGAGCTAAAAAATGTGCGGTGATCTCACCCATACCTGAGCTTGCACCAGTGATTAAAACGATTTTAGTCATAGTCTTTCCTAGATAGTGATTGCATTGAGGAAATAATACTATGGCTAATTAGTGCTTAATATATGCTTTTATCACTAGCGGGATTTTAGTCTATCACTAAGCGGAGTTTTCAAGTCCTTTGGATAGACACCGTAAGCCTTAAAAAATATGGCGCTAAAGTGACCTTGATGTTTGTAGCCGACTTCATTGGCGATTTCAGACACACTCAGTAGGTTTTCACGCAGCAGTAAGTTGGCTTTTTCTAAACGAAGTTTTTGAATGTAAACATAGATGGTTGTTTGGTATACCTTTTTGAAATACTTTTTTAGCTTAAAGTCATTGGTGCCGCAAAGCCTGGCGAGCTCTTTAACCGAGGGCGGCGTTTTATAGTTTTGCAGGATTATCGCTTTTGCCTCACCGGCGATCTTAATTTCTTCATCGGTATGTTGTTCAGGCATGGGGAATTCAAGCAGTGAAAAACGATGAATCATATATTCAATCGCTCGATGTTCACCGATAATACTGTTCATCTTTTTACTATGTTTTGTGTTGATTAGCTTATCAATAAGATAGAGGCTTAATGCGTCAGTGGCGGTTTGATCAATTAGCTCAAGAGAGACTTCTTTTTGGAGTTTTTCATATAAAAAGTTAACGGGTTCATTGGCGTTATCACTTAAGTACCTTTTAATAAAAAAATCGCCAATGAAAAGAATAAATATTTCAGAAGCCTTTGAATGTTCAATTGTTATTTCCATATCCTGTCGCGATGTGGCAAACAAAGAAGTCTGGTGCTCTCTTAATCTAAAATCAGTATTTGTCAGGTTGTCCTTTATCCGGCAGTTACCTTGACGAACAGAGACGATGAAATTCATTCTGTCGAGATTTTTTAGTTTAAGTACTCTTTCTTCAGAAAGGGTGAGATAAATATCAAAAAAGACCAGCCCGTTGGAGATATCAACCCGATTAACATGCTGCTCTTTCAGATTGAACAACTCAGTTAATTTGTAACACCTTTCTGTAATATTAAAAAAGAAGCTATCCATTGAGGTTATAGTACTCCCTGACCCTACGTTCGAAATCTTCGTCGGACAATTCGCGCCTCATTGGAATAAATTTACTTGCTTTATCTCCGACAGTGGCACGCGCTGGTGACGATTCGTCTTCGATGATTTTCAACACAAGCTGAGCAGCGCTATTAGCGTCGTTCCCATCATTAATTTGCTCCAATATATTAGGGATTAACCGATCAACAAGTTCGCTATATGGCGTGCTATCACTGTTAACCGATGAGTTGGTCACCAGATTATCTTTTGCAAAATTAGTGCTAAAAAATCCCGGCATAATGGAGTGCACTCTGATATTGAACGGACTTAACTCATAGCGAAGTGAATCTGTAATCCCCTCAACGGCATACTTAGTTGAATTATAAAAAGAGAATAAAGGAAGGCCTATTTTTCCAAGAAATGAACTGACATTGATAATAACACCGGCGCTATTTTCTCTCATTACTGGTGTTACGGCTTTACACAAACGAAAGATGCTAAAGACATTAACATTAAACTGATCAAGCATTTCTTGTTCTGTTGCCTCTTCAACCGTTGACACTAAAGCATAACCGGCATTATTAACTAATACATCAATTCTTCCGTGTGCTTTGTAAATGGAGTGAATTGCTGCCTGGATGCTCTGATTATCGGTTATATCAAGAAGTATCACCTGCAGGTTGTCTGAATCGGTAACAAATTTTGATGTGTCTCTGGTTCCGGCGTAAACCTTAAACCCTTGCTGGGAGAGCAAAATTGCAGTTGCTCTGCCGATGCCTGAACTTGCGCCAGTGATTAATGCGACCTTTGACATTGAGCGATACTCTTTTTATATGATGAAGGTGATTTCCCTAACCATCATACCTTTATTGGTGCCTTTTATTGAACCTATAACAATGACTATGTAAGGCTTTTTTGCGGTTTTGCAGTATGTGAGCCAAATAGTGTATTAAGTACTCATAGCAACCTAGCAAAATACCTGCTCATTTTTTACGGTTTAAACCGATGATGGCTGCGTTATTTATTTTCTATGTAGAATAACTAGATACGTAAATAAACGCTTTGCCATAATCAATTTATTCTCGTAAAAAAGTAGAGCCGTTACTTACCTAGATTGGTATCAAAATGTCTTTTCAGACTATTGCTGTGCGCTGCATTAATTGGCAATATAAAGTAGATTTTTTAAAGCCTTATAGATGGAGGAAAAGCAGCGGTGGAGTATCAGTTTAAGGATTTTAGTTTGGATATTACCAATAGACAACTAATGATTGCGGAAAAGGACGTTACCATCGATGAGAGAGCTTATGCCTTGTTTAATGCGCTGATTGCTGCCTATCCTGCGGAATGTACCAAACAAGAATTGATGACGACTATTTGGCAAGACATCGTGGTTAGCGACTGGTCATTGTCTAAGTTGGTTTCAGACACGCGTAAGGCATTCAAAAAAGCAGGCTACACGGGCCCGCTAATTTATACTGTCCATGGCAAAGGTTATCGCTTAGAAAAAGAGTTGGCGCAGCAGCTACAAAATAATCCACCCGCCCCTGAGCACAATCAGCCTGCCGTCGATAATTCTACCGAGTTAACGCAGAGTATATATAACCCTCTATTGAAGATTGGCAATATGGCCCGCTCAACATTATTCGCTATTGCGATGTTGGTTATTTTAGTTGGATGGGGGGCTTACACCGCATTTTCAACAAGTTCACTTATTGTGAATGAACCAGAAAATACTATTGCGCGTGTGCTATGGGTAGATGATAACCCCACCAATAATGGGCAAGAGCATAAGCACCTTGAGAAAAACAAAATAGGTGTGTACCCGGTCACTACCACGCGAGAAGCATTACGACTGTTGTCTTTATATGATTACGAGGTCGTCATCTCAGATATGGGCAGACACAATGATGGCTTAGCCGGGATAAAACTATTAGAGCAGATGCGAACGCTAAAAATAGAGACCCCATTTTTGCTTTACACCTGGCATACGACTGATGCATTGCAGCGTGAAATAGAAGCGCATGGTGGTCAGGGAGTATTAGTAGACTCTCAGTCACTTTATGCGCGCCTTCAGGAAATTATCCCCGCAAGTAAAAATACTGACTAAGATTGCATTTTGTCGTGCTTAATATGATATTTCATATGTAAACTCGCCAATATTGCATCAAAAAGTGCATTTTTTCTCAATTCAAAAGATTTCAAAACCTTTCAAAGTTAATGATTTATAAGTAGTAGATAATATTTTTCGCTTATAGCGGCGTATCTGCGGGCAATCACTTTTTGACGTTCGTAGTGTCAATTTTTCCAACTGGCTTACTTTTTTAGTGAGGCCGTCTTAGCGTTTTTTTGGGAAATTTCTACTAGATATAAAGGAAATCATCAGATGTTTGAATTGAAAAATAATTACCTAAAAGGGAGCACACCAAAAGCCTCTCTTTCAGGGCTATTTCTTCTCTTATCCCTCTCAGGGTGTGGCAGTGATAAGGCTGAAGAACCTCTACCCGTTGTCGACACAACACCACCTACTATTACCCTGACAGGTGAAGCAGCCATCACCATCGAGCATGGTGCTACCTATGCTGAGCAAGGTGCTACGGCGAACGACGATACGGACGGTGCGGTTACTGCAACGCCTTCTGGTTCAGTCGATAACATGGCGCTAGGTACTTATACCATAACCTACACCGCAACAGATGCTGCCGGCAATCAAAATACAGCAACGAGGACGGTAGATGTCGTCGATACAACAAGCCCTGTTGTTACCTTAACGGGTGATGCTGCGGTGACCATCTATCTTGGGCAAGACTTTGTTGACCCAAGCGCAACAGCAACGGATGCTGTAGATGGCAGTATTGATGTCACAAGTAGTGGTAGTGTCGATAGCAGCACATTGGGTGATTATGTTATTACCTATAGCAGTATTGATGCCTCAGGCAACGAACATTCCCAAACGCGCACCGTCACTGTAGCGGCACCAAAGTTAAGCGGAACAGCAGCGGCAGGTGCCGCAATAATCGGTACGGTTACGGTTAAAGGAGCATTAGGTAACCAAAAATCACAACTCATTGAAGCTGATGGCAGCTATGAAGTAGACGTAACGGGTTTAACCGCACCTTATCGTTTACGTGCTCAAGGTACGGTTGGTGGCAAAAACTATCAACTACATTCTTATGCTGAATCAGCAACCGCTGATACGTCAGTTAATATCACACCATTTACCGATTTGATTGTTGCAAACGCCGCGCAGCAAGTGGCTGCAAGTTTCTTTGAATCGACTAACACAACCAGCATCGAGCCGGCGGAGTTGGCGGCGCAAGAAAACGCGCTACAAGAAAAACTACAAGATGTGTTTGACGCACTAGGTGTTGGTACTGCTATTGATTTACTGAACACTAGCTTTAGTGCTGACCATTCAGGATTGGATGCTGCATTGGATGTCATTCAAATTGAAAGTACAGCTCAAAACATTGTGACCATTACTAATCTAATTGACGGCACGTCAATTACTGATGATGTAACGGCGACCGATGATAATGAAGCGAGCTTAACAGTTGATGCTGAAAAGTTAACCACAACAGTATCTGACACCATTGCAATTGCTGACTTATTTAATAGTTTCTCAGCTGCTTATGCTGCTGGTTTACCTTCAAGCGATGACATCTCTGGTTTGTTTTCTAGCGACTTTGTCGATGGCGATGAAACGCTTGCAGAATTTCTAACTGATATCACCACCGACCCAAGCATGGTAGGCATTAGCTTTGCCAGTGTTTCCGTTGAAGACATCGACATCACCAATAAAACAGCAACAGTTAAATTCAATGCCGTATTTGATGGCGTGGTTGACCCTGAGACTGAGAGCTGGCTTGTAGCAAAGGACGATACATTAGGCTGGCAGCTGCGCGGTAATCAGCGCATTGTTGATATCAATGAACTGCACTTCCATTGTAACGAGTACGATCCGAGTGATGAGTACGAAGGCTCTTGTGGTATCAATGTATATATTTCTGATGAAAACTTTACCAACAATGGTACCGATGGCGCACCAATTCAATCGGCAACGGTGAATGTAATTGATGGTACGGATGGCACAACAGTTAAAGCAACCATCTATATGGGGGTTCCGGAGTATTCTGTTTCAGAGCTAAGCGTTTATAACAACGGCACGCAACAGTATCACGGTGACTATGCTGGGTTTGGTTCACAAGCTGGGGATCTTGACGCTAGTGTATTTGAAGCTGGCGATATCATTGAATATAACTTGTATACCGCTGAGCTTGATTTAACTGTCCCTGCGGCGCCTGCTGTAACTGGTGATATCGTTAGAACTTATCATTCAGTAATCGACTATGCGCCATCGCTGGTGGGCTTATACCCAACTGCTAGCGCGGATACAATCGCCGCAGTAAATAGCATTGCAACCTGGCCTGACGGGCAAGATCTAACCGTCGAATGGACACTGCAAGAGGGCACTCAAATTGATGAGATCCTCGTTGAATTTAGTGGTGAACCAGGCAACTACAGCCAATACTGGGAAGAAGCTCTTTCTGTATCAGACACCAGTGTTACTGTTGACTCGTCGGTACTAAACTCTGAGTTGTTTACCAATCCTAACTTCGATTTCGGTCAAGGCTACGAGTTTGTCGTTCGCATTTACGCTATCGATGTAATGACTGGGCAAATCCATTCAACGGATTACCGTAAACATATCCCGTTTGGCGGCACGACACCGCCACCGGTTGAGCCGCCTCCACCCGTTGAGCCAACTGGCTATGTATGTAGCTTTGAGACAGGCTGGGATGACTTAACTGATATGCCAACGAGCTTTGAATCATTCACCAACTATGAGGCTGTAGTTGCTGATTGTGGTGGCGCCCTACCTATCGTTGCGGCTGATTTTGCTGGTAAATCCTTCAATGATGATGGAGAAACCAATACCTTCAATGATGATGGCGATGCAACAGAGGCAAGCCCAAATACCGGTATCTTTAACGACAATGCCGGAGAAATTGTTAACTTTGAATGGTATATCGAAACAGTTAATGGCAATAGCTACCTAATTGTTTACCTTGATGATCCAGAAACCGGCTTTGAGTTACGTGACACCATGGCGCTCACCGCCGTTAATGGCACCAAAGGCACTGTTGGCTCAACCTTAGTAATGAAGGTTTACTCAGAGCAATCAGACTTCCCTGTTAGCGATATGGTGCGCTTAACCGGCAGCGATGGCGAAATCTGGGGCGGAAACTTCGTTCAGCAATAACCTCGCTATAAAATTGCTTTCCCGGTAACGGGAAAGCAATTCTTACTTACGCTTATACGCCTATAAAGCATTGAATGGGTTATTCTATGTTTTGACCTGGGTGTGAAAAAGAGAAAATAGTCCATGGTTAATAGTCGGTCAATAATAGACCTTCTTTTATCGCGATATGAAGTAAAGCGGTGGTGCTATCAACATTCAACTTCTTTTTGATAAAACTGATATTGTTGGCTATTGTCTTTTCAGACAGGAATAGTTTTTCTGAAATCTGCTTGTTACCAAGACCATCAGCAATGCAGCGGAATATGTCAAACTCTTTGGGAGTGAGGCTGTACAATTGGCCCACAGGCTTTGTATTAAGAAGAATATCAATATCCGGGCTAACAAATTGCTTTCCCGCCATGACAGCCGCTATTCCCTCTATAATGACATGGCTTTCTGAATTTTTGGTGATGTATCCGCTGCCGCCTAAATTCAGTACCCGTTGCACCAGGCGAGGGTTTTGATAAGTACTAAATATGATAATTTTTAATTTCGGCCACTTAGACAGTAGTCGGCGGGTTGCCTCAATCCCCCCCATGCCAGGCATCGACAAATCCAAAATAACTAAATCAGGTAATCGGTTGCGGCATTGAGCCATGATCTCTTCTGCAGAACCAACCGAAGCTATCACCCGATATTGCTTTTCCAAAGTCAATAATTGTTTTAAACCATCCCGAACTACGGCATGATCGTCAGCCAACATTACCTCTAGTATCATAATACTTCCTAGGGTTTTTAAACTGGAATATAGGCTAGGGTATCTACGCCTTTACCAGGTTTGTTTAATAATCTAAAGGTACCACCAAGAGCTTCTACCCTTTCCCGCATATTGATTAACCCCATACCATTAAAGTGTGCTTTGTCTTTATTAAAACCAACACCGTTGTCACTTATATGTAAAACCAATGAGGTACAGTCGGCATGGGTGGGGGCTTCTTCAAGCTTTAGTGAGACAGTAACCATAGTTGCTTTGGAGTGCTTACTAATATTGGTTAAGCATTCTTGAATGATTCGGTAAGCATTGATGCAGATCTGATCCGGTATTTGCTCGAAACTATCTTCAGCTATAAATTGATAGAAGATACTACGATTAACCTGTTGCCACTGTAGCACCAACTCACTTAGTGCTTCGGATAGCCCCAAATGATCTAATAGCACAGGACGTAATTCATTGGTTATTCTCTGAACTGAGGTCATAAGTGTCTTAGTCGTTTGAATAATGCTCTGCACAGGTGCCTCGATATGGGGGCTATGTCCTTCAACAACCCGATGAATATAATCGGCCTGAAGCATGATTCCAGTCATTAACTGCCCTAGCTCATCATGCAACTCGGCGGCAAGTTGTTTGCGCTCTTTCTCCTGAAGACTGTAGTTTCTCAGTGATAGTTGCCTTATCTCAACCAATAAATTTTTATTTTTTTGCTCAGTATCATAACGCTCGGTAATATCTTCAAGCACACGTAAATTGAATGTTTTTTTGTCATGCCATTTAATGCTCTTGCTCGTAACCTGATACCACCGCTTACGGCTTTTGTTAAATACTTGCTCACACAGCTCTGAATCAAAATTCGAGTACATCGGTTGACCCAAACTAAGCGACGGGGGGGACAATAATGACCAAACAGGTTCCACTTGCTCTTTATCGCGGTATATCTCACTTGCCATTTTATTGAGGAAAACTGATTTATTGGTCTCAATATCCGTGAGATTTACCGCGCAGTTAAGGCTATCTAATACCACTTTTGTTGCCTGTTGTGATTTTTTAAAGTTTAGCTCGGCCTTCAGCCTTTCCCCTATATCCTTGGTGTTTACAGCAATATAGTTTTTGTTTCTGATTAAAATCGGAAAAGTAGATAGCTCAACATATACTATCTCGTCATCGCCCCTAACTAACTCCAGCTTTTCGATAAACTGTATTTCGCTACTGCCTTTGGGGTCAAAAAGTAGGGCAGTGTGTTTGCGGCCCTCCAGCATGAAGAAATCAAAAAATTTAAGCTTAGATATCTGAGGTCGGGTATAACCCGTTATTGCCGAAAACTGGTCATTAGATAAAATAATACTCTGGTCAACGGGATCTATCACCACCATTCCTTCTGCACTATTTTCAAATAAAGTACTATATTCATTGAGGCGGCGACTAAAAGCACCATTGATATTTCTTATCAGAACTAATGCTCCGATTACGCAAAACAGTGTGATAAAAAACACTGCGCTGATCCACAGCCACTTCTCTGTTTCGCTATCTGTTTTACTACGCTGGGATTTGGCTAAAAGTTCCTGGGCTATTTTTTGCTCTAGCTTTTGGAATTGATTTATCTTATTGCTAATAATGTCGAACCATTTTGCCGAATCAACTCCCAACGATAGCTTGTTTACTTTGCGGTGTACGAGGTCGCGATAAGCTTGAACTTTTTCGTGGCTAGTGCTGTGTGACATAACATGATATTGACGAATAAAGTGCTCACTTGCGAGGGATAAAAATTGCTGACGAAACAAGTTTTGTTCTGTTTCTAATTGAACAAAATACTGATAGTTTTCAGCGGAAAGATAATCCAAGGTAAATGCAGTACCTAATACGGCTCGCTCGATGCCTACTCGCTCTTTCTCATTAATAAAACTCACATAGGCCAGAAACCGCCGCTCCAAATCTACCCCAACGACTTCTTTTGCCATCTTTGAAATAATGTCTAGTAACGTTGCATTAATCAGATTATAAGATTTAAGGGAATACTTTATATCAATGTTAAAATGTTCAATCTGCTGGCGCAAACTGGCAAGTTTTTTTAGTTCTTCGTTTAGTAGAAGCAAACCATTGCTAATTTCAATATTGCGCGGTGTTTTATCAAGTTCGCCACTCAACCGCTGTGCGAACATCAATTTATGATCAGTCGCTTGCCATTGTTTTTTCAAATTGCTAGAAAACTTTTTCCCGGTGCTAGAAAGGTAAATTCCCGATATCCCTCGCTCTTTCTGCAGTTCATGGAGTAGCTCTGTTAAAGCAATTGTCTGATTTGTCAGTGAATTTAATCTTGCATGCTGCTGTGCATGTTGCGAGAGTCTTACGATATGGACCGATGAGGCAACGATAAAGAACAACAAAGGTATAAGAAACAAGAAACTGACTTTAGCTTTGTGTCTTCTAGATTGTAAGTCAGCCACCGAAGCGGATTGTGGAGTATTATCTTTAAGAAATAAACAAACTATAAACTTCATAAATTTATTCAATTTATTACATCCAAATTAAAACTGAACAATATTCTATAAAACTTAGCAAACACCTAGCTTCACAGGAAAAAAATCAATTAGATAGCAACGCGCAAAACCAGAGTTATGGATAAACTAGTTGCTCTTTTGTAACCAATTTTTCATTTGAAGCCATTGATTCAAGTCAATTTTAGCACCCATTGAGTAGTCAAAACTCGGGAGTTTCTCCCGATTTTTTTCAAGTGGATGTTTTTTAATCTCAAAAACACTATTGTGTTGTTCGACATAGGATTCTACAACTGCAGCTAGATCTGGCCCGACATGAGCAGTAACGACCAAATGAACGAATCCACTGTTTAAAAAAATAACTAAAGGATTAAACAATGCACAATAAGTTTGGATTCGAAGAGGCGTTATTTGAATGTTTTTGCGATAGTTCCGGCTCTCCGGTATTACTAACAGATGAACGAGGGTGTATTCAATATATAAACACTGACCTGCTGTCAAAGGTAGAAAATGCTTTCCCCCTAGACAAAAGAGTCAGCTGGCAACCCTATCATGGCGCTCGGGGGGCGCATTCTACAGCTGCTTGCGATGACAAGTTATTTGTAGAACTAAAAAATGCGGTTATAAACAAAGAATTGCAACTTGCCGCTCAACCGATATTTGACTTGCACAACGGTGAATTAAAAATAGTAGAAATTCTGTTGCGCTGGGCAGATAACAAGTATGGTGAGATAAGCCCATTAAAAATTATCGAGCTAGCTAGCCAGAACGAATACCTGTTTGATATTGCAGCCTACGTTACCGAAAATTTAATTGAATTTTTGCGTAAAAATAATCATCGATACAAAAATATATTTTTCTCAATTAACCTCAATTTACCCCAAATCACCGATTCAGGCTTGATACAACATTTACTTGAACTTATCGATAACAGTGGAATTGATCGTTCAAAATTTATCTTTGAATCAACTGAAACAGACTCATTACCAATCTCTATTGATGAAGCTAGTGAGCACTTTAGCCAAATTCGTTCCCAAGGAATAAAGATCGCCATGGACGATTTTGGCGCTGGTTATTCAACACTTGATTATATTAATAATTTTGATGTCGATTTGGTAAAAATAGACCGCAGCCTAGTTACTGGCATTGAATCAAACACCAGAAAACTAGACACCCTCATATCGATGATTCAGTTATGTACTCGTATTGGTGTCACCACTGTGATTGAGGGGGTCGAAAATGAACTCCAGCATAAACTTATTGTGGGCAGTGGCTTGTCTGGGGTGTTGGTCCAGGGTTACCTTTATCAACGTCCTTCTCTTCTAAATCTCATGCAATTTAATCGCAACAACCTTAAGCCACAGGCATCACTCTTGAACTTAAAATTTGCATCAAACGGAGTTGGATAAAATGAATATATCAATTCGCAATAAATTACTGCTTTCTTTTGCCGTTGTGGCACTCGTGATGATTCTTGTATCGTTCAATACTTGGTATCAAATAAATCAAACAACTTCGATTCAAAATCGCGTATTAAACCTTCGCCAACCAACCGTGCTTGCTGGTGAGAACTTAAAATCTGGCATTAATCGCAGCCTTGCCGGGTTGCGCGGATATATGATCTTGGGTAAAGACCCCGCCAAAGCCAGCCTATTTACCAATGAGCGAGCCTTAAGTTGGCAAGAGATAGATTTAGCCATGGTATCACTTACCAAGCTGTCTTCTCAGTGGAGTGAAAAACAAGATTTGGCTCAACTCGCGCAATTGAAAGTGTTGATCGAGGAGTTCAGAGTTGCACAAAAAGAGATTGAAGAGGTTGCCCATCAGGCTACAAATATCGCGTCCACTAACATATTATCAACGGTTGCTGCGCCGCTGGCCTCAAAAGTCATTGATGCAATAACCGCCTTAATAAACGAAGAGTCGATGTTACCAGCGACAAAGGAGCGTAAAGAGCTACTAAAGCTATTTGCTGATAGTCGTGGCTCATTTGCGTTGGGTCTAGCTAATATTAGGGCCTATCTTTTAACGGGGGAGCGCGTTTTTCTAGAAAAATTCTCTAAAACCTGGCAAGCAAACAGCCAGCGTTTCTCACAAATAAATGAGCGACAACATCAGCTATCAGCAATACAGCACAAACACTGGCAGGACTACCAGACATTCAGAGGGGAATTTGCACCACTACCTGAACAAATGTTCACCCTAAGAACCAAACCGGATTGGAACCTGGCTAACTATTGGTTATCGACAAAGGCTGCTCCTAGAGCACAAAAAATATCAGAGATTCTTAAAAACATACAGCAATCACAAAGCCAATTGGCCCAGCAAGATAGTCAGACACTAATTGATAAAATGACCTTACTAACATTAGTTATGATTATTGGCACCATAGTGACTTTAATGATTGCCGTTATCGTATCGTTAACGCTGAGCCGTTCAATTACAGTTCCTATCAATGCAGCAGTAACCAGGGCTAAAGAGATTTCCAATGGCGTCTTAACCGGACAGCCTTTAGAAACTCGTACGAAAGATGAGATATCACAACTTATTTCAACACAAAATGAAATGACGAGTAGTTTAAGAAACATCATTACCAAAGTTGGAACGGTCGGAACTGAGCTCTCAGCCGCAGCAGTACAATTAAACAAAGCAACCGAACAAACACATAAATCAGTCGAAAACCAGCAACGAGAAACGGAGCAAGTTGTTGTTGCGATGTGTCAAATGGGTGAAACAGTACAAGAAGTTGCACAAAACACATCTCTGGCGTCGACCTCTGCCCAAGAAGCTGCCGTAGCATCCAACCGAGGGGCTGGTGCCGTCAGTGAAACATTTGACAGCATTGGTGCGCTGGTACAAAACATTAATACAGCGACAAACTCAATCAATAAGCTTGGTAGTGATACCGAGGGCGTTGACGGTATCGTTGCTGTGATTAGTAGTATTGCGGACCAAACGAACTTACTGGCGCTCAATGCGGCAATTGAAGCGGCACGAGCAGGAGAGCAAGGGCGCGGCTTTGCTGTTGTAGCTGACGAGGTTCGTACCTTGGCGGCTCGAACACAAGAATCAACCGAAGAAATTAGGTCGGTGCTTGAACTCTTGAAGATTGGCGCAGCCGATGCCGTGCAAATGATGGGCAGCAGCCATGAACTTGCGCAAAACTGTTTGGACAAAGCCGATAATGCTAGCTCTTATTTGAAGGAAATATCTCAAACCGTATCTACCATTCGTGATGGCAACACTCAAATTGCAGTCGCTTCAGAACAACAAAATGTAGCCACTAAAGAGATCAATCAAAACATTGGAAATATAAACGATAATGTTGAAGTCATATTTACCCTCTCGCGGGAAACAGCGTCAGCGGCTAGCCAAACAGGTAGTCTAGCGGCAGATATGGGTCGAATGATTGCACAATTTGAGGTGTAGCTTATGGTAGCAATTAAGCCATTTATAGGCCTATCAATCAGGACGAAGCTAACGCTACTGCTATTCTTTGTGGCGTTATGCCCATTGCTGATTCTAAATTGGATGTCATTTTTGGCAGCAGAGGATGCACTTAAAAAAAGCACGTTATCGGGGTTGTATCAAAGTGCCGAGTATAAGGCTGGCCAGGTTTATCTATATCTGGAAACACTCAAAACCAATACACGGGACTTCTCCTCTGATGGCTATATTAAAAATGCGCTAGAGGTTATGAATGACGAGCCTTCGGTGCTGAACTCGTTGACGGAACATTTACTTAACAACAAACTGACGACACAAAGTGACTTGCTGTATATCGATGTTTTTGACATCAATGGAAACATCGTTGCATCGACTAAACAGGAACGTATTGGCATAGCAGAGTTCGATCAGTCTTATTATCGTCAGGGAATTAAAGGCATGTATGTCTCTAGTGTCAGTCATGATTCCAGTGGCCAATTAGTTGGCTCTATCGCGATGCCATTAACTAAAATTGGCAACCCGTTATCAACAATCGGTGTATTAGTGAACCATTATCGAATGGACAAACTAAAAGAGCTGTTCTCGGGGGATTTAGTCTTTGAACTCAGCGGAAACACAAGATACAACAAGCTATCAAAAGCGGAAAGTGTCTATCTTGCGGACTTTAATGGCAAGCTAGTCACCTCTTCATCAATCGAGGAGGCGAGTCACACTCAACAAGTATTAGATATTTATCCAATCGAACAAGCTCAACAATTTAATAAGGAAACCAACACAATATGGCAAAATAATGATGGTGATTCGGTTGCGGGGGTTTCAATAATTATCCGGGTAGATGACTTCGAATATTTGTTGGTGGCTGAGAAAAAATTGACCGAGGCATTTAGCCATATTCAACACTTAAAAGCACAATCATATATGTTACTTTTCAGTACCATAGTCGTCATTTTCTTTATCTCAACACTGATGGCCTATTTTATAACTAGGCCATTGAATAATATGATGTCGTGCATCGATGTTATCAACACTGGTCACTTTGATATCGATATCAAGAGTATAAAAAGCGGTGATGAGTTAGAGCTTCTGGCAATGAAATTTTATGATATGACTCAGAACATTAAAGTCATGCGCGATGATCTGATAGATAAGAATGCTAAATTGTACGAACTATCAATCCGGGATGAAATGACTGGGCTCTATAATCATCGACATTTAATTGAAAGGGGAGAATACTGTGTTGCTGAGGCCAATAGATATAAAAAGCCACTTAGCTTTGTCATGGTGGATATAGACCACTTTAAGCCAATCAACGACAACTTTGGCCACCCTTTTGGTGATATTGTACTTTCAGGCATTGCCGAATTACTGCGGGGGCAATTACGAAGCTGTGACATTATTAGCCGCTACGGCGGTGAAGAGTTCGCCATACTAATGCCTAGTACCAATATTGTCGATGCAACGGCAGTCGCCGAAAAGTTAAGGACAAAAGTAGCGTCCCATTCTTTTGAGCACAATGGAGACAAACATCAATTAACAATCAGTGTTGGTCTTGCCGAATATTATCATGATGAGGACTCGATGATGAAAATCATTGCCAGAGCAGACAAAGCGCTATATCGCTCCAAAGAAAATGGCCGTAACAGAGTGTCAGTGGCTTCTTCAATGATTGAGCTAACCGATTGCAGCCAAGCAACTGCGTAATGCAATATGCAAGAACTCAAATGATAGGTACCGAACTAAAACCTGTAGGGCAGTCACAACATTGCCTTCCAATCTAGTTAACGGTTTTGGTTTGTACGCCTCTCTACTCTAGGATTGTAAGCGCTAATAATGCTAATTCCCTTAGTAGAGAGATTATTCGATATTTTGGATCTGCTCCCGCATCTGTTCAATCAACACTTTCAGCTCAACACTTGCTTGAGTGATATCGCTGTTGATTGATTTTGAGGCGAGGGTGTTGGC
>CAKZQF010000223.1 GCA_937139475.1 uncultured Gammaproteobacteria bacterium | reverse complement strand
ACGTTTAACCGTATGACTCCCTTTAAGGGCTTTGATTATCGTGAACTGCTCAGTGAGTCCGACATCAAGAGAGCCGTAGCCTTTTTTAGAATTTCCTTTTCTTCCTCAATACGTGCAATACGCTTTTTCAGCTCACGGATCTCAAGTTGGTCTGGTGTTAATGGCGTCGCTTTACTTGTGATGCCATTGCGCTCATTTCTTAACTGACGAACCCACTTATCGAGTGATGATTTACCTACATTCATGGCTTGTGAGGCTTCAATAACTGAATAGCTTTTATCAACGACCAATTGAGCACATTCAAGTCTGAATTCTGGTGTGAAATTGGGTCTTTTTCTTTTTGTCATAGTGTCACCTAAAGTTTTATGAGGTGCATGATAACACCTCTAATTAGGTGGCCAAATTAACTATGCCACTACAAACCGAGTAAATAAAACTGCATATCGCCTAAGACAAGTCGCCCCGTTTAAGACGCTCTATTAACCCTATTACCTCCTTCTTGCCTTCAGGGTTAGTAAGCATTGTGATCGTTGCCTTACCTGACAAGTATTTTTGTTTTTTATTGAGCCACTGAAATACATAATCTTCAGTCTTAAACATTTCCACTAGAGCGTTGTAAACATCGGTGGGCACATCGACATTTTCACTCTTCCAAATACTGACATTTTTAGTACTACCAAACTCAACAAAATCACCTGGTGAAATAGCCAGCTTTTCAATAACTGGTTCAGGTATTTTAATCATCAATTTGCCATCGATATTTACTGCTTTTGAACATAGTGGATTTTTCATTATTGCTCCTTCAAATAGGTTCATGGCTTGCTACCCAATATTAGATTAATTTGACGAGCTAAAAGTGGTTATTACCAAGCGTTCTTGTGGTCATTTTTATTCGGGTTTTTGGTGGTTTATTTGCGGAACAATGGTTGTTTAGGAGCGTAATTTGCAGATAAGAATGGGAATACAACAGTGAGAACACCTTCGCTACAGCCAATAATTTGTTTAGAATAAAGCCTTGCTGATTCACAACGAATGGTTATTACACCCAACAAATATAAATCTTCTCTTTGAAATGAAAGTTCTAAATTGTCGTTATAGATCCATTCTACATCACCTTTTTCTTTGTTTATTTCTGTAGGCTCACCCAAAACATCCGTTACCTGACGTCTATTCATTCCTAGTTGGATATTACCTATGCCTACTTTGGGGTATATATTCATGAAATTTACCTTTGCATCAATGGCTTCTGGTCGTTTACTTCTGCCATTAAGCTATTGGTTGTATTCAAAGTTTTTATTTATTCTCAAAATACCGTAAACGAAAACCATATTCTGTTGCAAACCATTCTGCAAAACCCTCAGATTTAGCATTGTTTTTTTTGAAAAACCTGTCTACGTGATGACCCATTTCATGAATAAAGACATCACGTAAATAAAACTCTCTGAGTGCACTTTCTGTAAATCTAATTGAAACACAATTATTTGATAGTTTAACTTCAGCACCTACCCTCCTATAGTCATTTAGAATGTGGGGACGAGGAGATTTCGTGTAACGCTGTTCCATGAGGTTTTTAGGGTATGGGTGTATAAAGATACAATTATTCCAGTACGTTCCATACCTAAAATTGGTTTTGCTTGTGCTTTGTATTTTTGATGTTCCACCTAATATAAACACAGCTTTTAAGCCTGCTCTAACAGTACCAGGTATTTTACTATATTCATTCTTTAGATCTTGAAGTGAGACAGGTACTATAAAACTACTATGAGTTTTTTCTTCGAAAAAGCAAGGGCCATTAGTTGAAGATTTTATTTGCTCATAATACTTGTTGTATATACGGTCTATTTCACTGTCAACAGGGCTAAATCTAGTCCAATTTGAATATTTAGACTCGCTGTAAGCACTAGCCTTTATACCGTGCATTCTCTTGCTTTTTAAATTTCGCATCCAAGCTCCAATAAAACCTATTAGTAAGACCTTACAAGGTACTGTAATTTATAAATTTAGATTTAGTTAACGACTGCTTATCGCTCTCAGCCGACATTAAGCCTTTCAATTGATTACGTCAACTTTACGCATTTAGCTGCTTTTAATTTCTGGCGATTTGTGAAGTTTTTTGTGATTATCCCACGACTTTTGACAAAAAAAGTTTCAATTAAATTATCCCAATTTGGTTATAGCCCAGAATACCATTGAACAGAGTTCTCATTATTTATGACGATCCACATATCTAAATCATAAGGCCTGACCTGTTAATAAATGTTCGACAATACTACGAAAAGGAGGACAGGTTAGGGATTTACGCTCAGCAAGGCTTTGAGGTAGATTTGGAAGGAACAGCTCTTTCAGTATAGGTTAGCTATCTCACCAATCAAGTCAAAAAATAAAGTGACTTTTACCTTTGGTAACACTGGAAGTAACACTGGCGGTGTGGTTGTGTTTATTATTACAATAAAATCATGTTATTAAGCTCTTGATTCAAGTCCCCCCATCGCACCAACACAATAAAAAAGGGCTACAGAGATGTAGCCCTTTTTTTGTTTGCTGACAATGCAAAAGCATGATGATGTAAATTCAAGTTCATCTACTAAACTAGGCAAATTATTAATAATATATTGGGCTTACCAAGATATTTCGGGCCCTGCAGGGACAATGCCATATGGATTGATGTGCCTATGCGAAAAATAGTAATGTACCTTCATGTATTCCAAATCAATGGTTTCTCTGATTTTGGCAATAGCGACTAGAGCCAACATATACTTGTATAGATGCTCAAAAGATTTTAGTTGCTTCTTGTTTGCCTTAAAGTGCACTTCGTAGACAGCTTCAAAACGCACTAATGTAGGCAACAAAAATAAATCAGAAAGGGTGATCTCTTCACCATGTAAAAATCGCGATTTTCCTAGCCTCGCGTTTAATTGCTCCAGTGCCTCAAAGAGCTCTCCACTGGCAGTATCATATGAAGGCTGGTTGATTGCAAACCCCACATGATAGACTTTTCTATTAACATGTTGGTGTAGCCATTCATTTAGGGATGTGATGTCATCTTTTAGATTGTCGGGAACGAGCTCAATTGGATTTTTCGCTAGTGGCAACCAATTTGTCGCTAATTCCATTGCCATAGCAGAGGAATCGTCACCAACAATACTATTTTCCTTTTTGTCCCACAGTACAGGTACCGTGACTCTGCCAGAGTAGTTCGGATTCGCTTTTTGGTACAGTTCCACCAAGCTGTTAGTACCATTAATTTCATCTGGGTTCTGATGATCAAACAACCAACCATCTTCATAGCGCTTTGCTGCAACTGAGGACGTAGTAATCACATGGTCTAAGCCAAGTAAATTAATCACTAAATAGGCGCGGTGTGCAAACGGGCATGCATAGGACATATATAAGTGATATCTATCAGCTTCTGCAACTTTTGGCAGGTGGAAGCTATCTTCTTTTGCTAAGTCATGTACATCTTTATTTGGATACCATACGCCTTTATCTAAAACAGCCATAGGAACAACCTCACTAATTTATTTGTTTACATTTAAAGTAACTACAAATTGCTTTAACTTGAACTAACTATAGCTGACTTATTTTAGTGGATAAACGTCGCCTCAGTGATATTATAGTTTACTGTAAGTAAACTACTGTGTGGTTGAGAGGTAAACATGGACAAATTAAGAGCTATCACCGTTTTTCGTCGTGTTATTGAATTAGGTAGCTTTAAAGCGGCTGCTGAAGACATGGGGCTATCCAAGGCAGCGATCAGTAAAAACATCAATGAACTAGAGGATTACCTTAAAAGTCCCTTAATCAATCGTACCACCAGAAGAATGCACATCACTGAAAATGGGCAACGCTATTACGACCATGTGCGCACCATCTTGGATGAGTTATCAAATGCAGATTTATCTATCATTGAATCTTCACACCAGCTCAGCGGGTTAATAAAAGTCAGTGTTCCCATGTCTATGGGGATCTTGAAATTAAACCCTGCGATATGCGAGTTTATGCACTCACATCCAGACATATCTGTTGAAGTAATTCTCAATGATCATTACGTCGATCTCGTTGAGCAAGGATTAGATGTTGCCATTCGTGGCGGTGGAGTGTTACAAAACTCAAGTCTTAAATCGCGAAAACTGCTCGATATGAAACGTGTTCTATGTGCTTCACCTAAGTATATTGAACAAGCCGAGGAGTTATCATCCCCAGATGATCTTAACCAACACAATTGTTTGGTCTATAGCTTATCATCATCCCCCAGACATTGGGTATTTCGCAGGCAGGAAGAAAAGAAAGCAATTGACTTACTACCAGGCTCTTATGCTGTTAATAACGGCTTAGCGCTAAAGCAGGCTGTTATTGCAGGGCTTGGCATCACGCTTACCCCTGAGATTTTTGTTGATAAAGAATTAAAATCAGGAGAATTGGTCAAGTTATTACCTGAGTGGCAAGCGGAAACGCATGCACTTTATGCTATTTACCCCTATCACAAAGAGCAATCTCAAAAGGTGCGCACGTTTATTGACTTTCTAATCGATTACTTTGCTAAATAAGCTAGGGATTACTAGCCAGATAACTTAATAGCGTTTTACTTTAAATGATTGAGGTGGCTAACGGCATCTTTGAGTTTTTCATCTAACTCTTCGTGTTTGAGTTTTTGTTTCTCACTATCAAAATTGTCATAAAAACTGGGAATCGATAAGCTGGCTTTTACCACCCCATCAAAATACGGAGCAGATTGAACCGCGGCAGCTAATACACTTGAAGCGCCCATAGAGCCAGGAGAGGTAGCTAATAATACCATTGGTTTATTTTGGTAAACCTTCGGTTCAATGCGCGAGCACCAATCAAAAATATTTTTATAGGCTACCGTGTAAGAGCCATTGTGTTCAGCAAAAGAAATGATAATGCCATCACTTTGGGCAATTTTTTCTAGAAACGCTTTGGCTAGTTTGGGGTGGCCCAGCTCTGCTTCTTTGTCTTGCCCGTATAAGGGGAGTTCATAATCATTTAAGTCTATTAGTTCAACTTCTGCTTTAGTTAATAAACTAGCGGCATACTCAAGTAATTGTTTATTAATAGACTTAGAGTGATTTGTTGCGGCAAAGGCAATGACTTTCATCGTATGCTCCTAAAACGTGTTCAAAATGAAAAGATAAGAAATAGTTATCACTAAATTGTAGCTCACTATTACAGTTATAAAGTTTTCTCGTTTTTTAGCGCCATTGTTGAAATTGGTTTAGGTGAACTTTTAACTTCTCTATGATGTACCTGTAAAATTATCGTCGCTGCAATAGATAAAACCATACCCGGATAGATGGCTGTGGGAAGAGGTTTATCCTCAATTAACATTGTTAGCAATGCGACAAATACCGGACTTAAGTAGATATAGGCCATAACCCTAGCAGGCCCTAAAATTACCGTGGTTTTTTGAATGATAAAGGTAGAAGCAAGCGTCGCAAATAAAGCCAAATATGCCATGTGAGATAATAAGCTGTTGTTTAGTAAATGCCATTGAAGCGGCTGTTCAAAAACAAAGAGCGCTAACAGCATCCAAAATGCACCTCCCAGCAAGGTACAGAACACAACCACAATCATTTCGTCTCCACGGTAAAGTAATTTCATCGAGATAGAGAAACAAACCATTGAAACACAGCCAAATAGAAAAAGTGTGTCGCCGCTATTTAAAGAAAAAGCGAACAGTGCATTGATATCCCCTTTAAATATAACCCAACACGTCCCCGCAATACCTAATAGGTATACAAACAACATGTATTTTGTGATCTTCTCTTTAAAAACAAAAAGACTAAAGATGGCTGTCATAAAAGGCACTAGCGTATATAAAGTGCCAGTGTTTAGAGCTGTTGTTGTTTTTAATGCCTCAAACATGGAGATAAAAAAGATCGAAAAGAACAGGCTCATCACTAGGCTTCTTGGCAAAGTCTTACTTATTACTTTTCTATTTTTTTCCTTCAATAAGATAAAAGGCGATAACACAAGCGCTGCAATAGCAAACCGTAAGAGTGTCAGCGAGAACGGATTAATAACATCTGATAACTTCGCCGATGATAGAAATGAACCAGCAACTAAGAGAGTCACCAGTAATGATAGGAAGTGGTATCTTAAGTTTTTCATAAGCAACCTGCTTTATAGTTTGGTAATCGGAATGCGCTCAAAGAGCGTGATAGTTTCTTGAGGGATAAATGTATCTACATTCAGGTGGTGGATAAACAACACTCCAGTGTCTTTATAATTTACTGATAGTGAACTGTATTTGTTCTAGGTGAGTTAACTAGCTAGCTTATTATCTGAAGGTGAGCAAAATTTTGATTCAAAATGCAGTAGCATTTTTAATCTGAATGTTTCGTATTTTGTGCTTTTTGGTTCCGTTTTTGATTTTTTGTTTACTAAGGGTAGACAGTAAGTTCACTGAGTCGATGTTTTTCAACGATTCTTTGTGGCTTAGACTTAGCTCCGTTAATCAAGTTTAGACAACTAAAGACATTGAAATCTACCTGAGGAGATAAGAGTCATGAAAAAATTATTTAACCTAGCATTTATAACCGTGTTATCCACTGTAGCGGCAACCCAAAGTGTTGCAAATACTATTTCAACCGAAGGTCAGTTAACGCTTTCCTATAGCGATGGCAGAAAAGCAACAATGGGCGTAGACAAAGTCAATGCGGTATTAAAATCTGTTGGAGTACGTGTTAGCACATTACCCTTGCCAAAAGAAGCAACGCCAATACTTGAAGCGTCAAAAGCACGAGCAATTACTGAAGCTGAAAGTAAAAAGCTAATCTCGCTTTTTTCATTACACCGAGGACAATTGCTTGAGCAAATTGAGCAAGCAGGCCGTAAACCTGAAATGCATCGAGGTGGATTCTTATCAACCTCTGAAGTGGGCGTATCACCGTATCCAAAGGTTTATGACATGAAAGCAATGACACCTGAAGTGATGGCATTTCTCCAAGATAAATTTGGCAAGCTTCATGTCAACAGCTCTGAGAGTGGTGTTGGTATTGATGAGGTTATGACCATTGTTTCCGGTGGCCCCTGGACTTGGTTTTTCTTACTACCAGACAATGTTATTGGTAAATTAACACTAGGTCACGTAGGCATTGCTGGACAAGCATGGCGCATTAGTTATCCTGGATTAGTACCACATGGCGGTTATTTAGATTCGGAATACGGACTTGTAGTCGCTTATGCACATGGCCCTAAAAACTTCGTAATGCGATATAAAGATCCAAGTGTTGAAGGTGCTGAATTATTGGGGACTAACTCATGGATTGACTTTACTGGAGCAACTCCAAAGCTGTTGGATTAAAATACGATGGTGGCAGCTTAGGGGAGCTAAGTTACCACCGATAGCAGTTTTTAAAACCGTATGATCTGTCAACCGTAGCTGAGCTTTCTACAATTTATTTAGATAGCTCGGCTGCTGTATCAATAAATATTCCCTGAATATCTTTAGCCTCTCTTTCTGTTTGGCCGCCGTGCTTTAAAAAAGCAGCAATAATGGTTTGCGTTTTCTCTTCTTTAGCACGCTCAAGAAAATATCGCAGCTCCAGCTCTGTACCCAATGCTTCATCTTTTATAGCTGCGGCAATAATTTCCTTATACATCACGATGTCACGAACCTCCAAGGCACTTACCAATGCAAGTAACTGGTCAAGAAAAGTATCTAGTTCTACTTTAGGCACAAACTGGGTAATGACGTTTAGTGCTTCTGCTTGCTGAGCTGTGAAGTCTGCTCCTGTTAGCAATGCTTGTAATGCTTTCCCTTTGCTTAAACGACGCGCAAATTGAACAGCACCCTGGCCGCCTGTTGGTATATTTATGTATAGCTCTGGCTGCGCAAAAGCTGAATTTTCAGTTCCGTAGGCCAAATCACAAGCCATTACAAACTCATTGCCACCGCCTCGAGCCACACCATCGACCACAGCAATTGAAAGTTGTTTCATTGCCTTAATGTTAGCAATCATATGGTTGAACTCGATTGATGCCGCCTGTCCCCCTAGGCTTCCATTGATAACATTCAAGTCCAGATGAGCAATAAAGAAAGCATCATGAAATGATTTGAAAACAACCGCTTTAGTCTCGCGGTCATCTTTCAGTGATAAAATGAACGCGTTAATTTCATTGATCAAATCGATTGTTAAAATGTTTACTGGTGGATTCCTGATTAAAACCGTAGTCACGCCTTCTTGTTTAGTTATCATTAATTTAGTCATTGCAATTTTCCTCTTTAGCTCGTCTGAGCGGTAACAATCTATGTGTTACTGCGAATTCATGTAGCTACTTTAAAATTAAATTAGATATCAAAAAACAGACAAAAATGAATTATACTGGTTCCAAAAAGGAACCAATGGGGGTGTCTATGGATCTCGCTAGTCGACTATTACTTTTACTCGAAGTCTCAGAACTGGGAAGCTTTGCGAAGGTGTCAGAGTACAGAAACGTCAATAGATCAGCTGTCTCCAAACAAATAAATAAACTTGAACAAGAGCTTGGTGTCCATTTGCTAAATAGAACAACCCGCTCACTGTCACTTACTGCTGCTGGTTCAGAAATGGTTAATCAGGCAAGAAATTTAAGAGAACTATTAAACAATTCAAAACGTTTGGCTCAAAACTATCATAGTGAACCACGAGGGGAACTTAAAATTGCTAGCTCTACGCTGTTTGGTCGCCAATATGTTCAGCAAGCGATTTTGGAGTTTCAACGCTTATACCCCGAAGTGCAAATTGAGTTACTCTTGGAAGATCGGCTGGTAGATGTGATTGGAGAAGCGTTTGATATAGGCTTTCGCATTGGTAAACCTAAAGAGTCAAATTTGATTGCCAAAAGGATTGCGCGAAATAGGTTATTAATAGTAGCCGCTCCTAGCTTTATTGATAAATATGGAGAGCCTGAGACGGTAGCCAAGTTAGAAAGCTTGCCAGCTGTGGTCTATTCAGCACCTGGTTTGTTAATAGATAAGATAAAGTATCGTGACTCTCAGGGGAGTGAGGAGTTCATTCACCTCAATTCAACTTACAAAGTTAATGAAGTTGAGTTATTAATCAAAACTGCTTTAGCTGGTAATATGCTAACAGTTACAACGGCACAAATGATAGAGAATGAAATTTCTGAAGGAAAGCTTGTACCTATCATGACCCATATTGATTTGATAGATTACGGCACTTTTTATGCTGTTTACCCTCATAGAGACTCACCACTAAAAACAAAACTTTTCATCGAAACTTTAATAGAGGTTGTAGGCGCTCAAATTCCTATATGGGAAACTCGCATTCCTGGATTTGAAAATATGTATGGCAACTCGCCATAGAGCAACAAAATTTAGGTGGCACAAATTATCAAGATGGGTCATTTAGATTTCTGAGAGATGTGAAAATATACGATAACGCGATTAAAGAGCCTTCCTCAAGGCTCTTTATTCTATTTAAAACATGCCGTTCTTGTGAGCCATATTTGATGGGATCTCTTGAATAATATCCCAATGTTCAACTATTTTTCCTTCCTTTATACGGAACAAATCATAGAAAGCTTGTGCTTTACCATTCCATCGCCCTTCACTCTGGGCTAGTACAAAATTTCCTTCACCCAAAATACGATGAACCTTATGATAATCAAACATATTGTTTTGAGATACAAGGTAGGCAAGTGCTTCATTAAGACCATCTAAGCCATCTTTTACCATAGTGTTATGTTGGTCATATTGCTCGGTACTAATATATTCACGGATTTTTTCAGGAGCCTTTCCAAAGAATACGTCTTCCATGAAGTTGGCGATTAACTGCTTATTTTCTTGGGTTTTATCTATATCTTCAACAGTCGTAGGGCCATCATACTGAGAACGTCCACTTGCTGTTTCTTTAATGACTGGAGAAATCGCATCCCAATGCTCGGCGACTTGCCCATCTTGCATGCGCCAAACATCAAAGGTAACTACTTCTTTGGCTCCAAAAGCTTCTGCATTGTTGTAGGTGTTATGCATAATAATGAACTCACCATCTTCTAATAAGCGGTGATTTTGATATGTTGTGCCTGACTCCTTTAACACAGGGAGAAAACCTAAAACAGGTTCGATACCCGTTGGAACATGCGGATTATGCTGAATATAATCTTCACGGAAGTATTGTTTTACCTTTGTTGCATCATAATCTTTAAAAAATGCATCCTGTGCTTTCAGTGCTACTACTTTCATTGGGGGATTTACCTTTAAATTATCTGATTTAATTGACGTACTATTACAGCCGCTAAGTATTGTAAAAACTGCAAACATTGCTGTAGCAATATATGACTTCTTTGATTTCATCTTTGTGTTCCTATTTATCTAATTCGAGCAGGATGGTATCATTTGGATACTAAGTGTCAATTACGCACCTTTAGGTAACTAGGCACCTTGAAGTGACTAGCAGTTATGAGGAGCAGGGGGAGGTTGAATATGCATAAAGTAACCGTATTAGATAAAAAAGGGGCATTAGATTGCCCAATTCGTGATGTGATTAATCGTATTGGGGATAAATGGAGTCTGCTCATTTTAGTTGTGTTATCAGAGCAACCAACACGCTTTAACGAGCTCAAAAGAACAATAGGTGATATTTCTCAGAAAGTGTTAACTAAAGTGCTAAAAGAACTAGAACAAGATGGCTACATAACCCGTACAGTGTTTGACCAAAGTCCACCTAAAGTAGTTTATGAATTAACGGACATGGGACTCAGTGTATTAACGCCTGTCGGCCATTTAATTGAATGGGCAGAACAACACCATTCAAACATTAAAAAGAATAGGAGTTGCAATAATAAATAACACGTCAGCATAGTTAAAAATCAGATAGCGCATTGTTAACGTGCCTCTACAAGCGCATTTGCCATGTACGACTCAGTTCGTTCTTCTAAGCCAACGTTTAGCTGCCAATGGGCTGCCGACACTTGCGTATCATTAAGCAACAAATTAGAAAGGGCTGGAATCATTAGCTCAAAGAAAAAACTCCGAGTGGAGCTTGATTAGATACTATTAATGCTAAGGATAATAGTAGAGTAACTATTGCTGGAACCGCGTCTTTAATTGTATCAAATCTTAGATGAAAAAATATCGCACCTATTGAAGTCAAAGCAATAGTTACAGCACCTAAATCATTTAAGGGTTTGTGCTCGAATATAAGCGAAGCCAACAATAAAATAGCTGCTGACAATTCGAGGATTCCAACTAAAAACATATGAACACGCTTTAGCCCGTATTTATTAAAGAAAGTGAGTTGTGTTTCAAATATAAACTTCTGCCAACCTGTAATCTTAATTGAACTTGCAAAGGTAAAAAAAAGTGCTAAAAGGACAGTAATAATGATCATCTGTATTCTCCTGTTTGTTTAATTGACGACATTTAACCATTCCGAATAGCCCTAATAAATGCTAAATTTGTGATATCTGGTATTCTCAATTGGAATGTATATGGACAAATTGGAGTGCATTAAGCTGTTTAGTTACGCAGCTCGATTAAAAAGTTTTACAGCAACAGCAAATGAGCTAAATATGACACAAGGTGCTGTAAGCAAAAAAATTGCTTGGTTAGAGAAAAATCTAGGCTTCACCTTATTTCATAGAAACCCACGTAAAATCAGCCTAACCAACGCAGGAGCAGAATATCTTACATTTTGCCATGAGCTGATTGAAAAAATGACTATTACTGAACAGCAACTAAAAAATGAACTTAGCCAAGTGGTAGGGGTACTAAAAATATCGGCACCATCCGCATTCGCTACTCAGCGGCTTGCTCATCCTATTAAGGAATTCTTACGGGCGAACCCAGAGCTTAAGATTGATATTTCAGTCAATGACAGACAAATAGACCTTTATAATGATGATATCGATATCGCTATTAGAGCTTCTTACCTTAAAGATTCAGGACTGAAAGCTAAAAAGATACTCAATCATGAGCTTTGTTATTTTGCATCTCCTGACTACCTTAAGGTTTATGGTAAACCACGGTACCCAGATGAACTATCAATACACGCCTGCATTACTTATTCTTTAAGTAACCCATCAAATGCCTGGTATTTAAATAATGAAAAATTCATAGTACCGGAGTTGGTTTCTAGTGACAGTCCTGAAATGATAGTGAAAATGGCTACATTAGGATGTGGCATAGCTGCTATGCCAAAATGGATGGTTCAAGAATATCTTGATTGTAATCAGCTCATAGAGCTATTTAAAGACGATGAAAAACTTTCTTTACCGATGTATGTAGTCTATAAAAGCTCAGATTATCTTCCGTACAGAGTAAGAGCATTTATCGACTTTTTAGCAGATTATTTTGATTCGGATATAGTAATCTAGCAGGATTCTGGGTTAGCCAGATACTGTCGTATGCCAGCAATGTAATGGAATTTTTGCTTATGGCAAAAAACTGTCTAAATTTGGATTTGGCTAAAGGCTAATGTAGGTTCTCGTCCGTCAGTTCAATTAGCGCTTTATTATCAGGACTTTCTTGTAAAAGATTGCGACATTGATTTCATGTATCTGGTTTCTAGCTCACAAAAGGCATAACTTAACATAAAACCACGATAGTCATTTATCCCCCCTAAGATGAGATCTTATGTGGCGCTCAAATTAATAAAGTTAATAACTTAAAAACGAAAGCATTATTAAGAGTTACTCAAGGTCGCTGCTTTTATCAATAATAAATATGGTTATTTATTATTGATTTAACAGTTCACCAGTTCTTCACTCAATCAGGCATTCAAACTCGTTGCAGCAGATCACCCTATAGACACGTGACAGCCTATCCTTAATATCTCACTTACATATTATTATTCTCTTTATGCTTTTTCATGTTTAAAAGCTGATAAATGAAAAAACGGCCGTCACGCCTGATAAAAGGCTCTTCGGATAATTCATCGGATGGTGGGGAAGGGGCAGTGGTTTCTTGTCCATTGCCAGCCAAGCCGACTCTAGCCCACTTTTGCCACGCCAGATCTTCTTGTTTGACTAAGCGTTTAAGGCTGCGAAATAGTGCCTGTAGCTCGACAAAGTCAACGATGTAAAATACGAGCCAGGCAATCGGTGCCAATAATAATAAATTAAGGTGAAAGTGAGATTTACTATCAAAAAGTATTTGTAGGCAAACCATAGTTGCCATAAACACAATCATAAAAACTAACGGCATGTAGTCCTGAGTTACAAAGGTGTAGGTGTAGAACAGCGCCAAAAAGAAGACTTGAAAAAATAGCGTAAACTCGGCATATAAGGCGATCGGTAATAGTAAAAATGTGAAATACCGATTATGGGTACTGTCGCCACTAAAAAATAGATGACGATGTTTAATGAATGTTTGAAACCGCCCAAACCGCCATCTTAGGCGCTGATTGAAAAAACATTTCCAGCGTGACGGACCTTCGGTATAGGTTATGGCATCATAGGCATAGCGGGTCTTATATCCATGACTGAGGATTCGCATCGACATTTCAATGTCTTCAGTGACGACACTTTCATCAAAACCACCGACTTCATCTAATACACTTTTACGATACGCCGCTGCCGCTCCACCAATAATGTAAACAGAATTAAAAACTGAGTCGGCGCGTTTAAAAAAGAACCCGTATAGGTATTCAAGTTGCTGAACTAATTCAATCGTTTTCTTTTTATTGCCAACGATAATATTGCCGCCTACAGCCCCGACTTTTTTTGAGCCAAAGCGTCTTAGCGTGTTAGTTATCGCATCTTTGTCGATCAAACAATCAGCATCGATGGTAACGACAAATTCACCAGTACAAATCTTTAACGCTTCGTTTAGAGCACGGGCTTTGCCGCCGTTTTCTTTGCTGATATATTTAAGAGTTTTTTTACTATGATCGAGTTGCTCATATTCATGAAGGTATCTTGTTATCAACTCGTCAGTTGAGTCGGTTGAGCCGTCATTGATGACTATCACTTCAAGGTTTTCGTAATCGCTGGCTAAGACAGAATTAATTGTTTTTATAATGCCGACTTCTTCATTCCACGCCGGAATAAGTACTGACACGCTTTCATCACCATTAAGTTTATGGCGCTTTTCTCTGGAGCGTTCGCTAAAACTGTAAACTGAAATAGTGAATAATTGAATGATAAATTTGGCTAAAATGGGAAAGAGTAACAAAAAGACAACCCAGCGCATCGTCATAAATCCATCTTTAGCGGCCGGCTCTGAAAAGTAAGCTAAATAAGAAACACCTAAGGTAATTGAATATAAGGCTACTAACAATAATGGGTGGATTGAATTAAACAGTCTGCTTTTTTTCATAATTTGCTCCTAGGAACAATATGATACGTTTTTGTTAGCAATTTTTGTAATGCAAAATCGGCCTATATTATGACATTTTTACGAGCTTATTTATATACCCATGCAGTGAGGCACTTCCTGTGATACCTTCTTACGCTTAGATAAGCCATGGGCTAAGTTTCATTACAAAGGTAGAGTAAGCAGAAATCAAACTTTCAATTCACTAAACTGCATTAACTTAATGAAAAGGCGGTAACTCACTAGGTTACAGCCTTACTGTTTTTATGAAGTAACGCTAATTGATTAGCTTTGGTTGAAATACGTAAATGGTTGGAGTGGACCATAACCTGTTTGGTTATCGTGATAACCGGGGTGGGTTGCCATCAGCAATAGATGGTTTTTCAAGTCTTCGTTATTTTGTAACGGTGTATTATTACTTGCTGTGCTTTTATGCTTGGCGGTAATTAATGCTGCCAGGCCAGCGACAAATGGGGTGGCCATGGAAGTGCCACTGAGACTTTGATAGCCGCCATCTTTATAGGTGGACCAAATCTCAGTACCAGGAGCCATGACATCAACTTCGCCACCTCGTGAAGAAAAGCCTGATGGGTTACCGTTAATATCATGAGCAGCAACGGTAATAACACCACCGTAGCGACCGGGGTAGCCAACGCTATTAGTGAATAATTCCCCCTCATTGCCTGCAGCACAAATTACAAATACACCGTTATAAAGTGCGTATTGCACCGCTTGGTATATCTCTGGCGATGACTGCGAGGCACCAAGAGACATCGATATAATATCTGCATCATTATCCACTGCCCAATAAATGCCATCGGCGATCCATGCTGAAGCACCTCGCCCATCATTACCAAGCACTTTAGCGATTAGCAGTTCAGCTTGTGGGGCAACGCCAACAAAACCCACTCCATTTAGTCTAGCGCCGACGATGCCTGCGCAATGTGTGCCGTGGCCATTGTTATCTTCAATACCATCGCCGGTGAAATCTTTGCTCAGGATAATGGCACTTTCTAAATCGGGATGGTCAGTATCAATACCAGTATCGAGAATCGCGACTTTAACGCCTGCGCCTTGGGTTTGTCGCCAAATAGCTGGGATATTTAAGATGCCTCCAGCCCAGTCAATGCGCTCTTTGGTGCCTTCCTTGAGTTTTTGTAGCTGATTTAGCGTTGAGGCACCTTGATGGATTTGTACTTTGGGGATACTAAAATCTAATGAGGGTTTAGCAGCGGTTCGTTTTAGTTCTCGCTTGGTCATCATTATTCTCCTGCAAATGGCGTAAGCTGTTTTTTAATAAGATGGCTACGTGCATAACCTATCCAATCCTAGTACATGTTTTAAATGATGGGAGAATAAAAGCTATTTAGTTTAGGAGTATTAGCAGGGGAATTTACAGAGTCGTTAGAAAAATATAAGCGATGCTCAACCAGCAAACCGCCAGTATGCTAAAGGCAATAAAAACGGCGGCTGAACCGAGATCTTTAGCCCGTCCTATCAGTTCATGATGCTCTATTGAAATTCGATCGGCTAAGGCTTCAATAGCGGAGTTGATGACTTCGGCAAACAATAAAAAGAGTAACGTTGAGATTAATATTAACCAGTGGGTCATGGATGTGGCGATAATAAAGCTTATTGGCAAGAGGAAGGCGCATAACAAGAGTTCTTGTCTAAAGGCTGCTTCGTGCACATAGGCAGCCTTGAATCCTTTTACTGAGCAGTTAAACGCTTTAAATATTCGCTTTATGCCACTACCGTTTGGCTTACTACCAACGTTATCATCCATACAATGTTCTCATCACATGTTATTGCTTTAACATGTAAAATACTCCTCTTAGCACGATTGGTAAAGAGGAGTGGTACGTTCTATTTGAAGGACTTGCTTGATAAAAGTGCAAAGCTTATCTTTTGTGAGTATGACAAAGCACCATTCTCATAAAGCATGGCGATGCTATCATCACTAAGCTGGGCTAGCTGTGAGTATCCTGCTGGACCCGGTGTTACCACAAAGGATTTTGTCCAATTGGCACCGTTGTCTGGGCTATAACGCAATGTTAGCTGAACCCGTGCAGCTTCGTTGGCTGGGTTTAAGAAGAACATGCCGTTTACATCATTTGCTTTAATTAAGGATGCTTGGCAAATAGGTGTCAGCAAGTTTTCATCCAAACGTGGAGAACTCCAACTATGGCCACCATCGGTGGATGTAGAAAATAGTCTGCCATTTGGCTCTGGTGGATTACCAATGCCGGCGATATGGCGTGTTGCCATTAAGATATCGCCATTGGCAGACTCGGCTAATTCGTTCTCATTGCCTGTGCCGAGCTTTTCTCCAAACTGCCATGTACTACCGCTGTCATCACTATACATGGCCATTGAGCTTCCTTGGCCGCCAACGGAGGTATTGTAAGGAATAACTAAGCGATGTTTAAATGGTGCGTGTTGCTTTTGAATGCCGTGACCCGGACCAAATACCGAGTTAGGCATGTTTAGCTTACTGCCATTGTCCCATGTTTTGCCGCCATCATCGCTAAATTTAACATGGGATGTATGATGACGCTGGCCTTCAGGTTTGTTCCCGGGAATGCCACTTAGGTTATATGCTAAGACTAACTGACCTGATTGGCTATCAAATAGCGGCGTTGCATTGCCACACTTGCCGTGGTCGCCATTAACAATGTATTGACATATAAGCTGCTGTTTGCTCCATGTTAAGCCACCATCATCACTTGTTTTTTGTACCAGGTCGATAGGGCCGGTATCGAGTGCTCCTTCAAGGCGCGCTTCGGCCATAACCACTATGCGCTCGCTTTTGAGCCTGGTTTTATTCGCTAACAGCGCTCCTTTGGGAATAACCAGCATTGCTGGGATACGGTAAACCTTATAACCATCAACGCCGCCAACAAATACATCGTTGCTAATAGTGAGTGCCGCGCTTGGTGCTGGTGAGGTAATGACATTAACAAGCACCATGATCGGTAAGCCAAGTACTGCAATAACCGTAGCGCCAGTTGATTTAATCAGGCGCTCGCCGGTGTTAATAAATGAGTCAATTAGCGCTACGCCATTGGCGATGAGCAGTGCCACCCAACTGGCCAACATCGTGTAGATAACTGGGTCTGAGGTAGTTACTGCTTGGAAATAGTCAAAAACGAGGTTATCTAGCGCGATATAAACAAGGGCTGCGCTTGCAATAATTGTGATGATACGTGTTAACCAGCCAGCGCCGAGGACAGTACTTAATGATTGGTTAACCCGGCGATTAACCCACACATAAGTAAATGCTGCGAAATAAGCGGCGCCGAGTAAACACAACAGCGAAAAATTAGTTAACCCTGGCTGGTTATGCTCAAGAAAAAGCACGATAAAAGTGCCTTGTGCTACCGTGGCAATGAGTAAAAATAAGGTAATCGCAACGTTCATTAAGACTCCGGGTGTTGAGTGTTTTTAAGCATCGCGGCGCGATCTTTGTCGACGGTGAAAATTGAGAACGAATAGAGCAGGGCGCAAAGAATCCAAAAAGACACAGCGATATTAACCATCAGTTGATAATCACTGGTGCTAGCTAATATCACTCCACCAATGGCTGGACCCAGGCCTTTACCGATGCTGTCAAAAAAGTTGTAAAACGAGAATACACGACCACGTTGATTTGGGCTGTTGACGTTCATTAAAAGTGCACGGGTATTTGAGCTGGCCACTGAGATAAATAATCCGCCCATAATGGCTAACGCCCAGTAATTCCACTGTTGCTCAAAGGTGAAGTTTAAAAGCAAGTACTCCGGCAACATGCCTAGTAAAATCATTGAGGAGCAGAGTATGGCGACGTATTTAGCGCGGCGCTGAAACAGGTAGTCGCCAAGCATTGCCCACAGTAAACCGCCAATTACGGTTGCAATACCAAACACTTCCCAAATCATGGTGGCATCTTGGGCAGAAAAGTTACGTTCTTCACGAAAGAATGTAATTATCCAAAACGGTAATAGCCCCCAAGGTATGCTGCCGGGTATCCCCTGGAGAAATAGAAACACATTGGTTCTATTCGATAGGATACCTTTAAACCCAGCAACGGAAAGCCCTTGCTCCTGCGCAATGCTTTGGCCGTGTTCTACTTGGCCCCGTTCACTTTGGCCTCGCTTTGGCTCACTGGCGGTAAACCAGTAGATAATAATTAATGGGAAGCTTGGCACAGCCGCAATAATAAACGCTAGCCGCCAACCATAATCGGTGGTTAGCGCATAGCTTGCTAAAAGTGGCCCTGACATAATACCTAGCCCCCAGGCTATATCGACTACCGCGCTTGCCTTTCCTCGGTTTTTATCGCTGACATAGTCTGATAATAAAGAAAACGTGATAGGGTAAATACCGCCAATACCAAAGCCAGTTAATGTGCGCATTAACACAAACATTTCAAAGTTATAAGTGATCCCTGCAATGCCGGTTAGTAAGCAAGGCACCTCGCCAACGGTAACGGCAATGATGAGTAATTTTTTACGACTAACCCGATCGTTTAAATAACCAAATAATAATCCCATCACCGCGCCAAGGAGCATAAATGCCGTCCCTGCCCAACCGATCATGTCACTACTCACCTTATATTCGTTGCTTAGTTCGGGGATGATTGCCGGTGTGATGTACATATCTGCCATTAAAAAAAATGACATAAAAACAATCATGGTTAAGCTTAGCTTATCCCTAAAGCTGTTGGTCTCTATTCGATTGTCATTATTCATCAGTTTGGCTCTGACGACCTTTATGCTCAGTGATTAAGTCGCGATACCACAGACCACTATTTTTAATCGTGCGCTTTTGCGTCTTATAATCAACGTGAACAATGCCAAATTGCTTATCAAATCCTGCGGCCCATTCAAAGTTATCTAAAAATGACCACACAAAATAGCCATGTAGATTAGAACCTTGCTCAAGTGCTTGCTGTGCAGCGCCCATGTAGGCAGATAAAAAGGCTATTCGCTTGGTGTCATTAACGACACCATCGATAAGGTTATCGTTAAATGCCGCGCCATTTTCGGTGATATAAACTTTTGGATTGCCGTAGTCTTCTCTAAACCAGGTTAACACCTGCGCCAATCCTTGCGGAAAGACTTCCCAACCCATCGAGGTATGCTGCACACCATCTTTAACAAAGTCGTAGTCGGGTACATCAGCGCCATCATCAATCCATGCTTTAAGTACAGGCACAAACGGGCTGTAGTGTGCAAACTCTCTGGAGTAATTATTGATGCCGTAGAAATCGACTGACTCTTGAATTATCTCGAAATCCTGTGGCTGTATTTTAGGCTGGAACCAGCCAAATTTCTTAAACAAGGCTTTGGGGTAATGACCTTTGATAAGTGGATCAAGAGATACTGAATTCATAAATTCATTGGCTAGGGCTGCGGCTTTCTGATCTTTGGCGGAATCTGTTTTTGGATAAATCGGCGTGAAGCTTAATGTTATGCCAACTTGCGCATCGCGGCAATGTTCACGGATTTTTCGAACCGCCAGGCCATGGGCGAGATGTTGATGGTGCATCACAGTTAAAAAACGCCATGGCTTAACTTTACCCGGTGCATGTTTGCCCATCACATAGCCTAAACAGCCATGTTCCCACGGTTCGTTCAAGGTGATCCAATGCTTCACTCTGTCCCCTAGGGCCTTTACGATAACCTCAACATACTCGGCAAAATCATAAGCACATTGGCGTGATAAAAAACCACCGTATCGATCATCAAGAGTCTGGGGCATATCCCAATGAAATAAGGTGACATACGGCGTTATGCCTGCTGCCAGTAACTTGTCGATTAGGTCGCTATAAAAAGCAATACCAGCTTGATTAACCTCTCCCGTACCCTGGGGGATAATACGTGGCCAAGCAATAGATAAGCGATAAGCATCAAGGCCGAGCTCATTCATTAGTTCAACATCATCGCCATAGCGATGGTAATGATCGCAGGCAATGTCGCCGTTGTCACCGTGACGAATTTTACCTTTCTTATGGCTAAACGTATCCCAGACGCTTTGGCCGCGCCCATCTTTATTAACCGCGCCTTCGATTTGATAAGCAGCAGTTGCCGTACCAAAAATAAATGTTTCTGGAAATTTGGGGCTGTTGGTCATTACTGCTACCTTAACTTAAGCCAAGCACATGGTTGATGTGATCGTTGGTAAATATATTTTTAGGGTCCATCGCTTGGCGTACCTCTAAAAAATCGTTGAACTTTGGAAACAGGGCTTGTTGCTTTTTCGCATCTAAGGTGTGTATTTTGCCCCAATGAGGGCGCCCATTGTATTTCCAGAAAATTGGCTCAATCTCAGCAAAGTATTTTTTGTAATCTTTGTCATGGAAGTTATGCACGCTAATAGCACAACTGTCTTGCTCATAGAATTGGCTTAACCAAATATCGTCAGATTTCACATAGCGATATTCTAGTGGGAATATTACCGGGATTTTCTTCTTTTTAATCGTGGCAAGGATTTCACGTAAACAGGCCACGCCATGCTCGGCCGGAATTGAATACTCCATTTCGTTGAACTGAATATCACGCAGGTTGCCGAAAATTTCATAGTTACGTCCAGTACGGATTTCTTCTTCGACGCTACTGGCACCTTTGTTGACGATAAAACTGCGTAAGAACGGGGCATAGTCGATGACATTAGACAGCATTCTAAAGGTTTCGTAGGCGTCGCCATTAACGGTTTTCTGCGTTTGTAATTGTGATTCGGGAATATCGTCAATGGCAATGCCTAAAATATAATCGGCGTAAGGCAGGGCGTAAGCTTCAAAATTACGGTGGCTGTCGCGTAGGCTCTCCATGCGTTCTAGCCCTTCTTCAAGTTTCATCATCCAGCTTTTTTCTTGCAAATGATACTTATCCGTTGCTTGAATTTTCATACTGGTTATTGCGCCTAGGGTACCGATGTTACAACGAGCCGCATTAAAGACTTCACTGTTTTGATTGGCATTACAGGTAATTTCCTCACCAAGACCGTTAACCAGCGTCATCTCCTGAACTGTACTCGACATTGAGCCAAAGTTGATGCCTGTACCATGGGTTGATGTGGCAATTGCACCGCCAAATGTTTGGGTATTGATATCTGGCATGTTCTCTAAACTAAGCCCTTGATTCCATAGCGCTTCGCCGACCGTAGCCAAGAAGGTGTTGGCCGATACATCAAATTGCTTGTTTTGGGTATCAATGTTGCTGATACCGGTAAAATAGGCCAATGACATCAGTGATTCGTTGGTTGGTACTAAGCCTGAGAAACTATGGCCAGCACCGACAAGGCGAATCCGCTGCTTTGAGTCTTTAATCATTTGCGATAGCTCAGCCGTATTTTGCGGCAGTAATCTAGCGGTTGGTGAGCTCGATTGATTTCCTGACCAGTTAGACCATGGCGGCACTATATTACCATTTTTATCTAGTGCCCCTTGAGGTATAACAGGCGCATTCGGATTAGCCTGTTCACTACAACCTGTTGTCAATACACTCGCTGCACCAAGAGCGGTTGCCGTTTTTAAAAAACTACGTCGGTCTAAATTTAGCTTGTCAAAATCCATGGTTACTTACTCGGTAATTCTAAGTTTTCACCATACTACAACAAAAACTGTACAATGGTACAGTTTTTGTTGTGCGGATTTTTGTTAGGTGATGTTTGTTGTTTAACGTTATAATTAAAATAATAATTTTGATGGAAAACTGCAGATGACGGAAAACTACCGGGTGACACATGGACGCTAAACAGAAAATAATTTTGGCAACGTTAGATATTATAAAGACTGATGGTATGCGAGCTATCCGTCACCGTGCGGTTGCTGCCAAAGCAAAAGTATCACTTGGCTCAACAACGTATCACTTTAAAGACATTGAAGATTTAATTAGCTCGGCTTTTATTTATTGGCATGAGCAAGCCGATATTGATAAAAATCCATATTATCAATCGCTAATTGAAAGCGACGGGGTAACCCAGGCGTCTGAACAAAGTGCTGCTGAGCTAGCTGATACACTAATTTCCTATGGCGAAAGGTATTTGCGGGATCAGATATTTGAGCGCACGGACGACCGTCGCATAGAGCTAGCCTTTCACAACGAAGCGCTACGCTCTGTCACGCTAAGTGAGTTAATGCTTAAATCGTGGAGCGACGAGGTTGCTCGCTTAGAGGCCTTATTTATCAAGCTTGGTATCAATAACCCTAATACAGCAGCTGAAACGACATTTGCATTGATTATGCAGCTAGAAAAGAAAGCGTTGCTAATTCGTGACCCACAGGCGCAACAGCAAGAGTGGGATAAAATGAAAATTGTCTTTGAAAAGCATGTCCGCCTTATTGTCGGCGCATCGGATCTGAGTTAATCAACAAAAATCCGCAATATTGTCGATAATATGTTGAATCTTTTACGTTGCGGGGTATAATCAACGCATCCACACTATGATCATTTAATGTTTTTGTTTGGAGTCCTAGACTCAACAGAGCGAGATAGTGCACAACCTATCAATTAAATCTCATAGCAAGACCAGTAAATAACACAGCATTCGTGCTGGTAATGCGTTGGCTATCAAGGAAACTTGATATACAGGGTCCAGTTTTAAGCCCCGCTTTATGTCGGGGTTTTTTATTACCTGTACTACATCAAACGCATAAATATGAATCATATTTATGACGTTTCAAACTGGGCTTTAGGCCCTTTTTTTGTTTTTGGCGTTTGCTTTATCAATCAAAGTAAGCTGTCAAATTAAGAGTTTAGGAGTAAGTGTTGTCGACTATTGATAATCGCTTAACAGAAATGCTTGAACCTGCTGTTGAAGCCGCGGGTTATGAGCTAATTGGTATTGAATATGTTCGCGCTGGCAAACATTCAATTTTACGCCTGTTTATTGATCATGAAGATGGTATTGACGTTGATGCCTGTGCAAAGGTTAGCCACCAAGTTAGTGCTGTACTTGATGTTGAAGACCCAATTACCAATGAATATGCTTTGGAAGTATCATCGCCGGGGTTAGACCGTCCACTGTTTAAACCACATCATTACAGTGATCGCATCGGTGAAATTGTTTCTTTACAAACCGTTATGCCTACAGATGGCCGCCGTAAATTTAAAGGCGAAATTGTTGGTGTAGACGGGCAAATGGTTACATTAAATGTAGATGGAAAGGAATACACATTAGCCTTAATGAATGTTAAGAAAGCTAATATCGTTCCTCAATTTTAAGCGTTAGTGAAAACACTGAAGTTAAAATTGTTTATTCAAATATGCTGTAAATGTTTTTAAATATTTACTGAAAATTAAAGGGTAAGAGGCAACAGAAAATGAGCAAAGAGATATTGTTAGTTGTCGAGGCGGTGTCAAATGAGAAAGGCGTGCCTCGCGAGAAAATTTTTGAAGCACTTGAAATCGCATTAGCAAGTGCAACTAAGAAAAAAGCTGAAAAAGAAATTGAAGTTCGCGTTGATATCGATCGTAAAACCGGTGAGTTTGATACATTCCGTCGTTGGTTAGTTGTAGCTGATGAAGAAATGGAAAATACACTAGCTGAAATCACTTATTCAGCAGCACATTACGATGATGAAAACATTCAATTGGGCGACTTCATCGAAGAGCAGATTGAGTCAATTACTTTTGACCGCATTACAACGCAAACGGCAAAGCAGGTTATTGTACAAAAAGTACGTGAAGCTGAGCGTGAAATGGTTGTTGATGAATACCGTGACCAAGTTGGTGAACTAGTTACTGGTGTGGTTAAGAAGAGCAACCGCGATAGCATCATCATTGATTTAGGTAACAATGCTGAAGCCGTGATTTTCAAAGAAGATCGCCTACCCCGTGAATCTTTCCGTCCAGGTGACCGTGTTCGTGGCCTTCTATATACCATTAAAGAAGACAACCGTGGACCACAGCTGTGTGTTAGTCGTACTCATCCAGACATGCTAATTGAGCTATTCCGCATCGAAGTGCCAGAAATCGGTGAAGAGACATTGGATATCATGGGCGCTGCTCGTGATCCAGGTTCTCGCGCTAAAATTGCTGTAAAGAGTAATGACAAGCGTATCGATCCTGTTGGCGCTTGTGTTGGTATGCGTGGTTCACGTGTACAAGCTGTTTCAGGCGAACTTGGCGGAGAGCGTGTTGATATCGTGTTGTGGGATGAAAACGTTGCACAGTTCGTTATTAATGCGATGGCGCCAGCTGAAGTGGTTAGCGTAATTGTTGACGAAGATGAAAACAGCATGGATTTGGCGGTTGAAGAAGACAACCTGGCGCAAGCGATTGGCCGTAATGGACAAAATATCCGTCTAGCAAGTCAGTTAACCGGTTGGAACTTAAATGTGATGACGGTTGCAGAGCTACAAGAGAAACATCAAGCCGAAGATAAGAAAGTTATCACTGCATTTACCGCAGCGCTTGATATTGACGAAGATTTTGCTCAAGTATTGGTTGAGGAAGGCTTTACGTCATTAGAAGAGATTGCTTATGTTCCGGTAAACGAATTATTGGAAATTGACGGTTTTGATGAAGACTTAGTTGAAGAACTACGTGAACGCGCTAAAAACACGCTAACAACCAACGCGCTGAAAGTTGAAGAGTCTCTAGATGGTGCTGAGCCAGCTGAAGATTTATTAGCACTTGAAGGCCTAGAGCGTCACCTTGCATTTGTGCTAGCAAGTAAAGGCGTTATTACATTAGAAGATTTAGCAGAGCAAGGTGTCGATGACTTAGAGGGTATCGAGGAAATTTCACCTGAGTATGCTGGCGAGCTTATTATGGCTGCGCGTAACATTTGTTGGTTTAGCGACGAGCAAGAATAAGTAAGGCAAGGGGAATTATTACTATGTCAGAATATACAGTTAAGAGCTTAGCTGATGAAATTGGTGCACCGTTAGAGCGTGTTATTGACCAATTAGCTGAAGCAGGCTTTAAGAAAAGCCAAAATGACAACGTGTCATTAGATGAAAAACAAGCCTTGTTAGAATTGCTTTCTGGTCAGCATGGCGGTGAAGCAACGCCAAAGAAAATGACACTACAACGTAAAACTAAATCAACGCTAAAGGTTGGTTCTGGTGACAAAGGTCGTACGGTTGCAGTTGAAACTCGTAAAAAGCGTACTTACGTTAAACGTGATGCCGCTGCTGAGCAAGCTGAAGCACAAGCACAAGAGAAAGAACGCGCAGCAGCATTAGCCGCTGAGCAAGCTGCCGCTGCAGAAAAAGCAAAAGAAATTGCTGCTGCAAAAGCGAAAGCACAAGAAGAAGCTCGCGTGAAAGCTGAAGCAGCAGCTAAAGCGAAGGCAGAAACAGCGGCTAAGGCCAAAGCTGAAGCAGAATCACGTGCACAAGCCGACCCAGAAGAAGCAGCAAAAGCAGCTGAACTAGCTAAAGAAGAGCAAGCGTTAAAAGAACGTCAAGCAGCTTTATTAGCAGAAAATGTTAAAGCCGCGGCTGAGCAAGAAGCTGCAGCAGCTAAAAAACTTGCTGAAGAGAATGCTGCTCGTTGGGCTGAAGAAGAAAAAGCACGCAAAGAAGCTGAGAAAAAAGCTGATTATCATACTACTTCTTCAACTTATGCACGTGAAGCAGAAGACAAGCAAGATCGTCAGGAAGAAGGCCGTGGACGCGCTAAAAAGAAAGCGAAGAAAGGCAAGAAAGAAGCAGCTAAGCCAGCACATCGCGGTCGCGGTAAGAAAGGCACATTAAGCGCACCTACTTCGATTAAGCAAGGTTTTGATAAATCTGCTGTTGTAGCTAAGTCTGACATTCGTCTAAGCGAAACAATTTCAGTATCTGAACTGGCATCAAAAATGTCTGTTAAGGCCACTGAAGTAATTAAAAACTTGATGAAAATGGGCGTTATGGCGACCATTAACCAAGTACTAGACCAAGAAACCGCAGAGCTTATCTGTGAGGAAATGGGCTACAAAGTAGTACTAGTTCGTGAAAATGAATTAGAGCACTCAGTACTTGCTGAGCGCGGGACGCAAGGCGACAAGAAGAGCCGTGCACCTGTTGTTACCATCATGGGTCACGTTGACCACGGTAAAACCTCACTACTTGATTACATTCGCCAAGCAAAAGTTGCTGCTGGCGAAGCTGGTGGTATTACCCAGCATATTGGTGCATACCATGTAGATGTTGATGGTTCAATGATCACTTTCCTTGATACTCCTGGACATGCCGCGTTTACCGCGATGCGTTCTCGTGGTGCCCAAGCGACTGACGTTGTAATCATTGTTGTTGCTGCTGATGATGGTGTTATGCCACAAACCAAAGAAGCGGTTGAGCATGCTAAAGCTGCTGGCGCACCTATCATTATTGCTGTAAACAAAATGGATAAAGAAGGCGCTGATCCTGATCGTGTTAAGAACGAGCTATCTGCACTTGATGTTATTCCAGAAGAGTGGGGCGGTGACGTTCAATTCTGTCATGTTTCTGCAAAAGCGGGTACTGGTGTTGATGCACTACTTGAAGCTATCTTGATGCAGGCTGAACTACTTGAGCTACAAGCAACTGACCAAGGTCACGCTGCGGGTGTTGTAATCGAATCTCGCCTGGATAAAGGTCGCGGTCCTGTTGCTACTGTTCTTGTTCAAGAAGGTACGCTAAACCACGGCGATATCATTCTTTGTGGTCTAGAATATGGTCGTGTTCGTGCAATGCGCGATGAAAATGGTCGTGATATCAAATCTGCTGGTCCAAGTATTCCAGTTGAAATTCTTGGTTTGTCTGCCGTGCCTAAAGCCGGTGACGAAGCGACTGTTGTAAGTGATGAGCGTAAAGCCCGTGAAGTTGCGCTTTACCGTCAAGGTAAATTCCGTGATCTTAAACTAGCACGTCAGCAAAAAGCTAAGCTAGAAAACATGTTCTCTAACATGACTGCTGGGGAATGTTCAGAGCTTAACGTTATCCTTAAAACAGACGTTGAGGGTTCTCTTGCTGCAATCGCTGATTCGCTTGAGAAACTGTCAACTGAAGAAGTTAAAGTTAACATCATTAGCCGCGGCGTTGGTGGTATTACTGAAACTGATGCAACATTGGCAGCAGCGTCAAACGCTATCATGCTTGGCTTTAACGTTCGTGCTGATGCAACGGCTCGTAAAGTAATCCAAAATGAAAATCTGGATATGCGTTATTACAGCGTAATCTATGATTTAATTAACGAAATCAAGTCTGCGATGAGTGGCCTACTTGCACCAGAATTCAAGCAAGAAATTATTGGTCTTGCTGAGGTTCGTGACGTATTCCGTTCACCTAAGTTCGGTGCAATCGCTGGTTGTATGGTAACTGAAGGTATCGTTAAACGTACTAACCCAATCCGCGTATTACGTGACAATGTTGTTATCTATGAAGGTGAACTAGAATCTCTACGTCGCTTTAAAGATGACGTACAAGAAGTTCGTAATAACATGGAATGTGGTATCGGCGTTAAGAACTACAACGATGTTAAAGTCGGTGACCAAATTGAAGTATTTGAAGTTGTTGAGATTAAACGTTCTCTATAACTTCTAAATTAAAGTAACAAGTAAAGATGGGGGCGCTAATTTGTTAGTGCCCCCATCTGTGTTTCAAGAAAGCACATAAATGAGGTATTAAAATGGCTAGAGAATATAGTCGAAGCCGCCGTGTGGCGCAGCAAATTCAAAAAGAATTAGCGCAAATTGTTATGCGTGAAGTGAAAGCGGGTGAGTTTGGCATGATCACCATTAACGAAGTAGACTTATCGCGTGATCTTTCTTACGCCAAGGTTTATTTCACTCAGCTGCATGATGATGCTGAGTTAATTAAGAAAGCGATAGCACTGTTAAATGAACAAGCTCCGCTTATTCGTTCAATGATGGGCAGCGCGATGCGTCTGCGTATTGTGCCGGAATTAAAGTTTTTCTATGACAAGTCATTGAGCGAAGGTATTCGCATGACGAACTTGGTTAATCAAGCGGTCCGTAAAGACAAGGATAATAATCCTGAGCTTGATGGCCAAGACAGCGAAGCTGAGTCGTAACCGATGGCCCGTAAGCGTAAAGGCCGCCCAATAAATGGCGTGCTGTTGCTAGATAAAGCAACAGGCCACAGCTCAAATGATATGCTTCAAAAAGTGAAGCGACTTTTTGGCGCGCAAAAAGCTGGACATACCGGTGCACTTGATCCGCTCGCAACCGGTATGCTGCCTATTTGCTTAGGTGAAGCAACTAAGTTTTCACAATACTTACTCGATTCAGATAAACGTTATCGTGTGATTGCAAAACTCGGTGAGCGTACTGATACCAGTGATAGTGATGGCGAAGTTGTTGAAACACGCGAGATTAACTTTAGTAATGAATTGCTGATGGAAAAACTTGAGTCTTTCCGCGGCAAAACAATGCAGGTTCCCTCGATGTTTTCGGCCCTAAAGCATCAAGGTAAACCGCTTTATCATTATGCTCGTCAAGGCATTACGATTGAGCGTGAAGCGCGTGAAATTAATGTCTTTGAGTTACTGTTTATTCGTCATGAAGGCGATGAGCTAGAGCTTGAGATACACGTGAGTAAAGGCACTTACATCCGCACCATTATTGATGATTTAGGTGAAATGCTTGGCTGTGGCGCGCACATCACGATGTTACGTCGTCTAGAAGTCGCAAATTACCCAAGCGACAAGATGATTACCCTTGAAGCGCTTCAGGCATTATTTGACAAAGCAAACGATGAGGAAGTTGCTCCGGCAACCTATCTTGATCCACTACTGTTGCCAATGGATAGCCCGGTAAGTAACTTCCCTGAAGCAAACATTAGTGAAGCGCTAAGCGTTAATGCACTTCATGGTAATGCGGTTGCTATGCCAAACATGGAAGAAGGTCTGTTGGTACGCATGACTGTTGGTGAAGAACGACGCTTTATTGGTGTGGGAATTATCGATAATCAACAGCGGGTCCAGCCCAAACGCATTGTGGTGTTTCCACCTGCTTAGCGCTGATCACAGTATTGATCGGTTAATATGAATTATTACTTGTTAAATCTTAGTTTGCTGGTAATATACCGCGCTCGCATGTAGCTGAATTAGTGATCGGCTACATAAATTTAAATCTTATAAACATTGGAGTTTATTATGTCACTAAGCGCTACTCAAACTGCTGAAATCATCGCTGAATTCGGCCGTGATGCAAACGATACTGGTTCTTCTGAAGTTCAAGTTGCTTTGTTAACTGCACAAATCAACCACTTACAAGGCCACTTCCAAAAGCACATTCATGATCATCACTCACGTCGTGGTCTATTACGCATGGTTTCTAGCCGTCGTAAGCTTCTTGATTACTTAAAGCGTAAAGACGTTGCTAAGTACCAAGAAACAATTGCTAAACTTGGTCTACGTCGTTAATCGATAACCAAGCGTAAGTAATGGAAAGGAGCCTAAGCGCTCCTTTTTTTGTGCTTGCTATTTCTTGTGTAAATAGCATATTGTTAATGGTTCACTGGTTCCCCCCTGATAGTAGGCTCCTTTGAAAAAAGTATTGTTCATAAGCTTTTATTTGATGTCTATATGGTTAACGCTTGCCTGGTCAAGTAGTGCCTTGGGCCAATCTGACAGTAAAAGCAATAAAGTAATCTTGAGTGAAGATCCCTGGCCCCCTTATATTATGGGCGTCGCTGGACATCCTCCCAGTGGCGGTATTGCTGTCGATATTCTACAGCGAGTTTTTGATAATCTCGGGGTGACGCTAGAGATGAATCTTTACCCCTGGGCTCGTAGCCTCGAAATGGTCAAGCAGGGTCGCGAAGACGGACATATGTTATTGGTCAGATCGTTAGAATGGGACCAATACATGACTTATTCTGTGCCGCTTGTTGATGATCGCTTTTTGCTGTGGACAAGAAAAGAAGATGGTTCGCCAATCCAATGGCAGCAATTCTCAGATCTCAAACCTTACAAAATAGCGATTACTGAAAACTATAGCTACGGACGTGAATTTACTCAGGCTGTTGATGAGCATCAGCTCACTATATTCGATGCCGTAAGCGATGAGCTCAACTTTAAACTTTTATTAGGCAAGCGCTTTGATGCCTTTATTTGTCTGGAAAGCGTGGCCAATACCATTTTTGCCAGTAACCCTAATTTTAAAGCGCAATTTGTTGCCTCAGCAAAGCCCATTGCCGAGTTGCCGCTAATCATGGCGCTGGCGAAGAATTCACCTGCGGTTGCATTACTCCCTAAAATTAATCAGCAGATCATGCAAATGAAAGCCTCGGGGGAGATCTCACGCATCATTGGCAAATATCAAATGACAGATGACTCCCAGCGCTAATTCTCCTTCATTGTTGGTTATTATTTGATGTAATCTATTTGCAAATTTTAGGCACCGGCAACATTGAAAAACTGGCGTCACTTCACCTAAATTAATTCATTATCAATGACTCCTTTTAAATCAGTACATCTCGCCGTATACTATGCTCTGAAAATTCAAAGATGACTAAAAGATAAAGGAAATTCAATCAGTGAATCCTACAATTAAAACGTTTAAATATGGTCAACACAATGTGACCATCGAAACCGGCGCTATTGCGCGTCAAGCCGACGGCGCAGTACTTGTAAACATGGACGACACAGTCGTTATGGTAACTTGTGTTGCTAAGAAAAAAGCGGTTGAAGGCCGTGATTTCTTCCCGCTAACAGTTAACTACCAAGAGCGTACGTACGCTGCGGGTAAAATCCCTGGTGGTTTCTTCAAGCGTGAAGGTCGTCCAAGCGAAAATGAGACACTAATCTGTCGTCTTATTGACCGTCCAATTCGTCCACTATTTCCAGCTGGCTTCCTAAACGAAGTTCAAATCATTGCAACGGTAGTTTCTGTAAACCCAGAAGTTAACCCTGACATTGCTGCAATGATCGGTACGTCGGCTGCGATTTCTTTAGCTGGTTGTCCGTTTAACGGTCCTATCGGTTGTGCACGTGTTGGTTACATTGATGGTCAATACGTACTTAACCCAACAAAAACAGAATTAGAAACGAGCCAACTAGACCTAGTTGTTGCTGGTACTGATAACGCTGTTCTTATGGTTGAATCAGAAGCTGATATGCTTTCTGAAGAAGTTATGCTTGGCGCGGTTACTTTTGGTCATGACCAACAACAAGTTGTTATCGAAGCGATTAAAGAGCTTAAAGCTGAAGCTGGTAAGCCTGCTTGGGATTGGACTGCACCTGCAACCGATGAAGAATTAGTTGCAAAAATCAAAGATCTAAGCGAAGCGCGTTACGTAGAAGCGTACCAAATTTCTGACAAGATGGCTCGTAAAGATGCTATCGATGTTATCACTGGTGACGTTGTTGCGGCTCTAGTTGAAGAAAACGCAGATGTTGATACTAAGAAAGTATCTGAGATTGCACACGATGTTGAAAAGGACGTAGTACGTTCACGCATCATCTCTGGCGCACCACGTATCGATGGTCGTGATCCTGAAATGATCCGTGCACTAGACGTAATGACTGGTGTACTGCCTCGTACTCACGGTTCTTCTGTATTTACTCGTGGTGAGACTCAGGCATTAGTTACTGCTACTTTAGGTACAGAACGTGATGCACAACGCATTGACAGTATCATGGGTGAAATCTCTGATACGTTCATGATGCACTACAACTTCCCACCATCATGTGTTGGTGAAACGGGTATGGTTGGTTCACCTAAGCGTCGCGAAATCGGTCACGGCCGTCTTGCTAAGCGTGGTGTTCTAGCTGTTATGCCTAGCAAAGAAGAATTCCCATACGCTGTACGTGTTGTTTCTGAGATCACTGAATCAAACGGTTCAAGTTCAATGGCTTCTGTATGTGGTACGTCACTAGCTCTTATGGACGCTGGTGTTCCAATTAAAGCTTCTGTAGCTGGTATCGCAATGGGTCTTGTGAAAGAAGGCGAAGACTTCGTTGTTCTTTCTGATATCTTAGGCGATGAAGATCACCTGGGTGACATGGACTTTAAAGTAGCTGGTTCAACGACTGGTATTACTGCATTGCAAATGGATATCAAGATTGAAGGTATCACTAAGAACATCATGGATATCGCGTTAAACCAAGCGAAAGCTGCACGTTTACACATTCTATCTGTGATGGACGAAGCGATTGGTAGCGCTCGTGAAGACGTTTCTGAGTTTGCTCCACGCATCACGACAATGAAAGTTGCTCAAGACAAGATCCGTGACATTATCGGTAAAGGTGGTGCTACTATCCGTGCACTTACTGAAGAGACTGGTTGTGTTATCGAGATTGAAGACGATGGTACGGTTAAAATTGCCTCGACTGACAACACCAAAGCTAAAGATGCGATTGCGCGCATTGAAGCGATTACTGCTGAAGTTGAAGTGGGTAAAATCTACCATGGCGCGGTTAAGCGTATCGTTGACTTTGGTGCATTCGTTGAAGTGCTTCCTGGTAAAGACGGTCTGGTACACATCTCTCAAATCGCTGAAGAGCGCGTAGAGAAAGTAACTGACTTCTTGAAAGAAGGTCAAATGGTTGACGTGAAAGTACTAGAAATCGATCGCCAAGGTCGTGTTCGTCTAAGTATGAAAGACGCTAAGCCTGCTGCCCCAGAAGCTCCTGCTGCTGAGTAATACCAATCAGATAAAGTAATTTCCCACTCAGCGGGAATTGAAATGGCTTTAGACAAGGCAGTTGAATGATGGATTAGTTATTCTATTTCAAGTTCATCTAACGCGGTATAAAGTCATTTCAAACCCGCCCTACGGGAGAAACTCAGGACAATCATTTTGTTGTTGCGATAATTTGAAAGGTTCCTACATGGATGTAGGACATAAGGGCAACGCAGGAGCAGTTGCCGGGAATAACCATTCCTAAATCATCGCGCCTCAAACTGAATGCCCTGAGTTACTCTGAGTGGGAATAAACTTAGTCTGATTGGTATAATTGTCGCCTGAGTGATAAAAGCCCGCTTTAAGCGGGCTTTTTTGTGCCTAAAATCAATTGACTCTGCTCTTTGCTATGGCATAGTGAAGTATCAATATTTTTTCAGGTTCACTTCATGCATTCCTCGTTTGGCAAAATTATACTTGCTTGCCTTTTAATCCCTCTAGCTGGTTGTAAAACGACTAGCGACACCAACGCGTCTGCCAACATGAATTCCCCGGGTGTTGGACATTTGGTCATTAGCGAACCATTGGCGCCAAATTTTAAAAAAGAAGTGGCATTGGCTCGCATTAGTGAATTTTTAAATAGTAGTGAAGCCAGTGACAAGCAAAAAGCCAAAGCCTTTTATGATCGCGGATTGCTCTATGATAGTTTTGGTTTGCCAAGTCTGGCTCGTTTGGACTTTACTCGCGCACTACGTATCGATTCTTCAATGGCCAGTGCTTATAATTTTCTAGGCATACATTACACTTTGCTGGGGCAGTTTGAACAAGCTTATGAGTCTTTTGACGCAACGATTGAACTTGAGCCATCGCATCAATATGTTTATCTTAACCGCGGTATCTCTTTATATTATGGTGCTAAAGCCAAGTTAGCTTTAGAGGATTTAGATAAGTTTCAACAATTGGATACCAGCGACCCTTATCGCGCTATTTGGCGTTATTTGGCGGCGATGAAGATAGATAAGCTAGAGGCAGCAAAGCAGCTCACCAAACACCGCGAGAATATTGCAAGCGATGCATGGGCGCGGCAGGTTATTGATTTATATTTGATGAATATTTCTGAGCGTCAATTTATCGATGGCTTGACTAAAGGCATTAAAAGCCAAGCCCAATTAGCCGAGAGGTTATGTGAAGCTTACTTTTATCTGGGGATCTTTGTTCGTCATTATGAGCAGCCTGATCGTGCGTTAAATTACTTTAAGCTTGCTTTAGCAACTAATGTCTTTGAGTTTGTGGAGCACCGATACGCAAGGCGTGAACTGTTAGATACCCGGCTAATGCTGCATAAACGCGCTGTAATGAAGAAAGACGCAAAAGATAAATTAGAAGAAAATAAGTCGTAGTTAATGGATTCATTATTTATTTCGCAGCTACTGGTTTTAGCCGCTGCTCATTTTCTGGCGGTCGCTAGCCCGGGTCCTGATCTTGCGGTTGTCGTAAAACAAAGCATCAAGTTTGGTAAGCGTAACGCGCTTTATACGAGTGTCGGCATAGGCAGCGCAATATTAGTACATGTCGCCTATAGTGCTTTTGGCATTGGCCTATTGATCAAACAGTCACCATTGTTATTTGATTTATTAAAATATCTTTGTGCTGCCTATCTCGCTTATATCGGTTTTAATGCATTAAAATCGCAACCCAATGTTAACCCCGACGCTATCGAAGGTGGTGAGGTAAGTCTTGGTGAACAGGAAGTTGCTAGCAAATCTTTTCGTTTGGGGTTTGTGACTAATGTGCTCAATCCAAAAGCGACACTATTTTTCTTGTCTATCTTTTCTGTTGTTGTCTCTAGCCAAACACCCGCGCTATGGTTAGGCATTTATGCTTTGTATTTGTCATTAGCAACAATGATGTGGTTTTGTTTTGTCTCACTAGTCTTTAGTAAAGACAATATCAGGAACAAGTTTTTATCCTTTGGACATTATTTTGATCGCGCGATGGGGGGCATTTTAATCTTATTAGCGATAAAAGTAGCTTTTAGTCAGGTTTAGGCCAGCGAAAACTCAAGTTTCTTCGGGGCGTTTATTGATTAATTTGCCCCGAAAAAATGCTTGCCTAATCAATCATAACGGTTAGGTTTTTGTTAATGCCTTAGTTCGAACAGGAACGACAACTGAGCATACATCAACATAATCTGGTCGCTCGATGAAAAATTCATTCGGTCGGTTCATTCTTGATTGAATCAACTCTTTGAAACTTGCCGAGTCTGTATCCATTACCTCTAATGACGTTTGTTGCTCAACCGGCACTGAACTAGCCAGGCGCAGTGTCTTAATTTGATTGTCAAATACGCCTTTTTCAGCACTAGTTACGGGATCGCGCTTTAACTGGTGAATATATTCAATGCCACTGCGCACTTGACCAAAAACAGTTAAGTTTTTATCTAGGTAGCGTGGAGACTGGCCGATGACAATGTAAAACTCGGTGCTGCCGCTGTGGGGATCATTGCTACGGGCCATTGCAAATGCGCCAGGGCAGTGAGTTTGCCAATATTGGGTTTGCTGGGCATTTGAACCAATTGCAAAGCCGTTGATAAAGCCCGTTTTGTCGGCGTATCCGTCGTTCTTAGGGAGGTAAGTGGCTTTTAGTGGCTTATTAGCATAATGAATGCGCTCGCTCTTTACGCTTGCTTTGGCTTGCTTTATCTTTCTTTTTTCCTCTCTGTCACCGGCTTGGGCGACAAAGCTTTCAACATAGCGATAAAAATTCAGGCCATCGTAAAAGTTTTCATTAGCCAAGGTTTGAAACTGCTTAACATGATTAGGCGCCAATTGTGGGTTTAATTCAACGATAACACGTCCCTGTTCAAGCTCGATGTATAATGTTTTATCTGGGTCTAGTGCTCGCCAATGAGTTGTTGGCGCTTGGTCAATGATTGCCCCCGGACTCCTGATTGGTTCGGATTGGCTAAAACATTGAGTGGCGGTTAATAAGGCCGAAAGAGCCAAGGAGATTGTTATTATTTTTTTCATGCAGCGTCCTTTTAAACATCAAGAGTTATTATTATTTTGTTAAGTGGTATCAATTGATAAGGCTAATATATCAATATTTTTTATGACTTATAAAGTTAATTGAATCTACCCCTATGATTTATTAGCTGTTATGTTGTTAATTAGTTAGCTAACCCGGCAATCAGATGTTTTGTGCTGCTTAAGGAGAACAAGCGTTGATTTTTGATAAAAAGAACCGTCACTTTTTAACTAAACACACTGTTTCGCTACTGATTGTTGGTATGGGCTGTATCTCGTACTTTGTCTTTGAGCACCCAGATTTATGGCACCATGAGGAAACGTGGTTCAAAAGATGGTTAGGTTATTATATTGCACCATATCTAATCGCTGGGTTTATATTATTCCCGCTCTATGAATGGTTAAAATATAAAGCCTTCGAAGTAGAGCTTTACAATAAAGTGATTAAATTTAATGGTAAACTCATCGATATCAGTAATGTTAATGAGATTAGCCGCATCTACGTACCGGCCTCTGATTCATACAAATATGGTTTTTATCAAGTTGAATTGGGCATGGCTAACGAGCTAGTAACTATTCCAATGTTTTTTACCCCAAGAGCAAAAGCAGAATTTGAACAAACGTTATCGGATTTTTGTATAGAAAACCAAGTAAAGTTAGTTACGATTGCGCATTAAAGTTGCTATAAGCCGAGGTGTTTTATCACTACATTAAATGACGTATCTTCAATCGATAAACTGTGTTGGATAATGACTCAGCTTAGGCAACCGGACAGTGGTTGCCCCTGGGACTTAAAGCAAGACTTTGCAAGCATTGTAAAGCACACCATCGAAGAAGCTTACGAAGTGGCAGATGTTATTGAGCGCCAAGCGTTAGACCAGTTGCCAAACGAACTAGGCGATTTGTTATTTCAGGTCGTGTTTTATGCGCAACTGGCAAAGGAGCAGCAATTATTTGATTTTTCTGATGTCGTAAATGCGATTTGTGAAAAGTTGATCTCACGGCACCCCCATGTGTTTGCTGATGTGCAATTTACTAGCGAGCAACAAATAAAAGATAACTGGGAGAATAGTAAGGTTGTAGAGCGCGCTAAGCTAAACAGTGATGGGCGAGCTAGTTTACTCGATGATATTCCAAAAGCGATGCCCGCCTTAAGCCGCGCCAATAAAATCCAAAAGCGTGTCGCTCATCATGGTTTTGACTGGCCCTCCTGGCACGGCACGTTAGACAAGGTTCGCGAAGAACTTAACGAAGTAGAGCAAGAGTTGGTAGCAGCAACTGTTGATGCCAAAAAAGTGGACGAAGAATTAGGCGATTTGTTATTTTCTGTGGTTAATTTAGTGCGGAGCCAAGGCAGTGATCCTGAAGATATCTTAAGACAGGCCAATAATAAATTTGAAAGGCGTTTTCGTGGCGTAGAAACTGTGTTGGATAGCCATGGCTTAAATACCAACAGCGCTAGCCTTGAACAAATGGAAGATGCCTGGCAGCGGGTTAAAGCGCTTGAAGCTACTAATAATGAACCAGGCAAATAACTTCGCATCCTTGTTTAACGTAATTATTTATTAGAAAAACGTATTTTTAAATTGTCGCTTGGCGCTTATTTTGGTAATATGTCGTCCCGTCTGATAGCCAACTCCAAACTGTAAATTTACTTTGTTTTTTAAACAAGGTAAGCCTTTGGCGTATTTGCTATTTCAATTCTTTAAACTCGGATCTCAGGTTCAACATGACAACGAAATATATTTTTGTGACGGGCGGAGTAGTATCTTCGCTGGGTAAGGGCATTGCCGCCGCATCATTGGCAGCTATTTTAGAAGCGCGTGGTCTAAAAGTAACAATGATGAAACTGGATCCGTACATCAATGTTGATCCAGGCACCATGAGCCCTATTCAGCATGGTGAAGTCTTTGTTACCGAAGATGGTGCTGAGACTGATTTAGATTTAGGTCACTACGAACGCTTTATCCGTACCAAGATGACTAAAGGTAATAACTTTACCACCGGCCGTATTTATGAAGAAGTACTTCGTAAGGAACGTCGTGGTGATTACCTTGGTGCAACCATTCAGGTTATTCCACATATTACTAATGCGATGAAAGATCGTATTGTTGCTGGTTGTAAAGGCGCAGATGTTGCCATTGTAGAGCTTGGTGGAACCGTTGGTGATATTGAATCACAACCATTTATCGAAGCTATCCGTCAGCTAGGCGTTGAAGTAGGCCGTGAAAATGCAATGTTTATGCATTTAACGCTGGTTCCTTACCTTGCTGCTTCTGGCGAAGTGAAAACTAAGCCTACTCAACACTCGGTAAAAGAGCTTCGCTCTATCGGTGTACAGCCTGATATCTTAGTATGTCGTTCTGAAGTTGGCATTCCAGCTGGCGAGCGTTCTAAAATTGCACTGTTTACTAACGTGCCTGAAAAAGCCGTTATTTCATTGCCAGATATGGACAGTATCTACAAAATTCCTGCATTGTTAAAAGCACAAGGTTTAGACAAGTTTGTTGCAGACCGTTTTGGTTTAGAGTGTCCTGAAGCTGATCTGAAAGAGTGGGAACAAGTAGTTTACGAAGAAGCGAATACCACTGGTTTGGTTAATATCGCGATGGTTGGTAAATACATTCAACTTCCTGATGCCTACAAGTCAGTCAACGAAGCATTAAAACATGCTGGGTTAAAAAATCGCGTTAACGTGAAGATTCACTATGTCGATTCACAAGACCTTGAGTCTAAAGGTAGCGAGATACTTGCCGAGTATGACGGTATCCTGGTGCCAGGTGGTTTTGGTGACCGTGGTGTAGAAGGTAAAATCTTAGCTGCTAAATATGCACGTGAAAACAACGTACCATATTTTGGTATTTGTTTAGGTATGCAAGTGGCACTGATTGAGTATGCGCGTAATGTTGCGTTACTTGAAGGTGCTAACTCAACTGAATTTGATAGAGACTCAGAGTACCCTGTTGTTGGCTTAATTACGGAATGGCTTGATGAAGATGGTCAAGTTGAGCTACGTAGCGATAACTCAGATCTTGGCGGAACAATGCGTGTTGGTGCTCAACTATGTCATTTGGAAGAAGGTTCTAAAGCATCCGAGCTATATAACTCAAGTACCTGTATGGAGCGTCATCGCCATCGTTATGAGGTAAACAATAATTACGTTGAACAGCTAAAAGCTGCCGGCCTAAGTTTCACTGGTTTATCCCAAGATAAGAAATTAGTTGAAATCATCGAGATTAAAGATCATCGTTGGTTTGTAGCGGGCCAGTTCCACCCTGAGTTCACATCGACTCCGCGTGATGGTCACCCATTGTTTGAAGGCTTCGTTGCAGCAGCAACAGAATACCAACAAGCTTAAGCATCCTGATAAAAAGCCGCATTCTAGCGGCTTTTTATTGCGCCAAGAAAAGTGTGCTTCTATCCATATTTTTGCCGTATAAAAGCATCAATATTGTAATAAGCAAAGTAATCTTTTCTTGTTGTATTTCAGCTCATATTGCCATCTAATAGAGCTAGTTAATTTTAATTTTATTTATTTTAAGAGAAAGTAATCATGTCAAAGATTGTTAAAGTTATTGGTCGCGAAATCATGGACTCTCGTGGTAACCCGACAGTTGAAGCAGAAGTTCATCTAGAGTCTGGTGCGACAGGTATGTGTTGTGCGCCTTCTGGTGCATCAACGGGTTCTCGTGAAGCGCTAGAATTACGCGATGGTGATAAAAGCCGTTACTTAGGTAAAGGTGTATTAAAAGCTGTTGAAGCGGTAAACGGACCAATTGCTCAAGCATTAATCGGTCAAGACGTTAACCAGCAAAGCGTATTAGATAACATCATGATTGACCTTGATGGTACTGAGAACAAAGCAACATTTGGTGCTAACGCGATTCTTGCTGTATCACTAGCTGCTGCACGTGCTGCTGCTTCAGATAAGCGCATCCCATTATACCAACACATTAGTGAGTTAAACGGCACTGCTGGTCAATACTCAATGCCTTTACCGATGATGAACATCATCAACGGTGGTGAGCACGCTGATAACAACGTTGATATCCAAGAATTTATGGTTCAGCCTGTTGGTGCAAAGACTTTCACTGAAGGTCTACGCATGGGGGCTGAAGTATTCCATTCATTGAAGAAAGTATTAAACGGCAAAGGTTACAACACTGCTGTTGGTGATGAAGGTGGTTTCGCACCAGATTTAGGCTCTAACGCTGAGGCACTAGCTGTAATCAAGGAAGCCGTTGCTAACGCGGGTTACACACTAGGTACTGATATCACGCTGGCGCTTGATTGTGCAGCATCAGAATTCTACAGCGATGGTAAATACAACCTAAAAGGCGATGACAAAGTCTTTGACGCTGATGGTTTCGGCGATTACCTAAAAGATCTGACTGAGCAATACCCAATTGTTTCAATTGAGGATGGCTTAGACGAGAGTGATTGGGATGGTTGGGCAAGCCTAACAGCTAAACTGGGCGACAAAGTTCAGTTAGTTGGTGATGACTTGTTTGTAACTAATACTAAGATTTTATCTCGTGGTATTGAAAACAACATTGGTAACTCAATCTTAATCAAGTACAACCAAATCGGTACATTAACAGAGACGCTAGAAGCAATTAACATGGCTAAAGAAGCTGGCTTCACGGTAGTTATCTCTCACCGTTCTGGTGAAACAGAAGATGCATTTATTGCTGATCTTGCTGTTGGTACTGCGGCTGGTCAAATCAAAACTGGTTCATTGAGCCGTAGTGACCGTATCGCTAAGTACAACCAATTACTACGTATCGAAGAAGCTTTAGGCAGCGATGCACCGTACAAAGGTTTAGCTGAAGTAAAAGGTCAGTAAACAAAGCCTGGTGAGAAATGCCGGAGTTAACTCTGGCTATACACTCAATAAGAAGCGGCGCACTAGGTAAGTGCGCCGCTTTTTTATTTAATACTGGCATCAAATCGCAATTCCCTCCAATGTGAAACAAACTTGTAAAGCGTCCGGTCTTGATAGAGGTAGGAGGCTCGCCATGTTCATTTTGTTTCATCGAATGTTAAACACAATACTTCCCCCCTTTACTTTTGCGCCATTTTTACTGGGGCTAATGTGTTATGCCTACGCTGTACCATCTTTATCTCAAACGCAGGACAACGGGTTCAATTTGTCCAATACATCAATACCTAGAGAACAAATTATGCATGGCGGCCCACCTCGAGATGGCATTCCTGCACTGACCAACCCTGCATTTATCCACGCAGCTAAAGCGCGTTTTCTTGACTCTAACGCACGGGTTATTGGAGTTTACTTAGGTGGTGAGTCGAAAGCTTACCCGATATCGATTCTTAACTATCATGAGATAGTTAATGATCAAATCGCAGGGAAGCGGATAGTGGTTACATTTTGTCCACTGTGCGGCACCGGTATTGTTTATGATGCCAAGGTTGGCGACAAGACATTGAATTTTGGCGTGTCCGGTCTGCTTTATAACAGTGATGTACTGCTTTATGATCGCCAGAGCGAGTCATTGTGGTCGCAAATCATTTCTAGTGCGATTAGTGGACCAATGCAAGGACAAAAACTAACGCGCATACCAGCACTTCATACGACATGGCAGGAGTGGTTAAAACAGTTTCCACAGACACTGGTTTTATCTCAAAGTACGGGTTATCAACGAAATTACCAAACAACACCTTATCAAGGCTATAACGAGTCGAATGATATCTTCTTTCCGGTTAGCAATAGAGACTTTCGTTATCACAGCAAAGAAGTCGTTATTGCGATAGAAGTTAACGGGTTGACCAAAGCTTACCCATTTGTCGAATTGGCGCGGTATCAAAAGGCTCAGCAGCTAAGCGTGCTAAGGGACAGTATCGCCGGTGCGGAGATTGTGGTGGAATTTAATTTAGCCGCGCGCTCTGGTCGCATTATCGATGCCAAGGGGAAGGAGTTGCCAAGCTTTCAAGCATTTTGGTTCGCATGGATGGCCTTTCATCCAAACAGTGAGGTTTTTACCTACCAGTAATAGCTATCATAAAGAGCGCATTTTAGCCTAATACGCTCTTTAGTTTATTTACTCGTAGCTTAGCGGGTCAATAACACCATTTAGCTCAAAGGCCTCTAGGCGTTCTTGACACGAACCACACTGCCCACAAGCTTTTTCACGGCCGTTGTAACAAGTCCATGATTTGCCATAGTCTAAGCCCATTCGTAGACCATCTCGTAAAATACCAATTTTGTCATCCTTAATATAGGGTGAAACAATGTCTACCGGGTCGTAGTTGGCGATTTGCGACACATCATTCATTTTTTCAACAAACTCTGGGCGACAATCTGGATAGATAGCGTGATCACCGCTATGAGCGCCATAATAAACTGCACCGGCATCAAGTGAAACAGCATAGGCAATGGCCATCGATAACAACACCATATTGCGGTTAGGCACCATGGTAGATTTCATGCTTTCTTCTTCGTAGTGACCTTCTGGAATGTCGATATCGCTGGTTAGTGATGAGCCAGCCATTAATTGATTAATCGCTGATATATCGACAACTTTATGAGGAACTCCAAGTTCCTTACAAACATTGGCGGCGTACTCAATTTCTTTACTGTGGCGCTGACCATAGTTAAAGGTTAGGGGATAGACCTCTTTGCCTTGTTCAATAGCCTTGTGAAGAACGGTAAATGAGTCCATACCGCCTGAATATATAACGACAACTTTTTCTTTCATCTTGCTTGTATCTCAGATATATATAACGTATAAAACGCCATCTTACGCGAACTTAGAGCAAATGAGTATGACCAAGCTACCACTTAATGAAATTTTTGAATCTATTCAGGGAGAAGGCTCTTTCACCGGGGCACCTTCTATCTTTGTTCGCCTACAGGGATGCCCAGTCGGCTGCGCATGGTGTGATACTAAGCACAGTTGGTACTTAAGTGAAGAGCATCAAACTGACTTTAATAGCGTGATAGCCAAAGCAGGAGATGGTGAGTCTTGGTGTCATACTACCGTGGGAGAGCTGGTCGCGCATTTACTCGGTTATAAAGCCCGCCACATAGTGATTAGTGGCGGTGAGCCATGCATGTATGACTTAGTTGAATTAACTGATGCGCTATATGACAACGGTTTCACCTGCCAAATTGAGACTTCAGGCACCTTTGAGGTTAAAGTCAACGAGCGCACTCACGTTACCGTTTCGCCAAAGGTTGCGATGAAAGGTGGCTATGAAATTCTTGATCAAGCGCTTATCCGTGCCAATGAGATTAAACACCCTGTGGCGATGTCTCGACATATTGAAGAGCTTGATATGTTATTGGCAAGATTGTCACCAGAGCAATTAGCGGCTAAGAAAGTTTACCTACAGCCAATCAGTCAGCAAGCACGAGCAACGCAATTAGCCATTGATACCTGTATCGAGCGCAATTGGTGGCTTTCAATTCAAACGCACAAATATTTAGCTATTCAGTAATGGATAATGCGCAGCAATTAGTTGAATTGGCAAATACAACAATGCCTTTTGGTAAACATAAAGGTCAGTTGTTATTGAAGATACCTGAACGTTATCTGATCTGGTTAATTGGACAGGAGATAGCAACGGGCAAGCTTGCCGTGCAACTCGAGGAAATGATGAATATCAAACTAAATGGACTGGAGTCGATACTTGAGCCTTTAGTTAGAAGAGCTTATTAAGCTCTCTTGGATAGCTCGTTAAATTCTAGCTTGAGTTTGTCTAATCGATTTTGATGCGCAGCCGAGAGCTTCATACCGGAAAGCGATCTAAAGCTATCTTTACAGTCACTTATCAATTCCTTGATGTATTTCTTATGGCTTTGCATTAGCCTTATTTGCGCTTGAAGTACATTAAGAATAGCTCCAGAGTTAACTGGTGATAAATGTAGTGCCTGAGTAAACAACTCAAGCGCTTCGAGGTTACTATTTTCACTATATGCCTGAATACCTTGGCGGGTGATTTGCTTAAACTCTCTTTTTTGTTGTGCCAGGTTCTTTCCATTTAACTGTTTTTTAATGCGCTGGTTGACAATGTTATCTTTTGATAACTGATTAATAAACTTGTCAACCAGTTCAAAGTCACTAACGTTAATTAACGCAATACAGGTATCACTTGCTAGTTCATCTGGCAGGCTCCACTTGTCGTTCTCATCGCTAAATGTATGAATTGCCGACATTAAGGTTTTTTTAGATAATAAATTGTCACCTTTGGCCGATTGATATTGAGCCTGGATAATTCCTTCCACCACAGCAAAGTGATAGTTTAGGTTGCGTCCTTCTTCGAGTTTCGCACGATGCAGCGTACTATTTAATTCGTTTTGGATTTTGTTGAAGTCTTTAGGCTCTTCAGCTAGCGCCGTTGTGTCGATAATACTGCGGGTGTAATTGAGCAAGTTTTCGGTGCCAGCATGGACTGAGCTGCGGCTTAAGTCTAGCAATTGCGCATAACTTTCTTTTATTAATACCAGATCGTTATCCTCGCTCGCAATGTTCACCATCGCTTGGTGCCTTTTCATCGAATAAGGTGAGATATTGATACTTTTTCTGAGAGTTTCCTTTGCCTGTTCAATCTGTTGCCCTTCAAGCTGCACTTGCGCGAGTAAATCTAGCGCTTCAACATGGCTACTGTTATTTTCTAGTAGATTAAGTAGTAATTCTTCAGCTTGTTCGAGTTCATTCAATCCAAGATATGCACGGGCCAATGAAATGGTAGCCCATGGGATCTCGCGATGTTTTAATACTTCAGTGAGGTTGGTGATGACTTCGTCATATTGTTTTTCTATGCACATTAACTCTGTCATCATTTGTAGGATAAACGGAGTATGATGATTCTTTTCCTTGATTAATTGCTTGGCGTGAAGAATTGCTTGGTGATAATCTTTTTTATCAACGCTCTGGTAAATATCGCGCATAAAGTGTCGTCTTGCCCAGGCCTTAGTAAGGCGCACGTCGAGTAAGCGTTGGGAAAATGGTTTAATGATATAATCGTCTGGGGCCATTTCCATGGTGCCAAGTACGATGGCGCGTTCACTTTCCGCTGAAACGATGATAAATAAGCAATCGGGGGATATAAGGCGTAGGGTGCGTAACTCTTCTAGGAGTTGCCGACCATTTTTACTGCCCAAATTGTGCTCAACTAATAACAGATCATATGCTTTGGCGCGACATTGCTTGACAGCTGCTTCACCGCTATCGCAAAAATCGATATGTACGACCCCAAAGTTAGTCAGGATGCCTTTCATCAGGATTTGAAAAGGACGCTGCGGATCGACCAACAAAACTCTTAGTTTAGGGTAGGGTATTTTAACCGCTTCACTCAATCCGTTATCCTTAGTCATCATAATTTATCCATAGAATATCATATAAGAAATCAACTCATAAAAGAAAGGGTTAATTTGCAATATTTGGCGCAGGTGAACAAGCTATGGGCCAGCATCAATGGTAGTTTTAGCTAGTTTAGAGTATTGAGTAATTTGAATGTGAATAGCTTAGAAAGGAACTTGATGGTGGAGGGAGGTGGATTCGAACCACCGAAGGCGGAGCCGTCAGATTTACAGTCTGATCCCTTTGGCCACTCGGGAACCCCTCCACTCAAGTGCGAGCGAATAATAGTGCAGTTACTCGCGAAGGTAAAGCTTTTTTCTTGTTATTTTAGCTAAAGTTTTAACACAATAGGCCGATAGCTTAAATAATGATTAATTAAGCGCGAAAACACATGCAAATTGAGTCTTTATTAACCAGTGAGCTGCAGCTGGGTCAACAGTTAAACAAGAGTGTGAAAACAGGCGAACGTGCCGATTTTGCCTTGTTGTTGGCTATGTTGTCACCGGATGTGAGTGAACAAGACCAATTTCACTTTGAGACAACTGATACTGTCGAGAAGAAAGAGTCTTTAAGCGAGTTGTTTGAAGTGCCACGAGCGCAACACCTAACGGCGAGTGGCAATGATCAAGAGCAATCATTAGCCTTGGGCAAGCTCGCTCAAGAACAAGGGACACTTGCAGCCAGGTTAAGCCATTGCCTTAATCCCGAAGCATTATCATTTGCTTTGGATAAAACCCATGATATTGATAGGCAAGTTTATGACAGTCTAGACTATCACACCGCAGCAAACTTCAGTGGTAAGCATAGTAGAGCCAAGCCTGCAGATATCGACTTAGCCAAGGTGCTATTTGCCCAGAAAGACTATCAAGCGCAACTAATTGCTTAACGCGCAACACTTCTTATATTTCTTACCGCTGTGACAAATGCAGGGATCATTTCGTTTAGGTAAGGCAATGCTTTTGTCAGGGTAGCTCGCGTCATAGTAGTACCAAACTTGCGCTGGTAAATTAGTTTGCTCTGGCGCTATTTGGTTTAGCCTTGTTTGAAATTCGCTATCGAGAGGCTCAAGTTTAAATTGAGATAGTTCATGATGGTATTTGAGTTGATTATCTTCTTTATACCAAGCTATAAACTCAACTCGATTGGCTGACTCATCGGCGGTGCAAGTAACAATATGAAGGCCACACCAGTGACATTGAGCATTCCACTGCTCAATCGAGTCAACACTTATGTTGTCGCGAGTACTTGGGCTATGGGTAAGATAGATGTAAGCAGTCTCTCCCTTCACAAAAGCGCAGTAGCGACTGCGCATTAGTTGTTCAGGAGATTGAGCGGTAATGGTACCTGCATGCAGAGGTTTGCAGCAGTCTGTATAGCCCCTTGAGGAGCCGCAAGGGCAGTTTGTCATTGATTAACTATTTATCTTGATAATGGCTAATGGGGAAGTAAGGATCGTAATGTAAATCCCCTTGGCGCTTAGCATTAATATAGCTCTTTAGCTTAACCTTACTGTTGGCTTCGGACCAAATCCCCCATTGACCGTCTTTTTGCGCCTTAAACGTTATCATAAACTTTCCCGCATGTTGTTTCGCAGGTTGGCCACTTTCTTTGGGAGGGATGATAGTAACAACATAATAACCAATATCACTGATGCTATTAGTATCAACGAGGCGATCACTCACCCTAAATTGTAAGTCTAGCGATGAGTTATGTTTCTTTAGTCGCTTAAAATACGATTGATATAATTTGGCTAGGTCACTTTTACCTTTAACGATATCACTTCGGCTGCCAGCCGAAATATAGTGACCACCACTAACATATACATCAACCATTTTATTCGCGTCTAAGGATAAATAAGCTTTGCTAAGATTTTCATAGCAAACATTAACATCGTTCGCTTCGCGAACATTGCTTTTAGCCGCAACTATCCCCGATGCCATAATGGCAATTAAGGCGATTAAGTTAATTTTTAATAAGCTTAATTTCATAAGTTGTACAACCTTTCGGTTACGCTTTCTTCAATAGTGTCATTGTCAAACAATGCACTGAAAAAAGAAAGCGTATTAATGCCACAAAATGTTTCAGCTCAAATTTTTGTTTATTAAATTCTTACAAAACATAAAAATAGATGAGAGAAAAATGACAAATTGCTGCCACTAATACAAACAAATGCCAAATGGCGTGGTTGTATGGGATTTTATGGTTAAGATAGAAGTAGACACCTGCAGAGTAGATGACACCACCTAAGCCTAACAAAGATAACGCTGTCGGAGACAGCGCGTGGATTAATTCATAAATGACTAATAACGATAGCCAGCCCATTGCCAGATAGGTTATCACCGAGAATGTCTTATACTGACTGCCAAACTTGAGCTTTACTGCAATGCCTGCGATGGCTAATAACCACACCAGAGCTAGCACGGTAAAGCCCATGGTCGAGGGAACACTGTGGATAATTAATGGCGTGTAGGTTCCGGCAATAAGCAAATAAATGGCGCAGTGATCAAATAACTTAAGTTTGGCTTTTTTTGTCGGTTCAGTCGCTGCGTGATAAAGGGCTGATGCTGTCATTAGACAAGTTAAGGTCGCGCCATAGATATTCATGGTGAGTAATTTTAGCCACTGTCCAGATGCTGTCGTCGTAATAGTAAACAACATCAGGCTTGCAATGCCACCGATGGCGCCAACGCCATGGGTCCACGTATTGAGCCATTCTTCTTTTTTACTATAGGGAGCAGATTGTATTGTTGTCATCTTATTTTATTTGAGCTTACATGTGTAAGCTCAATGTTATCAGACTAAAATATTAATGGCTATTAATGTTTGGGGGTAAACAAGGAATGGTATAGTTTTGCTGCAAACTCATCGGTCATGCCTGAGATATAATCGCAGATAATCCGCATTTGCACGTCATCTTTTTTGTCTTGTGCTAACTGCCATCGGCCCTTAGTGTTTTCTGGTAACAGGCGATTAGGATCAGAGGCGAATGCTTCAAAAAGCTCCATCACTATCTGCTGCCCTTTATATTCCATGCCCTGAAATTCGGGTTTTAGTATGACTCTGTTTCGAACAAAACGCTTTAAGATCTCCAATATTGTGTAATGTTGGTTATCGAGTTTTGCGTTGTAGGCTAATAGTGGTTCATCGAAACCGTCTATCTTTACGATATTGATTGCGGTTACAAACAGATTAACTAACTCACCGATGGCATCTTTGCGTAAATACTGTTCTTGGTGAAAAAGTTTTTTCGATAGCGCGTCAATATCCAAGGTTGGTGGCGTAGAAATGGTTTTCTTGATAGGCTCGACGACATCTTGATGCCATTGCGCATAAGTGACTGTCCCCATTACAATCGCATCTTCTAAGTCATGCACAGAATAGGCAATGTCATCAGCAAGTTCCATTATTGAACAGTCAAAAGATTTATAACGACTGCGTTTGTGGATGCCCTTTTCACCATCGATAAGCTCCAGATCGCTGCGACTAAATAAAGCGCGGTCATTGTCACTTAAAGGCTCCAAAACCCACTCTAATGAACCGGCGTCAACATCAAATATAGACTTGGGAGGTAACCAGTTGTGTGCTTTTAATTGCCGAAAACTGCTTGAGGGCTGGTCGGGATATTGACCAACAACTTGTGAATAGTAGACTGGGTATTTTAAGGTGCCAAGCAAGCTACGGCGGGTAAGGTTCATGCCATAGCTTTTAGTGTATGGCTCTAATCGAGTTAAAATTCGAAAGGTTTGGCCATTACCTTCAAAACCGCCGTGATCGCGCATCATATAGTTGAGTGCGATCTCACCACCATGACCGAAAGAAAACGGACACCCATAAAAAATAACAAAAATGTATCTATTGTTAAAAAGGTAAATTAATATGCGATTAGACGTGGTGTGAGAAATAGATGATGTATAACTTTCAAAGTGAAAAATATAAAACAATGATGATGTGTGATTATGATGGAATACCATTGTTGTTACCCAACTTATATTTACATTCACTTTATAAAAATAAACAAGCATACAAATTAACATGGATAGATGGATCTGGAAAGAGGCGAATTAAAGAAGCAGAGTTAAATAAAGTTACGTTATCAAATCAAACAATTACCAAATGTTTTTATGAGTTGAGAAAATTTCTTTTATGGCTTGAGGCTTATTCAGAAAACACATCTTCAATTTCGCTAACTACACATCATAACTTGCCTGAAGAAGTTCTTAACTATTACATCAATGATGTATTGATATTTGAACGTAATACCAGCAAGAAAATGGTCGAGCAAGCTGTCTCTGGTTTGACGTACTACTACAACTATCTTGCTTTTAATGGTTTCACCAACATAAAAGACATTCATGTAAAAAATGATAATAAAACTGTTGCGAGGGAAAATACAAAAAGAAGAAACGTCATTAAATATTTGTCTCCACGGATGCGAGCTGAAGTTTATGCAAATGCTAAAAGCCTACGAGTTGAATGTATTTTGCGTGCAGGCGGTGAGTGCGGCCTTCGTACACAGGAAAATATGGGATTATTATTAAACGACTTTAAGGTAGGTGGTCAAACATATTCAGGAATGAAATCTTTTTTTAAGGAACTAGATATCGAAACAAAGTTTGGTAAGAGTGAAGGCCAACAAAAGCAAGAGTTCAAATATTGGTTACAAGGAAAATATACAAAAGGTAGAAAGGGTGGAGTTGGTGGTATTTCTAGATGGATTTATATTCCACGAGATGTCATGTTGCGATTTAAACTTTATTACGAGATTGAGAGGCCGGAAAGTTCTGGAGATAGCTTGTTTTTAACAGATCCTCAAAGTCGCATTATACATGGAATTAGGGAATACCAAGCCACTAGGGATTTTAAAGAGACACGGAATTTAGTTATTGATAAACAACAGCAAGAGTTACTACCAGATTATCTTCATATATTGGAAGATAAACATACATACCACATTCTTAGGCATTCATTTGGTACTGATAAGTTCCATGAAGCAGTTGAAGAAGATGGGCTTGAGCTTGAAAACGTAACGCATTTGAGCAGACCATATTTGCTAGTTGCTGAATTGTTAGGTCACGAAAGCGAAGGAAAAGACGCCCCAAAAACTACAAGAAAATATATAAGGTCTGTTAAAGCAAAGCTTGATCAAGAAAAATCTTACTTGAGGTGTTCTAATGGATAAACCTGATTTAAATTTGTTAGAGCAACAAGCTGAAATGTTAGCGGAGTTTTCTAGCAAGCAAACAGTTAGAGCTGTTGATTTTGAACCATTTGATGTAGATAGATTTATTGTTCCAGACTTTGAAGGTTCAACCTCAAAAATCATAAGCCTTGGAGATCAAGAGTCACACGAGAAGCGATTGATATTTGCGGCCTTATACACTGCAAACTATGTTACCTTTGTTCTTAACGATGGGACAGCTAGTGATCGTCAATCGTTGTCTTATATAGTTCCTAAGTTTATTAGTTTCTTAAGTGAGTTAAAAATTGAGCTGGTTAACCGAGTAAATATTTTTAAATCGTTCGAAACTTATAGAGTTGAGACTGATGGAGTAAAGACTCAGAGTACGGGAATGATAGAGTTAATAAGGCTTATTAATAAAGCGCTTAACTATGTCCCTTTTGGTATTGATTTATTATCAACAAGTGATTTTCAATATTTAGATTTGTTGTCAAAAAACAAACCCGCAGCAGATGATGGTTATGAACAAACTACACTTACCGATTACTTAGGCTTTCATTCGTGGCTAAGACGTGATGACGTTGGAGTTGGGGCACAGCTATATAATCGAGCTGCTTCACCAAAGCTATTGATGAAATCATTCCAAATTACAATAAGCTGCGCATTAACAGAAATCATTAAAGCAAAACACGCGTTAATTGATTTATTCACTAATAAAAAAGTTCAGCTTGATTATTTTCCCAAAAAGTCGGTACGGCCTCAGCCTGAAGATTATGAAGGTGGTAGAAAAAGCAAGCAATTTAGAGCTGATGAAGCAGCATTCAAAGTTGCAATTTTGAATTCAAAGAAAGAGTTTTTTGAAAAACTTAGGAAGGTGCTTACTGGTGTTGATGCTGACAATATTATTAATACTGCTTTGGAGTCATTGATATTCTCGCAATGTGTAGAAGAAGCACAACAATTTGCAATTGATTCATTTTGGGATACTGGGAAAATATCTACTCAAACTACCAAAATATCAAATAAGCGTATTACAGTCTTTCGTCAAACAACTGAAGGTGCGTTTTTATTTACACCAGAGTTTATCCAAGAATTAGTGGAATATGCGCATTCAAAAAGAAATGTGGTTCCGATTTCTAAAGGAGAAAACTATTTATTTGCACTATTGATGTCGTATCAAACAATACCACTCAACGATTTATATAAAATCAAGCTTAATGATTTCAGGTTCTCAAAACGTCAAACAGGTGAAATAACACAAATTGAATCCGAATACTTCAAGTCTCGTTCAAAAAGTTACCATGAAATCGAAACATTATCTGGATCTTCTCTAATGGGTAGCTCGGTCGTTGCGTTTTTAAATGATCGTACTGAGAATCTTAAAGTTAACAATAAACTAATTGATAACGATGGGGCGTTACATTCGAAATTGGGGGCTACAACGAGTGTTTCGTTGTTTTTCAAGTTTTTGGGTAGGTCTCGTGTTCGTAAGGAAATTGATGCCCACTTATTAAAACAAAAGTCTTCATCTGTATTTATTGAATGTGTAGTAGCTATCTGTGATAAAGGCATACGTAGAGAAGCATATGAAAGAAAAGGGACCAATTGGCAGCTAAATTGTGTAACACCGACAGTCACTAGAATTTTTAGTTCACAAGCCGTAAAAAATTCAAGAATACACTCAGAGTCAGATAATTTTGATCCAACTAGCATTACCAACTACAACTCGCATAATAATGAAACCGAGCGAAAAAATTATCTAACGAAAGAAAACCAAGTTTGGTTAGATAACTGCGGCAGAATTACTCGAACTGTGATGAATGATATAGGGCTAAATGTTTTAAGGCCCAGCACCTCGGAGGTTGCTGAATATAACACGACGATACAAAGTGCATTAAAAACCATTAAATATAGAGCAGATAGCACATTAGCTCTTTTAAAAGTTGTTACTCTGAAGAGTGACGGCAAAGTCAATGAACTAGGTTTATCGCTATTAAATGAAACTGTTGAAGATAACTTACCAGACACCATTAACTTAGTTGAGTCACCAGAAACAGTTCTTAAATTTTTACATTACTTAGCAGAACTAGAGCGTTGTCACGAAAGAATTTATAAACGAGCACCAGAGTATTTATTCTTTGAAGCGTTGCCAACAGCAGAATGGATCGAGGCAGTTTTTGCCAATAGGTTATTTAAAAGAGTAATAGTAACAGAAGGTCAAAAGCTATATCAAAAATATAAAGCTGATTTACCCCCAATTTTTACCGCGTATACAGGAAGTTATTAGATGAATAATATTAGTAACAATGTTAGTAATATCGAACATGCTAAACCTAAATTTTTAGCGCATTGTAATGATATGCTGCGCCTTATAGATCCCAATAAATACGCTTCATTTGAAAGTCACCTTTGGGTAATACCATATTCTTCATCAAATAAAGCTAGAAATGATAACTTGTTCGCGACGTTAAATTTTGAAGATTTCAACAGTAAAGTTTTAGTGTTTAAACAAAACATAAGGGTTGAGTTTGAAGTTGGGGAGTTTATTACCCTCAGTATGGTCGAATTTGCTAAATGGCTTTTTTTAAAACAGAGGCATAATAACTCATTGGATTATCGAAGTGTTTGGCATTTAGACATGCTTAAAATACTTTTTGCATATTTGACCGAGCACAACCTTGTTACACTAGAGGAATCAAGGCTAGAAGACTTTTTTAGCTTATCTCTAACTCATAACTTTGTTAACGGGAGTTTTATTAAAAGGCTTTCGTCACCTGCGTATGGTTCGCGATTTAAAATGTTTAATTTATCAAGTATTACAAGAACCCTACGCATTCATGGTGTTGAAATTGTTGTTAATAATATTCATGAAGAAGATCTAAACAAGGCTTTCAATTCAGCTTGTTTAGCTCAAATGAATATGACATTAGCAGATTATAAAAAAGGTGGTACGTTTGATTTTTTAACATTAGACGTTGGTAAACATTATATTGATTACTGCGCTGACTTCTTTGAGCGAAATATCGTTTTTGCTATAGCTCTCCGAAGCTCCCTTCTTGAGTTAGGAATGGATACAGATGAGGTTGGAAGTAAAGGCAAATGGAAAGCATTATTTAATGATGGGATTGAAGAGGGTTTTAAAGAAATATTTTGCCAATCTATTGTTAAGAACTACAACGAAATAGTAGTTAAGTATCATATTTTTAACTTAGATAGACTTAACAACGTAATATCAGAGTTAAAGTTGGACGAAACACGCTTTGATTCATACGAATTCGTAAGAGCGTTGTTGTACGCGAGGTTTTATGATACTCAGCTTAAGAAACGAGAGGACATACTTGCTGAATATGCCGCAAGTTTAAATAGTGATAATGCTGGTTTCAATGTTGAGTTTACCCTACAAGAATTTGATAAACAGTGCGACGAGGCTGTAAGTAACGAATTAATTGATCTAGAAAAAGCGACAAAGCTTTTAAGTGAATACTCAGAGAAATTTGGCACTAATACAAGAGTTAAAATAGGTAGTTACTTCAAAGATGTTGAAGCCGCAGGCGTTACATCTTTGGTGGCTTATACAGGGTGGAGAGCCAGCGAGTATGGATTTCAAGAGTCTGCGCTAAAGCAAGTTGCTAACAAAGATATACTTGATGCCGTATATACACCATACCGATTTTACGTAAAATGGATTTCCCCTAAGACTAATGGCGAAACCTTGCTAGAAAGGGAGATTACGTTATCCTCACATATTCTTATTAAGCAAATCGCTAATCTAACAGAATCAAAAGACAATGGATTTGCACTTACGTCAACCACATTGGGTGAAAATACTGAAATTGAAAGAAAAATATCAGAAATGGTATCAAGGCACTGGCAAATTTTTCCAGACAAATATAAAACGTTCATAGAAATAGATGAATTGCAGTTATTAAGCGCTAAAGGCTCTGAATGCAATTTTATTGAAGCATCAAAAAGACAAGAATTATCTGAAAAATACGATTTGAATAACAGAATCGTAAAGGAAATTATAGAACTAAGAGATAAACTCAGGAAAGACAACCAAGTCCTATCATTGGTTTCTAGAAAATATGTTGTTAATGGAAAAGCTCTCCGCTTCTCAGAGACTTTAAATCGCTATACAAATGGAACATTAGATGAAGCTAGCGTTGAAATATTAGAAAGCCGCTTATCAATCGAAACATTAGAGTATATAAAGTCTGCATCTGAAAATTTAAATAAATCAAATTCAAAAGCAATTATTGATGAACTGTTAACTGGCATATTTAAGGCTACACCACATGCTTTACGGCATGTATGGGCTGAAGCTGTGTTAAGGCGATACAAAGGCGATATCGGAAAATTTATTAGAGCCAACTTTAAGCACATTGACGAACGTTTCTTCATGGCATATTTAAGGGGAAAGGAAGCGAGGGCCATAATGCAAGTCGCAAAAAGAACAACAATAAATCACATTGTTCGTTATAGAATAAAAAGCCTTACTGATGAAAGAAGACATTTCTCAGGTCAGTTTGATCGCTTTATTAATAAGGCTGTTGTTATTACTAACGTCCACTCACCAGAAGAATACGAAGTATTAACAAACAAAGTAGCCAATGACAGAGTTATTGATATTAAAGTTAACGCGTGGACTACTTGTATATTGAGAAAAGGCACTTATGCGAATGCTATGTGTTCTGAAAATGGTGTTCCTCAACGACACAAAGCAGCGCCTAGACTCTGCTTAGGTTGCATAAATGGGGATATTGAAGAAGGAAATTACAAAGGTATTGTCGCTTATATTAAACCTGATATTGAAGCATGCAGAAACCCTAAGTTACCTATGTTTATTAAGAGGCCACATTTGGTGACTGTTCGGTTGGCATTAAAGCGTATACAGGAGTTAAGCAAGTCTTATGATGACTCCCGTTATCAAAAATTTATCGATTATTTGAATGATACAATTGATATAGCATCTAGGTTTGAAGAGGCTTCATAATGAGTGATGATTACTACAACGACTTTTTAGAAGGTGAGGATCTCAACCCAGCGGAAGACCATAAAGTTGATAAAGGGTTAGAGTGGATAAATCTACACCCGACAGCCAGAGAGGCGTATCAAGCAATTAACGACCTTAAAAAAGTTAAGTTACGCTACATCAATGGTCACTCAAGCGAGAAGAGTTATACAACTAAATCCCCTTGGACTATTTCGAAGGCTGAAGTTGCTAGGCGGGTTGGCAAAAGCTCGCAACCACTGTTTAACAGTAACACCTATTCCGATGGGTTATTGACTTATTTTGATAAAACAAATGAAGCCCTTTATAAAGCTAAAAATAAAAAGTTAAATAAGCCTAAAAAAGGGTTACAGCACAAATCTAAAGATGAATTAAAAGAAAGCACAAAAAAATTGACTAAGGAAAATAAACAATTACTTCAAAATACCTGTGAAGAATTATATGAGAAAATGTTGAATGAGCTGCCTTTAGATGTAAAAAGAAAATTAGGTTTAAATAAATGATATTAGCCCCAATGACATAGAAATATTACAAGCATTCAACTTCGAATGCTTGTGGGAATGGAAAAAAGCAATTTTAACGAACAATAATATCAGGGAATAATTGCATGGATTATAACAATAAACTTACTCATGAACGCTTTCGAGCATCAACAGCGCTCAAAGATACATTTGATGAGGAAATGGAATCAGATCGAGGGCGTTCAATTAATTCCGCTGCGGTAAGGAGACTTCAGCAAAAAACTCAAGTATTTCCTCTGGAGTCAAATTCATCGGTTAGAAGTCGTTTAACACATTCATTAGAAGTTCAGCAGGTTGGAAGGTATATCGCTAAGCTTGTATTAAAAAAGCTAACTCAGTATGAAAAGTTAAAAGAACTAGGCTTAGAAGACAAACAAGACGGCTTTACAAGTGCGATTGAGATAGCATGTCTGCTCCATGATGTCGGTAATCCACCATTCGGGCATTTTGGTGAGGAAGCTATTAATATGTGGTCTGAAAAATCACTATTAAATATTTTTATTCAAAAATTTGGCGAAGATATTAATGAAAACTACTTGGTTAAAGATCTACTTTGTTTTGAAGGTAATGCGCAAGCGATCCGTCTTCTCCATAGCTTACAGGATTTAAACCTTACATATTCACAAGTGGCGTGCTTAATAAAATATACCAGACCTGCGTATGAACCAAAGCCGAATGATGCTAGAGATTCGTTTAAATATAGAAAGAAAAAGCCGGGCTATTATTTCTCTGAAGAAGCGTACGTTCATACATTACAAAATAGCTTGGGTATAACCTCAGGAAACAGGTTTCCTTTAACTTATATAATGGAAGCGGCTGATGACATATCCTACTGTATTGCCGATCTAGACGATGCGTTAGATAAAGGTATTCTGAATGTAGAGCAGCTTCATGATGCCATAAAGGCAATGTGGGAATCTTATTTAGGCGATGAAAAAATTGATAATTCGGTTGTTAAAAAGCGTTATTTGCCAAATCTCGCCGACAATGCATATTCGAGATGTCAGTTAGAAAATCATAACAAAAATCACACTTATATCCTTACGTTAAGAACTAATTTGGTAAATGATTTGGCTAACTATGCATCAGATCGGTATATTGAAAACCATGAAGAGGTATTCAATGGAACACTTGATGCGTCGCTGCTAGATGGTAACGATGAATTTAACTTAGCTACTGAAGTTCTAAAAGATGTTGCAGCAAAATATGTATTTTCTGCTAAAGAAGTGGAGCGATTAGAATTGCAAGGCTATGCAATAATATCAGGTTTGCTTGATATCTATACACCACTGCTTAATTTAGATTATGAAGATTTTAAAACACTCTCTCAAAATAAATTTTTGAAATCAAGTCCCATTGAAACGAGGCTATATCATGATTTATCAAATAAGCATAAGCGTTGTTACTGCGAAAGTGTACAGAGCTTATTTGAAAAAGAAACGGTATCTGATGTCGATAAAATACTAGAGCTATATCACAGATCACGATTATTAATTGATTACGTAAGTGGCATGACAGATCGCTATGCATTTGAAGAATATAAAAGTTTAAAAGCGATAGATTAATAGTTCTGTTAAGATTTGTTGCATTCCCTTTTTCTATTTTAACTGCGACAATAACAACTGCTTATTGTAGTGGCTTTTCAGAGAAGCCAGTTTCCACACTTGCGGACGAAATGGATTTACTCTGGGTTTAAAAGATTAATCATACATTGAAGATGTAATGACTTAGGTGCTGTGGACCTTAGTTGTTATGTTTTGGTGTGCGTATGTCTTTTGAATCAGAAGCGCTTATAAGTAATATAAAGCGTCAGGCAAAGAGGTTGTCAAAAAAGTTATCAATTCCCCTTGGACAAGCCCAAGAAGGGGTTGCTATTTGTCTGTATGGCTGTGACAGTTACAGCGATTTACTAGTAAAAATAAAAGCTGAATCCTTTGACACCTCATTGATAGCACTATCTGCTCTATCACCAAACTCGGAAATATTTTTAGTAAAAATATTGGCTAGCCACCTAGATAGCATCATCGGAAATTTTGAAAAAAAATTTCCCGACTCCAATATAGATGAGGAAATGGTTATATCCCTATTTGGGCTTAGCTTTGAGCAGTTCAAACTCAAAATATCTACCTAAGATTGTGCAAATACGTAAGTTGTCATTTTGTTTTTTGGCGATATTATATGATGAAGGCTGAACGGACAGCCTACGCCTACGCATGTTTTTCCACTTGAAAAACGTGAACAGTGAAGCGGAGCATCCGTAAAAATTAGTGATTCAAATAGTCAAATAAACAATGTGTTTGTAGGCCATTGTTCTTTTGCAGTATTGTTTGGAGAACTAAATGATCTCGCTATATCAATTAAAAAATAAGTTAAATAAACAAGCTAAAGACTTCGCATTACTTTTTGAGTTACCAGATTTATATGCACAAGGACTTTGGAGTAGAGGTGTCTATAGCTGTGCTCACTTTACACAAGCGCATGAGCGTCTGCATGAAGCTTTTGATACCCACAATCTTAATTCAATTCTAGAACACGAATCATTTAAATACTTGATGATCAATGAATACGATGATTCGAAAATCATTGAATCACTTCATCAGGAAATCACCTCAATGGCATCTGAAATTGAAAGTTTGATGCTTCTTGATATTGATACATTAGAACTGATTTCAACGATATATAAAGTTTTAGGCTTGCCTGAAGATGCCAAATTCATCGTAAATACAGGCGCAGATTTCCGTTTGGAGTGGCGTCCTTATTTTGATGCCTTTGAAGACCCGCTGATAGTCCAATATGCAGATTTAAAAGTTCATGGTTGTTATTTCAGGCTCATCGCTTCAAAGTTTCCGTTTGAAAAGCTTTCCTTGGATAACATTAAAAAATACATGTACATCAATCATGTAAACCATGATGGTAAGTTCGAAGGCTGCATTTCTGAAGGAAATACATTTTCTAAGCATGAACATTGGTTGGTGTTGACACTTGAATTGTTTAGTAGCGGCAAAGTAAATAAGGCTCAGTTCAATCCAACAACCTTCAAAATCGAAGGTATGCGCTATTTGGTATATGGCTTCCCACTGATTCCTTCTTTTGCATCTGATTGGCACAAACCTAATTTGTGCCTACGTGTTAAAAATCTAGATGGCGATCAGAAGTTCATTGTTCGTATCGATCAGCAAGCTCTTGTTTTTTATGCACGACGCGTTGATACCAATTTTTTTAACACCATCGATTATGAAAAATACATTTCGTTGTATCAATCTAGTGTTCTGTCACATTTTGATGCTGACAAGAATTTACTAAAAGTCGATGGGGTTAAATATCTAAGCTTTTTCCGCCCGTTTTGTGCAGAAGATAAAAAGGAAGCACAAGCATGAGACCTAGAGTAAAACTAACTAACGCAACACTTATCTCAATTAAATCTGACTTAGAAGACAAGGCTGAAAAGGTGCTTTACGCCACATTTGCTGAAGATAATGAAAATGGTAAAGAAGGAGATGCTTTATTCACTACAAAGCTGATGGAAGTAAAGGGGCTTGAATATAGAACTTTTGGTGCTGACTTTTATATCTTAGATGCTGAACCTAAAGAGTTTGATGTAAATGCATTTGAGTTCAATTTAATGCATGAGTGTATGTATTCTCCTGAAGAGGTATTAGAGCTGCGAGAAACGCTTCCTGCTAGCTATTAGTAGAGAGTAACAGATGGACAAAACATATTTAAAGAGTGCTTATATACTCTCGGTTTATGACTATAAAGAATTTGAAAAACTATTTCTCGGCGAATTTCTTTCTGGTGTTGTTATTGACGATGAAACATTTAGATTTCGGCCTTTCGAACAAGTAGTGACCCCCCAATTGTGAGTAAAACAATAGTTGAAGGGAAACTAGAAGTTCTGACTCATACTGGAAGTTGTTATGTAATCGATACTAAATATAAATTGTTTAAAGTTTCGCTCTCTGAACTTAAAATTATGAGGGCTGGTCCGTATTCACCAGAGCGTATACTAGAAATCAGAGGGCAACTAAAAAATTTGGATTAAACAAGAGTGAGTTTAATATCAAAAACTTTTGTTTCTTAAGTTTATCTTAAGGAAGCCTATTTATAGTCAAGCTATTCGCAGTTGTAAGAGATTATCAAATGCAAAACTTAGCTCAGACTTCATCAATGCTCGCTCCTGAAAAAAGCAAGGATCACGTTCCCTTCGACATGGATGTCTGTTTTTTTAGTGACGCTAAAAAAAGGGAAGAAATTTCAACTTTTATTCGTGATGGCTACAAAAAATCTTTTGACGCCGATATATCTGTCACCATGCCAGCGTTGCTTTATATTGAGGATAAAAACTTAAAAGCCGCTTTGGGTATGAGAGGTGGTAAAGAGACTTTCTTTGTTCAGCAATACCTTGATAAGCCAATCATTGAGTGTGTTAAAGATCACTTACCTGAAGTTGTTGTTGAGGAGCTTGTTGAAATAGGCAGCTTATATAGCAACTCAAATCGATTCACTATTCCGTTATTCATGGTGACGGCAGTTACGGCATATTTGTTAGGCAAGAAAGCACTTATCTTGTGTGGTACTGAGCATGTACTTGATTTACTCACTAAATCAGGCGTTGAGTTTTATAAATTAGCCGATGCTAAAGAAGGTTATTTACAAGAAAACACTGATAATTGGGGCTTGTATTACCACACGAATCCTCAAGTTGTAGCGATATCAATTGATGCTGTAATGGCGTTAATAGAAGAGAATAAGTTCTACAAAAAGCTGTTTCATCGTCTTGCTGGAAAAATAGAAATTACCTGTTCAAAAATGGCAGGTAAATTATGATCTCAAAAGCGATATTCCAAAATTACCCGAATAGTGTTGCTATTGAAACACCCAGCAATACCGTTAGCTATGAAGAATTATTCAATCAAGTTGAAAGCGTTTATCTTTGGTTAGTTGAGCATAACGTCAATGTTTTAGTTTTGGAGAGTGATAATGTACCTGAGTGGGTGTATATCGACTTAGCGTGTCAAAAAGCAGAAGTGGTGTTTGTTCCTGTTCCGTCATTTTTCTCCAAATCTCAGATTGATAGTGTCATTGCACGTGTTAAACCTGATGTAATTATTCAACCAGCAGACAATTCAACATTATGGGAATCGTTTATTTTTCCCATCTACCAGTTCTCAACATTTAAGTCTGCAAACAGAAGTAATATGCCCAAAGGCACTAGCAAAGTAACTTTTACTTCTGGTTCTACGGGGGAACCTAAAGGTGTATGTTTAAGTATTGAAAATCAATTTAATGTCGCCAAATCACTCGTTAACAGAATAGGTATAAACCAGCCAAAGCACTTTTGCTTACTATCATTTTCCACACTACTTGAAAATATTGCAGGTATCTATGCTCCCTTGATGGCAGGAGGGACAATTTGTATTCATACAGATAGCCAAAGAGGTTTTAACGGCTCGATGATTAGCTCTCCTGAAGCATTGTTAAGCGCTGTTTCAAGTGTTGAACCTGAAACAATTATCCTAGTACCTGAATTACTTCAGTTTTTGTTACATGCGAGTAGCAATGGTTGGCAACAACCTGATTCGTTCAAGTTTATGGCGGTAGGCGGTAGCAGAGTTGCTCCCTCGCTTCTAGCTAATGCGACTACAGGCGGCTTTCCTGTTTTTCAAGGTTACGGTTTATCAGAATGCGCGTCGGTAGTTGCATTAAATAACAGTGAAGTAGTCAATGATTTTTCAGCAGGAGAAGCTCTACCTCATTTATCAGTAGAGATTATTGACGGCGAATTAGTGGTTAAGGGCAATACATTTTTAGGATATTTAGGATTGCCTGAAACTTGGTATCAGCAAAGCGTAAAAACTGGTGATATAGCATCTATTACTAACGGTCGGGTCGAAATTAAAGGCCGTAAATCAAATTTATTAATTAATTCTTTTGGCCGAAATATTTCACCAGAGTGGGTGGAGTCTGAATTATTAGCGACTAATGTCTTTTCTCAGGTTGTGGTATTTGGAGATGCAAGACCATCACTCGTCGCTCTTGTATCTCCAATCAATGGAGAGCTTACAAATGAATTTCTAGCCACACTAATTAACAAGGCAAACCAATCACTTCCAGATTATGCACGTATTAAACACTTTCATATTCTGGAACAACCTCTGTCGCAAAAAAATGGGCAGCTAACGTCGAATGGCCGCCCTAAACGAAATCAAATCTTAAGCAATTTTTCCCAAGAAATAGCGGCGTTTTATCGCCCAAGCAGTGAAAAGGAAATTAACCATGAAATTATTTGAAAGATTACAAACAGAAACCACTAATGAGCGCAATTATCTTACCTCGTCACCAATTATCAAGCGCTGCTTTGAAGGTGAAATATCGGTTGAAGATTACGTTAAGTTTTTAAGTCAAGCATACCATCATGTTAAGCATACAGTACCTCTGTTAATGAATGTCGGCGCAAAGCTTCCAGAGTCCAAAGAGTGGCTAAGAGAAGCGGTTGCTGAATATATCGAAGAAGAACTAGGTCACCAAGAGTGGATCTTAAACGATATTGCGGCGTGCGGATTTGATAAAGAAATAGTTCGTCACAGCAAGCCTAATTTTAACACTGAGTTGATGGTTTCTTATGCCTATGACGCGGTTAATCGAGTATCACCACTTATGTTCTTCGGGATGGTTCATGTTCTTGAGGGAACGAGTATTGCTCTTGCAGATAACGCTGCTGAAACCATCAAAACCAAACTAGCGCTACCTAAAAATGCATTTTCATATTTAACATCGCATGGTGCACTAGATATCGAGCACGTTAAATTTTTTGAAAATTTGATGGGTAAAATCACTGATAAAAATGAACAAGATATTATTGTTGAAAGCGCAAAACGCTTTTATGTTTTATACGGTAATATCTTTAGAAGTTTAGATAACCCAGAAAAAGTCATAAGCGAGGAGCCAGCACATGCGGCCTAAAGATGTTTGTATACTCACTGGTGCTACAGGGGGGATAGGGCAAGAAATAGCTCAACTATTTGATAAGAAAGGCTTCGAGCTAATTTTACATGGTAGAAATGAATTGAAGCTTGAGACACTGCAAAAATCATTAAAAGGAAATCATCATATTATCTGCGGTGATTTAAATGATGCAGAGGTGCGCCGTGTGCTCATAGACGAAGCCTTTATTGACCGAGAGCACCAGCCGACAATGCTGATCAATAATGCTGGCATCTCGCAGTTTAAAGGTATTGATGAAGTTAATGTCAATGACATAGAATCGCTCATTGCTACAAATTTGATCGCCACAATAGATTTTACTCGTCTATTTGTAAGTCATGTAAAGCAAGGTAGTACGATTGTTAATGTTGGCTCTGCGTTTGGGGCTATTGGATATCCGGGTTATTCACTTTATTGCGCCAGTAAATTTGGCTTGAGAGGCTTTACTGAAGCGTTAATACGAGAGCTGGCTAATAGCGAGCATAGGGTTTGTTATTTTGCGCCACGGGCGACGAACACATCTATTAATTCAAAAAGTGTTCAGCAAATGAATACCGAACTGGGTAATAAGTCAGACTCTCCAGAATTTGTCGCGCAAGAACTATTAAAACTCATTAATAGTAAAAGTGTTCGTAAAACAGTTGGTTGGCCTGAAAAGTTATTCGCCCGAATCAATGGTATTTTACCTGAAATTGTTGATAAATCGATTGTTAAACAAACGAAAGAAATTCTTACCTTCGCAAGAGGAGAGCAATAATGAAATACATTAAACATTTTTTAGCACTGAGTGCGATTTACTTTTCAGCAACTGTAATGGCTGATACTCCAAATGAATTTGATGATGCATTGTTAAAATTGCAGCAATCGTGGGCATCTGTTAATTATGAATATGATGGCAAAGAACAGGAGGAAGTCTTTGAAAAGCTGAAGTTAGAAGTAGAGCAGCTTACTTTTAATTACCCTGAAAAAGCTGAAGCATGGGTATGGAAAGGCATCGTTGAATCTAGCTATGCTGGGGCTAAAGGCGGTTTAGGGGCACTTTCTTTGGCAAAATCGGCGAAGAAGTCATTAGAAAAGGCACTTGAAATAGATGATCAAGCACTAATGGGATCAGCCTATACTAGTTTAGGTACGCTTTATCATAAAGTACCCGGCTGGCCTATTGGTTTTGGTGATGATGATGACGCTAGAGTAATGTTAAATAAGGCATTGGCTATCAACCCAGACGGGATCGATCCAAATTACTTTTATGGTGAATACTTATATGATGAAAGAGACTATAAGCAAGCGTTAGTTTACTTAGAGAAGGCTAAGTATGCACAACCTCGTGTCACAAGACCTTTAGCAGATAAATATCGCCATCAAGAAATTGAACTATTGCTTGCTAAAGTGAACAAAAAACTGCAAAGATAATAAAAGGTTAGGTATATAAATTAATTATAAAAAAGAGGTTTGATGAGAGTTCTGTTAGTAGAAGACGATAATCAACTAGCTGACGGGCTAAAAGAGTCATTGAGGCATGAAGGATATAGTATTGATCATGTCTCAAATGGCACAAGTGCTATTTTAGCAAACAAAACAAATCCCTATGATTGTGTAGTACTTGATCTTGGTTTGCCGGACATTGACGGTCTTGACGTGCTCAAGTCGTTGAAAACATCTAGAAAAGCAACACCTGTATTAATTTTAACAGCCAGAGATGGTGTTGAAAGTAAAGTAGCAGGATTAGATTTAGGAGCGGATGACTACTTGGCTAAACCATTTAGTATGCCAGAATTGCTGGCTCGGTTAAGAGTCATTGAACGCAGAGCTGGGACTCACTCCTCGTCTATTATCTCCCATAAAGCTGTATCGCTAGATACACAATCTCACACGGTGGAAATTAACCAACAGCCAATAGGTTTATCTCGTCGTGAGTATATGATCGTCAAATCATTAATGGAAAATATTGGTCGAATACAATCTAAAGAACAACTCGAAAACAAGCTTTACGAATGGGGGGAAGAAGTAGCGTCCAATACCATAGAAGTGCACATCAGCAATGTGAGAAAAAAGTTACCGCCGGAATTTATAAAAACGGTTCGAGGTGTCGGTTATGTCGTGAGTAAAAGTTAAATGACAATTAAACGCTATTTGTTAGTTGTTATTTTATCTGCCATTGTACTGGCAACATTTAGTGCAGCGTTGCAAGGTTTTAAGGCGAGTAACCAAAAGCTAAACAGTGTCTTCGATGGCGAAATGCGCTCAATTGCTTTTACCCTAAAAAATAGCCCAATTGCGCCAAGTGGTTTTGACGTTGATACACATTCATCATTTGCATTTCAAATCTGGAAAGCAGATAAGCTCATTGTTAAAAGTAAAAATGCCCCTAGTCAAAAAATAGCTAGCTCAACTGAGGAATTTGGTTATAGAAGCTTTCTAGGTAACCACTGGCGCTATTTCTCGCTATTTGAAGAAGACTCACAAGTTATTGTTGCACAACCGATGCCGCAGCGAATTGAATCAATTGAAGAGGTTTTACTAGAGGCTGTTTTACCTATTGTCATTGTTATTCCAATTATTGGATTAATTGTCTACTTTGCCGTTAATAAAGCGTTGTCACCCATTAGAACGTTATCTGAAAGTGTTATGCAGAAAGATGCATCAGATTTAACGCCAATAAATATCGAAGCCAATACAACAGATTTAGAGCCAATCCAAAATACTATCAATGGGTTACTAGAGAGGCTTAATGCCGCGTTTGAGCGGGAAAAAAACTTAGCCAGTAATGCCGCACATGAACTAAGAACACCGATTAGTGTGCTAAAACTCAATGCCCATAACCTTAAAATCGCATTTGAAGCTGAAAATATTAAAGCTCAGCATATTGATGAATTAACCGCTAATACCGAAAGAATGGCTCATGTCATTGAACAGGTGATCGCTCTAAATCGGACCACTCCTGAGAACTTTGACGCAAAGAAAACACAATTTAATATTACCAATCTCCTCCAAGAAGTAATTGCAAGTAATTTCAGCCAAATTGACTTGCAAGACCAATCCGTGTCATTAAATGCAACGTCAATGAGCATTTTCGCTGATAAATTTTCTTTGGAAACGCTATTCGACAACTTGATTAAAAATGCCATCAAGTACAGTGGAATAGGTGCTGAAATTCTAATATCAGCAACTAGCAATCGGGATAATATTACAATATCAGTTGAAGACTCTGGCCCCGGTATTAATGAAGATCAGTTAGCTAAGGTTATGCAAAGGTTTTATCGGGTCAAACATCATGAGCAAACAGGAAGTGGTCTAGGGCTATCTATAGTCAGTCATATTGTTGCTTTGCATAAAGGAAATGTCACTTTAGGGCGTTCATCACTTGGCGGTTTAAGAGTTGATATCGTGTTACCACATGTAGATGGGAATATTGATGCAGGCTAGATTGACAAAATTAATTGTACTTTCTTTTTCTATTTGGGCTGCATTTAGTGCTTGGGCTAAACCACAGGAGTTCCATATAACCCTGAAAAATCATGTATTTACACCTTCACAAATTACTATTCCTGCTAATACGAAAGTAAAGCTTATTATTCATAACCAAGATGATTCAATAGAAGAATTCGATAGCTTTGATCTAAACAGAGAAAAAGTAATTTTCCCAAACAAGAAAGGGCGTATTTTTATTGGGCCATTACCTGCTGGTCGATATGAATACTTTGGTGAATATTTCCCAAAAACAGCAAGAGGTGTCGTTATTGTGGAGGATAGCAATGTTAATTAATACTGTACTCCTTTTCATTAAAGATATTTTTCCAATCTTTGTGTTGCTGTCTTTCATTGTTGGAGCAACTTCCAATTTAAGACTAACCAAGATGGATTTGAGTTTTTATGCTGGAGGAACAATTATTTCAGTTCTCCTTATATACACTCAAATTGAAAATATTGGCGAGTTATTTGATGGTGATGGTATCGAAGTATTTTACTGCTTGCTCAATAGCACAGTTTATATGAGCTTATTGGCTATAACTCCTTTACTAAGTAATAAATCAGCACTGAAAGCTGTTCTGAGATATTTACTGATAATGGCGATAACTTTATTTACAGCCGCAAATCTAAGCGAATTTTTTATCTACCTCTCTGCAATGGTTTCTAGTAACCAAACATTTATAGGTATGTTCATTGGTGGATTCTTTGGGCTTGGGATCTGCTTAAGTTTTAGTATTTTGCTCACTATTTTCTTAAGAAGTTCGTTGGCAAGTATTAGCTGCCTAAAGCACTTTTTATGGGTGTTGTATCTGGCAGGTTTTGCAACTCAAAACGTCTATCTTCTCCAGCAAATCGATGTGGTAAGCACTAGTAACACGTTATGGGACATCTCAAACTTTGTCGCTGATGCATCAGAGTATGGTTATTTACTCAATACATTAATTGGCTATAAGGCCGCACCAACGGCAGAATATGTAGTGTCTTATTTCGCCAGTGTAGTGATTACATTGATGGTAATAATTTTGTCAGCTAAGAAACTAAATCGCATTAATACACCTATTGTGAGGAACGAAAAATGAGAATATTGTCGATCTTCGCCTTAATACTTTGTTCACAAGCATTGGCTGACGGTATTGTCGTCGATAAAGTTTACCACCCCTATGTTTTACCAAACGAAACAGAGTTTGAATGGCGAATGCTGTCAAGACAAACCGACGAGGGAAACTTACTTGGTCAAAGAATAGCTTTTGGTAAATCTTTAAATGAATCTTTAATGCTTGAAGCTTATTTAGTAGGTGAAAAAACGGAAACTGAAGACTTTAGCCTGCAAGCTTATGAGGTTGAGTTGCGGTGGATGGTAACTGAGCAAGGAGAACAATGGGCCGACTGGGGTATGCTGTTTGAGATTGAAAAACTGCATCAATCAGATGATTGGGAATTTACAACTGGCGTGCTTTTTGAGAAAGAGTTTGGCCGGACTAGTTTAACAATGAATGCGTTTGCCGTGTACGAATGGGGTGAAAATATAGAAGACGAGCTAGAGGCCGAGTTTCGATTAAAATATCGTTACCGCTGGATGCCGGAATTACAACCTGCAATTGAAATATACAGCGGAGAGGAGTTCTTTGGGATAGGGCCAGCATTTATGGGGATTTATAGAATCGATAGGCAAAAGCAATTGAAATGGGAAGCTGGCTTTATTTCTGAAATTTCCCAGTCAGGTAAAGATCACAGCTTTAGGTTGGCGTTAGAATATGAATTTTAAATATAAACTTTTTTAAAATTAATAAATTAAGGTATTCTGCTTTAATCCTTTTATTTATTAGGTGTTGTTTAATTTGATAAAAAGAATCGTATCAAGAAAATTACTATATTTAATAGTCATTATCCCTACTCTTATCGAGTTAATAGATTCAATAGAATACTTTAATCGCTACGTGGTATGGACAGCTAATATTATCCTTACCGGACTGCTACTGTTAATCGTGAATAAGGTTTTGCAGTTTGAAAAGAAATTGGAAGAGTCGAGTCTAATTGATCCATTGACGAAACTCTACAATAGAAAGTGTTTTGACGAACAACTTGACGAGCAGTTTGAGCTTTGTAAAAGAACAAACGGCGAATTAGTCTTGCTTTATATTGATTTAGATAATTTTAAATATATTAATGATCATTTTGGGCACACTAAAGGGGATGAGGTACTACAAGAGTTTTCCAATATTTTAGTAAATTCTACGCATAGAAAAATGGACTTCGCATTTCGAGTAGGGGGAGATGAGTTTACGTTACTTTTAGTATTTGCTGACAAAGGTGAGGCAGACCTTTTTGTAAAAGGTTTAATTCGAGATTTAAAACAAAAGTCTAATGATTTTCTATTGCACTTTAAAGCGAGCATTTCTATTGGTGTAGCCTATAGCTCGGAATCAAATTCAAAAAGGCAATTAATAGAAGAAGCAGATCGGCTTATGTATAAAGATAAAAGAGCTAGTAAACGCTTGGAGAAAATCATAATGCAACAGCTAAATTTAAAGGAGGTGTAAAGTGCATTTAAGCGTAATAATGTTTGCTATAGTCGTTTCCGTAATGTCTTCGCTCTTTTTTTGTAAAGCACATTATCAAGATAAAGCTCTGACGTTGAAACAGGCGTATTCAAAGCACGAAATGTTATTTGAGTTAACAGTAATGTTTGGAACTTTTGCAGGGATACTTGTCGATCTACTTATTGGAGATTCGCTCGCAATGAAGCTTGTCGCAGATACATTAATTATCCCACTTTTAGCTTTTGTTTTTATACGTCCTTTTTTAAAGATGAATGAGTAATTATTGTAATAATTTGCGAGTATGATATCGATATAGCGCTGCCAAAGAAATGCACAAGCCGAAGGGGATATACAAACTATGGTAACCTATAAAGGTAAATAGCGGTGCAGCTATCACTCCACCAATAATAAAACCAATGACAATAAGAAAAAACAACCAAAACTTTCTATGATCAAATTCCTCACCTTTTAAATAAGAGCCAATCATTATCCCAATATCTGTAAAAATACCCGTTAAATGCGTCGTTCTGATGATAGCACCGCTATAACGTGTCGCCATCGCATTTTGAATGCCGCAGGCCATAGATAGGGTCATTTGTCCCCACATCACATTGTTATCTAAAAAGTGAATTGCGAGCAGTATAAGTATGGCTTCAAAAAATAGTAAAGTATCGTAATGACGACCAAGTTTAAGGTCACGGCTATCAATGAAAATACCCGCTATTACTGCGCCGATAACAAACGCAACTATTATTCCGGCTAATTTGAACAATAATGTGAAGTTAACGTCTTGTGCGGCAATGCCAACGAGTGTCGCCGTACCAGATAAGTGAGAAACTGATTGATGTTCAAAACTAAGCAATCCTACCGCATTGATAAAACCTGCGATAAAGGCAAGTAATGCGGCTCCTAGTTCAATCCATTTAGGTAATTGATTAATCAATTTCAATCCTGATATTTAACGTTGTTTGTGTTATTAGCTTGAAAGCCAACGATCAGATGACGCTTTGTTCCAATCTTCAAGCCACTCGTGAGGTATTGTTTCATATTTTGACAATGCCCCTACAAGTTTTGAAGGGTAAATCCGCTCGTAGTTGGTTGTTTGACCATTACTCTTTCTTTTATTGATATGCTCACGTTGTAAGTCGTCCAAGGTGTCAATACCACATGCACCGATTAATTCCGCTAGGTGATCAATAGTAGCATTTTGATAGTTTTTCACTCGGCTACTTTTATCATTAACATCAAGAAATTTATATCTAGCAGGATCTTGGGTAGCGATTCCCGTTGGGCATTTGTCGGTATTGCAGGTTCTTGACTGAATGCAGCCAAGCGCAAACATCATTCCTCGTGCGGAATTAACTGCATCAGCACCTAAAGCAATAATTTTCGCAATATGAAATGCAGAAATTATTTTACCTGAAGCAATGATTTTTACTTGTTCTCGCATACCTAATGGGATCAAAACATCGTGAACAAATATAATTGCATCTATAAGTGGTGTGCCTACTGCATTGGTAAACTCAATTGGTGCGGCACCAGTTCCACCTTCAGAGCCATCGATTGTGATGAAATCAGGAGTAATATTGGTTTCCGCAATTGCTTTAGCAATAGCAAAAAACTCTATTTTAGAGCCTAGACAGAGTTTAAAACCAACAGGTTTGCCACCAGAAAGTTTTCTTAATTTATCAATAAACTGGAGTAACTCTTTGGGCGATGAAAAGGCAGAGTGTGCTGCTGGGGAGATTACATCTTCTCCTAGCGGCACATTTCTAATGTCAGCGATCTCTTTAGTGAGCTTTGCCGAAGGTAAAATCCCACCATGTCCGGGTTTAGCTCCTTGTGATAACTTCACCTCAATCATTTTTACTGCATCTAACGTAGCTTTTTCTGCGAACTGTTTCTCATCAAAACACCCTTGCTCATTTCGACAACCGAAATAGCCAGTACCTATTTGCCAAATAAGGTCGCCACCGTATTTTAAGTGATATGGGCTTAGTCCTCCTTCTCCGGTATTGTGGGCGAAGCCACCTTCTTGTGCTCCTTTATTAAGCGCCATAATCGCATTTTTACTTAATGCTCCATAGCTCATCGCTGAAATATTCAGCGGGGATGCAATATAAGGTTTTAAGCAGGCACTGTTGCCAAATTTTACCTTTAAGTTTTGAGGTGCAACTTTAGTTGGAGCAAGAGAGTGGTTAATCCATTCATAGCTTGAACGATAAACATCAAATTGTGTACCGAAAGGGCGAGTATCTGTTTCTCCCTTTGCTCGCTGGTAAACAAGTGAGCGATATTCACGGTTAAAAGGCCGTCCATTGATGTTGGACTCAACAAAATATTGCTGAATCTCTGGCCTTATACTTTCAAATAGATAACGTAGATGTCCGATAACTGGGTAGATATTTAATATGGTGTGCTGTTTTTGCAAAACATCATAAATAGCTAATAGTAAAACTGCCACTGAAAACCAAAGTAACCAATACCAACCGACGAGGTAAAAAACTAAGTTAACCCCAACAGTTATAGTTATTATGAAATGGCGTATTTTCATATTTATCCAATAAAGTACTTTCTACATAGCCGCTTTTACCATGTTTAGGCGTTTAATGAGAAGCCCATGTTATTGCTTTATCCAATTCGTCAAATGAAAAGTGTTTTATTTCTGCGGCTACGAAATGACTTGCTATATGCTCGCCAATCAAACCTATTGCAGAATCTGTCACAATTGCGACATGGCTGATCTTTTTATGATGATCACCGACAAACTTTAAATGTGAAATAAATGCTGAAAAGGAGTCCCATAAAGGGAACGTTTTGACATTAATGATAATGCCATTGAGCTTACCATTATTTTCAATATATGGATCTATGATTCTAGCCGCCGCTTCAAAATCTGCTTGCGTTAGCTTGTCGGTTGGTCGCAGTAACACTGTGTTAGATGCCTCTAATATTTCTACTTTTAACATATCGCTTTCCTTATGAACACTTTGCAACGAAAGACTTCATTATGCCTGTTATATTTATAGCCTAAACCAAGAAGCTTAAATTAAGCTTAACTGTTATTCGAATCTTTCGGTAAAAACTTATATCCATTAATCATTGCAGAAACCAATCCAGACTGTTCTCGTCGCTCTCCAATGATAACACCTAGAATATGCAATGGAATTAGCACTAATAGGGCATAAAATGCGTATACATGAGTTGTAATAATAGGAGAACGAAATTCTCTAAGTTGCTTATAACGTTCATCGTCAACGTTAACCTTTGAATAAGGTTTGATTGCGTCAAGTTGAGTCTCGTCTACTGCAATGCTTTTAGCGAAGTGTTGCCCTAATGGTGGGTAGTAGATGTCAGTCCCTGCTAATATTAACCCCGTCGCCATTTGAATTATCATTGCAATCAGCAAGGCTAGTACCATGAGCTTGCCTAGCGGGTTATGGCCTGTGTAAGCTTGTTTTGGAGATCGTTTGAACTCTGTGAGTTCTTTTTTATACCCTTTCATAAATGGCAGAGTGTGCGACCATTTTTCATTCGACGAGCCTATAAAGCCCATGACGAACCGAATAATTAGGTTGATGGCAAAAACATAACCAATCAAAACATGTATGGTTTTAAGTAATATTTTGGCGTCTACCGTCACGCCAAGTGTTTTACTATTAAAGATGATTAAGCCAATCACTATCAGTAAACTAATTGTGGTGACGTTTATCCAATGAAAAAGCCTGACGCTTCTAGGCCACACATAAGTAAGCGTTTTAGTTTTATTCATTACATTTCTCCTTTTGGGGTACATGCAATGGTTAATAGGTTGCTTGATCTATTTGTTTTCTTACCCCACGATTAATGTTAATGATTATTTAAAGATTTTTCATCGGGCATGTGATTAATAAGCATAGGGCAAATGTACCAAATCAACATTGATTGGTTAATTATTATAAGAGAACCAATTGTTTTTGAGAGCCATGCTACCCCAAAGCGCATGTGCAAGTGCTGTTTCGTTTTCTTGAACAGAACTTTGTCTAGGCTGTAATGACATTGAAGTAGGGTCATAACTGAATCCTAAGGCAGGTTTGTCGGGGCGTAAGATTGTTGCACCTGCCTCTGTAAGGTAGGCGAAATTACTTGCGTATTGCATTATGGCTCGTTGATTAATATTCTCATTGTTTAAGTCTTGTCCTATCATTGGCGAGTCGTTTGCAACTCCTACTAAAGATAATACTGTGGGAGCTAAATCAATTTGGCTGACAATCCGGGTATCTTTAGTCGGTAAGTGTGTACTATTTAAGATTACAGCAGGTATATGAAAGTTGTTAATGGGCACCAAGTTTTTACCAATAACTCTTGCATCGTGATCAGCCACAATTAAAAAAACGGTATCCTGCCAATAGGGTTGTGATTTCGCCTTACCAATAAACTCACCTAAAGCATAATCAGCATATTGGATTGCCTGATGTCTAAGTAGTTCTTTTTCGCCGTATTCATTAAGTTGCTTGTGAGTGTAGCTAATTGGCGTAACAACACCTTCGGGAATTTCAAACGGATCATGATTGCTAGAGCTAAAAATAAAGCTAAAAAATGGCTTTCCCTGTTCATGAAGTTTTAGCAATTCTTTATCTGTTTGTTTAAAAAGATCTTCATCACTCGCTCCCCATGAACCAACAAAAGCAGGCTCTTCAATATCGTCAAAATCGACTATATCGGTAAATCCATTGCCTAAGAAAAAGCTTTTCATGTTGTCGAAATGGCTTTCTCCGCCATAAATAAATTGTGTGTTATAACCGTTATCTTTAAGCAGATTGGCAATGGTAAAGAAATTCTTTTGTGACTTGTCTAGTTTTACCACAGCACGTGCTGGTGTTGGGGTAAAGCCTGTGATAATGGCTTCAACACCTCTTACCGAGCGTGTGCCAGTGGCGTATAGTTGTTTAAACCCCCAACCTTCGTTATATAACTTATCGATGTTCGGTGTTAGTTCAAGCCCGCCCAGTTCTGACACATATTGTGCGCCCAAACTTTCTTCTAAGATTATGACTAGGTTTTTTGGCTTACCGTGATAAGTTGGCTGACGAATAGCTTGAGTCGGTTTGCTTTCGTTGTAGAAATTTTCCGTCTTTAAGCCCGTTTCATTTTTCACGATTGAAATCACTTTATCTTCATCCATTTTGCCATATATTTTTGCTGCACTTTTTTTATTTCCGGTTGCTTTAATGGCATGGGCAACACTGTAGCTAGAATTTAGCGTAAGTGAGTTGACTAACGGATCGGTTGAGAAATAGACGAAGGAAGGGTTTATTGGACGATGGTCAAATGTACCTCTAGCAAAAGCTGCTGATATCAATATGATTAAAATAGATGTGCTCACTTTTGATAATGATGAAAGCTTTGTTTCCAACGTGAAATCATTGGCAAGCTTTTTAGCTAGAGGGAAAATAATAAAATGAGAAATAAGTATTATTGCCGTAAACACTACAGCTAACATCTCCCAGTGCCCATTAACTAACATTTGGGCTACCTCTTTAGGGTATATGAGGTATTCAATAAATAGTCGATTAGGTCTTAGTCCATATTCATTTATAAACGCAGGGGTTGCCAATTCGAGTAAAAAAATAGCGGAAAGAATAATTAAGAAGTACGCCATAAAAATAATACGAAAGTACTTATTAAATTTTGGAAGATGCAGTGAAACGCTATGAGTAAGCACGGGCAATATAAGCAAATAACCGATACTGCTTAAGTCAATCCTGAAACCACTAGTAATAGTCATGGCTATATCTTGATAACTAGTAAAATGATCTAGTTGCCAAAGAGTAAAGCCGAGCCTAAATATACTTAATGTTGCCAATATAAATAGGCAAAATGTGATTAATGGTGCTGTAAGTAATTTTAGTTGGTTTAACACTGGCTATTTACCACTAGTTTGTATGTAGTAGTAAAGCTACGTGATAAACCTTAAGAAAAGCTTAAGCTATCCCTTTTTGTTAGATGATTTGGGGAGTAACCAATAGAAGAAAGACAAAAATAAGGGGATCGTGATAAAACTAAATGCAAAAGTTAACAAATAAATAGCGATCTCGCCTTTATTAATAAAGGCGAGGAAGCAAAAGAAAGCCGTATTTCCTCCAACCGCGACACTCATCAGTAAACTAAAGGTATGTGTTGCAGGTAGCTTTTTGGAATTTAGGATATAGAAGCGGTACATCGATATTATGGAAGTGACAATTGAAAACGTTGAAAACCATAATATATGTACTTTGGGGATCATAAGCTTGCTTGGCTGTCTATTAATTGAAGAAACGCGTTAAATTAACGTTTCATCGTTGAAAAATATTCCGCGAGCAACTTAATGTCAGCATCTGATAAGCTTTTTGCCATCGCGTTCATTGTTGGATCTGCTCTATCGCCACTCTTGAAGGCTTTGAGCTGCTTTTCAAGGTATGCGGCCTTTTGGCTTGCTAAATTAGGATACATAGGCACAGCAGAAACCCCTGTCGCACCATGACAGGCTGCACAAGCGGCAGCCTTTTGCTCAGCAGCATTCGGATTAGCTGAAGCTCCAAACGCTAGTAAAGATAAAATCAAAGAACATATTAATTGAGATTTCATAGAGTACTCCAAAATTTTTAAATCAATTTATAGTGCTAAAACCTTAAGGTAACCTTAAGCAGAAAATATTAAATCAATACGATTAACCAAATTAAAACCGCTATAATAAAGCTAATCATGACAGCAGCAGATCCCAAATCTTTTGCTAATCCTGACAGCGGATGGATTTCTTTTCCTACTCTATCGACAACGACTTCAATTGCGGTATTTACGATTTCAGTAAAAATAATAAATACCACAGATGTCAGCAATATTAAGCGCTCAGAGGCGGTAATCTCAAAAACAAACGTTATGGGAATACAGGCTATTAATAGCAATAACTCTTGCCTAAAAGCAGCTTCATTTTTTACCAGCCACTTCAATGCCCTGACTGAGTTGCCAAAGGCTAAATAAACACGTTTTAATCCACGTGTTTTGGTGAATCCTAATTCGCTAGTCATTGCAACCTAATAACTCCCTATTCTTCGTTTTATTCCGAAAGCACCTTTTCACGCCAATCGTCACCGAGCTTAGATTCAATATACTCACGTATCAATTGCCTTACCTTTTGAGATGAATTCATATCTTCTAGCGCACAAAGTTCCTCTAAGGCCTTTTTCTTTTTTGGGTCTATTAAAATCGTCAATCTAGCAGTTCTATTTTCCATGTCTGTCACTCGTTAATGGTTATTATCATTTGATTATAACGTTTTATCATTAGGAGAAGCTAACAAAGTTATTCATCAGGAATTGAAACTAAAAAGTTAATTACAATATTGTTACAATAGCATTATAATAAAACTTACATCAAATTATATTTCAATGGTATTTTTGTCATTGTGATAAGCAATAGTACTTATAGGAGAAATTGCGGTGCTCGATTTATCTATACCAATGGTAGTTTCGGCTGCGATATTGTTTTTTACATTCTTCGGTATTTTTACCGAGCACTTTCACGGTATACACCGAGCTAAGTTTGCTATGGCAGGGGCGGGTGCAATTATTATTGCAGGTCAAATACTTGGCTTTTATTCTCCTGAGCTTGCCCTAGAAGCCATTGATTGGAACGTAGTATTTCTACTAGCAATTATGATGATTATCGTTTCGATAATGATGACCACAGGTGGCTTTGAGCATTTAGCTTCCTATCTAGCCAAGTTGAGCAATGGCTCGCAATTCAAACTAATAGTGTTGCTGGGTACAGCAGTGACTCTGTTGTCATTGATTCTTGATAATGTGACAACGGTTATTATTTTTGGACCGCTTATTATCCTTATTTGCCGAAATATGAATGTATCCCCCATTCCTTATTTGTTAGCGGCAGCTTTGTTATCAGACACTGGTGGCGTGGCAACTTTAGTGGGCGATCCACCTAACTTAATGATTGGCTCAGCGGCTGGTATTGACTTCAATACCTTCATCATTCACATGGGGCCTCCAGTATTACTGGCTTGGATTGGTATTTTATTTTCGATGAAGTTTTTGTTTGGTAAAGAGTTAGGGCAAGCTGTGACTAACGTTGTTGAGCAAGAACTAGAATACAAAAATAAAAAGCTTTGGTATAAGTCAATAGGCGTGTTGAGCTTTATGGTGGTGTTATTTGTATTTCATCATCATATTGGTTGGGAACCTTGGATGGTAGCAGCTGCGTCTTTAACGATTTTACTATTTATAACGCGCTCAATTGACCTAGAAAAAGTTACACAGCATATCGAAACGCCACTTTTAATGTTTTTTATTTCATTATTTATCGTTATTGGTGGTGTTGAACATTCAGGATTATTACATCACTTTGGAGAAATGTTTAAGCCATTAATACTAGAGCACCCAGTTATTGCAGCATTGGTTTTATTGTGGGTTGCGGCGATATTATCGGCGCTGATTGATAATATTCCATTTACCGCCGCTATGATCCCAGTTCTTCTAACTTTACAAAACGAAGGCGTGAATGTCAGCGTTATGTGGTGGGCGCTCGCAATGGGGGTTGGAATGGGCGGAAACGGTTCCCATATAGGCTCTACAGCTAATGTTTATATAGTCACCATTTCTGAGCGCTTAGCGAGAGAAACGGGTAACCCTGATTTTGCTATTTCACCGGGATTATGGATAAGAAAAGGGACACCAGCTATGCTTATTACATTAGTACTTTGTAGCGTATTTATTTGGTTTGGTTACGACTTCTTGTATGTTGATTTGTAACCTTCTGGGAATATAGATGAAATTATTTTCTAGTTGCCTATTCTTTACCTATGTTGTACTTGCGACCTTTACAGGGTCGCAAGGCGCTAGCTATGGTCAGCAATTCCAGCAATTAGATAGTACAATTAATGCTTGCGCTTCGTATGACTCTAAGTCAGTTGATAATGAAGAGTCAGAAAAAAAGTATTTAAGTTCACAAAATATAACTCATAAAACGAAGCAAACCAGCTCAGAACCATTTTACTCCTTTATTTCGTTCAAAGAAATAGCGTTAAACCACTACTCAATTAGAGCACCACCAAAAACTTTGTACTCATAAAAGAACGGGATATTTTCCCAAATTTTTTAATTTATTAAGGTACAAAGACATGACTCAATTATCTTTAAAAACATGTGATCACGTGTCACAAATAGAATGGCCTGCTAAACAAACTAAAGTGTCTCTTCAAAGTAAGGCGATTGAACTAGTAACCGATTTTCAAAAAAATCGACCGTTAGTGATTGATTACAATACGAAAGCGGTTGAAGCTGAATATTTAATGAAAAAAGCACATGTAAAATTGAAATTGGTGCTGGACGAGAATAATCAGTTTGTAGGAACGTTAAGTTTTAATGATTTAAACAATCAAGAGATAATCAAAAAAGTGGCATCTGGCGATTCAAGGGCAGACCTTCGAGTAAGTGATTTTATGAAGACGAAATCAGTGTTGACCTCTCTTGAATGGCAAGCACTTGAAAGTGCGAGCTTACGTTCATTAATCCAGTTCTTAGCAAGCTCTGATGATCAACATATCTTGGTGACAAATAATGAAGGTACAACAGTCAGGGGATTAATATCAGCTTCTGACATTGCTAGAACACTTCATTTAAACGTTAACCTCAATTTACCTGTTAGTTTTAGGTTGATAAGTGACGCTGTAAACATACTTGACCAGAATGCTGCATAGTAAGTTGTTCTGCTTAAAGCTCCCTTGCACCCTAATCAATGCAAGGGAGTTCTAGTGTTGGTAATTATTGCAAAGTACAAAAGTCGTCAGCTCGACGAGCTGCGAAAGTTGGCTAGGCATTTAATGAATGGTTCGAATAGTAAGCAAACTAAGTTAGAAATTATTTGCTCTTTTGAACCATTGACGGAGAGCTTTCGCGTCATCGCCAGATTGTTTTTATTTGGAGAGTTAAAAGAAACAAGTATTGCTATAGATGGATGTGAGAGGCTCTCTTTTATAAAGGCAATAAAGGATGTTTTTAGCTTAACTTAAATTAATAGCGAGTTGGAGTTTGACATGATCACAATAAATGTAGACTACCCAAAAGCAAATATAGAAGTCTTTCGAAGCTTGCTTCGCGGATTCATAGATAATCAAATTAAGAAGAAAAGTCATGTTGTTGTAAGCTTTGAAAAGCTTGAAGAACACAATTATAGGTGCACTATGATCATCTATCATGATGAACTGGAGTATTGCAGAAAAAGTCATGAAGCGGAGTCAGAAGTGGACGCTTTTACTGAAGTTATCTGTTCTTTGGGGCGGCTGTATAAGTAAAACGTATGAAACTTCATATTAAATTACCATTTTTATTTTTTTTAATGTTATTGGTCATCTCTTTAGATCAATATACCAAATTGTTAGCGATTGAATTCTTATCAGGGAAAGATACATGTAGCTATTTTTACGATGTATTTCGACTAAGCTATGCAGAAAATTCAGGAGCCTTTTTAAGCTTAGGAAGTGGTTTACCAAAGGTGCTTAGGTATTTCATTTTTAGTGGCTTGGTACTGGTGTTTTTAGTTGGCTTAGCTATTCATCTCATGTCGAATTTAAGATCTCATCCGAATTATTTAGCTGGATTAAGCCTTATTTTATCTGGCGGTATAAGTAATTTGCATGATCGAATTCAATATCACGGTGTTGTAGTTGATTTTATGAATATAGGTGTTGGTTCATTTAGGACTGGAATTTTTAACGTTGCAGATATAGCGATTCTTTTAGGTGCCATTCTTATCACATTTAATGTTTTTAGCGAAAAGTCTAAGCTTGATATCACTTAATGTGTTCTTTGCTATGGAGTTGTTCTAATTGAGTAAATTGATGTTAATCAAATATTCTTAAATGTTTACATGACATCAATTTACTTATTCGAAAATTTGTATTAGCATAGACGATGTATATTTTTATGAGAATTTTATGTCTAAAGCATTTTCAAAAGTCTTAGTAATAACGCTTATGCTGGTTGCCTTTGTAGGGCAAGCATTTGCGTATTCTGCTATGTCTTGCGAAATGTCATCAGGTTCTCACGAATCACACATGAACATGGATCATTCCAAGATGAGTCATCATGAAGGAATGGATCATGGTGATAAGAATAAAAGCAGTAATGGTCAATCAGAAGATTGTTGTGATGTTGAATGTGTTTGTCCTGCAAATGCTTGCTCACCTACGACAGTCCTAAATTCCAGTGTTGACTCGACAGATATTCAAATATTGAGTGAATCAGTAGCTGCTCTGCAATCTAAACAACCTCATTCAATTTCCACTTCCCTTTATCGTCCACCAATTTTTGCCTAATACAGGATTAGTGCGTCCAAATTTCGCGCACATGTAATTAATTTTTCTGTTAGTCAATATAGCGTCGTAGCGCTATAGATATTTTCCAGCGATGTCTGGGGGCAAAAATGATCAATAAGTATTTAAAAATAGCAGTTGTAATGCTGCTTTCACCTGCGTTTGCAAACGCTAATGAACATAACCATGCACACAATCACGACATAACACCTTTGGAGTTAATCGTTTATAAAACCCCTACTTGTGGGTGTTGTAAAAAATGGATAACTCATATTGAAGAAAAAGGGATCGTTGCGCATTCCAAAGATTTCCGAAACATCGGCAATATCAAAACTAAGTATGGTATTAAGCCTAATTACCGCTCCTGTCACACGGCAGTGAGCAGAAATGGATTTGCCTTTGAAGGTCATGTGCCTGCCAAATTTATTCAGCAGTTCTTATCAGAAGAGCACCCGAATGCGATTGGGCTTTCAGTTCCAGCAATGCCTGTTGGCTCTCCCGGTATGGAAGTCGGTGACCGCTTTATGCCATACAACGTGTTAATTCTATTTAAAGATGGAACGAGCGAAGTCTATGCAAAAGTTAAGACATACGAGGAGCAATTCTAATGAAATTGAACGCTTCAAACCTTACTTCACTTTCAACTGCACTAATACTCGGCTTATCTGTATTCTCAGCTCAAGCTGAGAAAGTAGTGTCACTTGAACAAGCTATCACCTTAGCTCAGCAAAATGATCCTTGGCTTCATGGTAGCCGATTGAAACAAAGTGCGGTTGAAAATAGAAGTATCGCTTCAGGTACTTTGCCTGACCCGAAAGTATCGCTAGGGATAATGAATTTACCAACAGATACTTGGGATTTAGAGCAGGAAGGAATGACTCAGCTAAAGGTTGGCGTCTCTCAAATGTTTCCGAGAGGAGATAGCCTAGAGATCAAACAAGACCAGTTAAAAATAGAGTCCACGAAATTTCCACTGCTACGCGAGGATCGTAAAGCGAAGTTGAAAAGCCAAGTGTCACAGCTTTGGCTAGATGCTTACTTAGCACAACAGACTATTAATTTGATTGAAGAAGATTGGTCGCTATTTGAGCAAATGGCAGAGGTGGCTAGAGCTAGCTACTCAAACGTTGTTGGTAAAACCAGACAGCAAGATGTTATTCGTGCTCAGTTGGAAATCGTGCAGTTAGATGACAGATTAACTTCGCAAAAGCAGAAGCTAGAAATGACAATCGCTCGCCTCAATGAGTGGCTTCATATTTACGATGTTGAGCGATTGAATGAATCATTCAACTTTGATGCGCAACCACTAGAATTTAGCGTCTCAAAAGAATTGCCTTCGATTCGATTGAATAATCCAACAGTCCTAAAAGCATCTAATTACTCAAGAAATCTATTGGCTCAGGAACTTGCGAATCATCCAGCAATACTTGCAATTGATGTGAAACGCAAAGCTTCAGAAAAAGGTGTTGAATTAGCTAAACAGCAATATGAGCCGCAATGGGGTGTTAATGCGAGCTATGCCTATCGTGACAATATGCCTTCTGGTGATAGTAGAGCTGACCTATTTTCTGTTGGGGTAACGTTTGATTTGCCATTGTTCACTGAAAATAGACAAGATAAGCAAGTTGCAGCTTCTATTGCTGAGTCAGAGGCTGTTAAAACAGAGAAGCTTTTACTGACAAAGCAAATGATCAGTGCGGTAGAAAAGGAGCTTAGACAGCTTAAACGTTTATCTGACAGGCAGTCTATTTATCAAAAACAACTTCTCAAACAAACTCATGACCAAGCGGAAGCATCATTGACTGCCTACACCAACGATGATGGTGATTTTGCCGAAGTAGTTCGAGCAAGAATCGCAGAATTAAACGCCAGAATATCAGCCTTAAAAATTGATGTTGACGCACTTAAAACAGTTGCTCGCATCAACTATTTCTTTTCGTACTCTCAAACTAACTCAAATGCTGAGCATAAGCCAATGCACACTTCGCACAGAATGAATCAGCACTTATCCAATCAGCAATTTGGAGAAAAATAATGTCAACGAATACTAAAACACCAAATTTGAAACTAGTAGCCGCCATCATCATAGGCGCTGCACTAGGTGCTGGAGCATTAAGTTTATATCAAGGTACAGGTTCAAGCGGTAATGGCAATGAAGCTACATCAGGAGAGAAAAAACCGCTGTATTGGGTTGCACCGATGGATTCTAATTACCGCCGGGACAAGCCCGGTAAGTCACCTATGGGGATGGATTTAATTCCTGTGTATGAGGAAGAATCATCTGGTGATGACTTTGGCCCCGGAGCTGTAAAAATCGCTCCTCATGTAGTGAATAATCTTGGGGTTCGTACTGCACCTGTGGAGCTTAAAAATATGCATACCGAAATATCAACGGTAGGTTACGTTCAATATGATGAAGATAAACTGATCCATATTCATCCACGTGTTGATGGTTGGATTGAAAAACTCTATGTCAAAGCAGCAGGTAATCCTGTAGAGAAAGGGCAGCCTCTATACACGCTATATTCTCCTCAGTTAGTTAACGCGCAAGAAGAACTATTAATAGCGTTAAAACGCGATAATAGTTCCTTAATTTCGGCGGCCAAAGATCGGCTTAAAGCGTTACAGCTTTCAGCAGACTTCATTCAAAAGCTAGAAAAGACACGAAAGGTTCAGCAAACCATCACCTTTTACTCCCCTCAGGCGGGTGTTGTTGATGGTTTGAAGATTAGAGAGGGTTTTTATGTCAAGCCGGGAAACACCTTATTAAGCATTGGTCAGCTAGATCAAGTTTGGGTTGAAGCAGAAGTGTTTGAACGTGACGCAGCCTTAATTAAAGAAGGACTTCCTGTATCAATGACACTTGACTATTTACCCGGTGAGGACTGGGCTGGTGTCGTTGATTATGTTTATCCAACTTTGAACAGTAAAACACGCACCTTAAGAGTGCGATTGAAATTCGACAACCCAGATTACCAGCTAAAACCAAACATGTTTGCACAAGTATCTATTCACGCTAATCAAGCTGACAGCACGATACTCGTACCTAAAGAAGCCGTTATTAGAACAGGTAAACAAGACAGAGTTGTCCTTGCTTTAGGTGACGGCCAGTTTAAATCTATTGAAGTGACAATTGGCCGGGTTGATATCGATAGTATCGAAATCTTAGAGGGGCTTAATGAAGATGACGTTGTGGTGACATCAGCTCAATTCTTGATTGATTCAGAATCAAGCAAAAGCTCTGACTTTAAACGAATGACTCACGATGAAGTACCTAACTCTGTTTGGATGCAAGGGGATGTTAATAGTGTTATGGCTGGGCACCGAATGGTTAACATCAGTCACGGCCCTGCTGAAGCTTGGGATTGGCCTGAGATGGTTATGGATTTTACTGTGGCTGAAAAAGTCGATATTGACTCATTAAAGTCTGGTCAATCTTTGCACTTTGAAGTGAGTAAAACCGAAGATGGTGGATATGAAATTACTGGAATTCATATCATGAGTGAGTCTGCTGATATGAGTGAAGAAGTATCTTCCGCAACAGTATCAGGTTTAATTAATGCGATTGATATTGATACACGGATTCTAAATATTAGCCGAGGCCCAATAGAGAAATGGGATAGACCTGCTGCGACGATGGACTTTATCGTCGCGGACAATATAGAGATAGTTGATTTCAATGTTGGTGATGATGTCACTTTTACCTTTGAAGTTAGAGATGACTTAGTTATCACTGAAATATCTCTTGAATCAGATGAGCAACACGGCAAGGAAAACAAGCCTGTAGTTGATCACTCGAATCATTAAGTTGGGAGCAAATGATGATTGAATCAATTATTAGATGGTCTATCGGCAATCGTTTCTTTGTTTTGTTGATTACCTTAATTATCGCGTTTGG